>JAFRKJ010000048.1 GCA_017431785.1 Bacillota bacterium | reverse complement strand
CGTAGTCGGCATTGTAGGAAAATCCAAAAGTTTAGATTTTCTCAAAATGCTTATCTTTTGGTCTTTGGTTCGGAATAGTGTAGTGCTGGCGGTCTATCTATTGTTTTCGGTTGCTTGCTTCTTTACCGTACATGAGCATTAAATACGGAGAAGAAACGACTTCTTTGTCGGCGTTAGCGCAGAAGCTTAAAGGGTTTAATCATTCGGTACAGGGGACTCTATGGTTTACATATCACGGACGCATTCTTGATGAACTTCGCAAAGAATTGGAGAGCAAGTAGCCAGTTCTAACATGTATGATTCGTTTGCCAGCACGAATTGACCGGAAAGGAGTGTTATGGACAAAACGATGAATACAGACATGTTGTTTAGCCAGTATTACGAAGAGTGGATTAGAGTGTATAAGTCTGGAGCTATACGAGATGTGACGCTCAAGAAATATGAGATGACAGCAAAGTGGCTTCGGGCACTAGCTCCTGAATTAAAAGTCAGCGAGATCAATCGTTCTGTTTATCAAGAACTCATTAATAGTTATGCTGAGAAGCATGAGCGGCAGACAACGATGGATTTCCACCATCAGTTAAAAGCAGCTGTCATGGACGCTGTGGACGAGCAACTTATAGAACGAGATCCGACACGGAAGGTAGTCATTAAGGGAAAGCCTCCAGGGGACAAGAAGCAGAAGTACATCAGCCGATATGAACTCCAAAGACTGCTTTCTAATTTGACACTGGGCGACTCAATATCCTGGGATTGGCTGATATTATTAATCGCGAAGACAGGGTTGCGTTTTTCAGAAGCGCTTGCGATCACGCCGAAAGACTTTGACTTCAAGCGACAGTTGCTTTCGATCAATAAGACCTGGGATTATAAAGGCGAAGGTGGTTTCCTGCCCACAAAGAACAGATCTTCCATTCGCAAGATTCGTCTAGACTGGCAAACGGTAATTCAGTTTTTCGGATTAATCCAGGACATGAATCCCGATGAACCCATTTTCGCTGGTAAGGAGAAGAAAGTTTATAACTCGACAGTCAACGATGTTCTACGAAGGCATTGTATAGCTGCAGATATTCCGGTTATAACGGTGCATGGGTTAAGACACACTCATGCATCGTTGTTGCTTTTTGATGGTGTCTCGACGGGGAGTGTCGCACAACGGCTTGGCCATTCCAGTATGACTACAACACAAAAAGTGTATCTGCACGTCATAAAGGAACTTGAAAACAAGGATGTTGATGCCATTATGAGGTCTCTGTCAAGTCTTATAGATTAGATGTAAAGGTCAGATTCGTGCTGGCTGTTAATTATTCTTGGGAACAGCGTAAGTTAGGAGATATCTTCGAGGAGTACTCCGAAAAAGGTCATCCTGAACTACCTGCGCTAACTATTATTCAGGGCGGGGGGACTATACGCCGTGATGAATCCGATCGAAATCTACAGTACGACAAAGCTAACCTGACTAACTACAAAATGGTAAATGAAGGTGATTTCATTGTCCATCTTCGTTCATTCGAGGGAGGCCTTGAAAAGGCGTCAACGCTTGGAATTATCAGTCCGGCATACCACACGTTCCACGGAGAAGGAACGGATTCGAGATTTTATTATGCCTATTTTAGGTCATCAAAATTCATCGACAAAGCGCTGAAGCCGCATGTTTATGGAATTCGTGATGGGCGTAGCATTGATATTGCCGGGATGAAAACAATCAAAATTCCATGGACTTGTCTTGCAGAGCAAAAGGCTATTGGCGACTATATGGACTCTCTCGATAACCTTATCACTCTTCATCAGTGTAAGGCTTATTCAAACATCATGGCAGTGTTGCTAGTCATCACGCCGAAGTTTTATTCTTGGGAACAGCGTAAGTTGGGTGACATTGCATCTAAGGTTGTGCGCAAGAATCAGGATCTTGTGGTAGATGAAGTCCTAACAAATTCAGCAGAACATGGGATTATTTCACAACGCGACTTCTTTGATAAGGATATTGCCAACAACGAAAACGTGAATGGCTATTATGTGGTTGAACCAGATGATTATGTTTATAACCCTCGCATTTCTACCACTGCTCCTTATGGCCCTATTAAGCGAAATAAATTGGGGCGGGCCGGCGCTATGTCGCCGCTGTATACAGTATTTAGGACACGTGGTATTAATCTCGATTACCTGGAATGGTTCTTCCAATCGGGAAGCTGGCATACGTTTATGAGACAAAATGGAAATAGCGGAGCACGTGCAGATCGATTCGGTATAACTGATAAAGTATTCATGCAGATGCCAATAACTATTCCACAAGATGTTGAAGAACAAAAGAAGGTTGGCGAGTTTCTTGAACACATAAATGAGAGTATCACTCTTCATCAGTGCCAGTAGAAATAGAAGATGTTGTAAGAAGTAATCACGATAGAAATCTCAAAAAAGGAGTTATCTTTTGAATATCTTTTGATTTTTAGAGATTTTCAAAAGATAGAATGAACACTCATAGAAGGTATGTTTGAACACTATCTTGAACACAAGCGGGGACGGTGTCTTACTCCTTTCCCTAAATTGCAACGATTTCACGGTTTTTGGCAAATTCGAGCCCCCTATGCTCCACCATAACGCAAAGGACGGGTAAAACCCGTCCTTTTGCGTTATCTTGAAATACTCATAGGGGGATCGAACCCGAAGGGCGTGAAGGTCCGGTGGACCTTCACGGTCCGAGCACGGCTGGGCCGCGCGCAGGACGGCGAAGGGGCAGGGGCCCCGCCGCGTAATCCCCCTATGCTCCATTGTTGCAATAAAATGCCGTATAGTATAACTTAATTCTACTCTTCGTCGGAATGAGATGCAGATTGGCCCTTGCTCCTGCTCGGCACAACAAACGACATCAGCATCGAAAGGATAGCCAGTCCAGCCAGAATAAAAAACACAATACGCAGTCCGTGGACGTCCCCCAGATTTCCCAGCACCGGCGCCAGAATTCCGCCGATGCTCACGGACAGTCCCAGCGTAACTCCGGAAGCAAGCCCGATGTGATTAGGCAGATATAGTTGACCGAGGGTGACCATAGCACTGTAGCCGATATTGCTGCCCAGGCCTAGCACAACAATCATGCAGGCAGTAAGAGCCAGGCTGTCGCTGAGCGCAAACAACGCAGTTCCCGCTACTAAAATACAGCAGGAAAAGACGAGCGTTTTCTTCAGACCGCTGACATCGGCAAGCTTGCCACCCAGCAGTGAACTGAGTGCACCGATTCCGAAGTACAGACTCAGCAGCGCACTGCCCGCAGGCTTGCTGAGGGAGAACTCTTCAATCAAATATAAGATTAGAAATGTACTGAAACCGCTGAATATGATAGAACGGCAGGTGATTAATACGCCGAGTTTAAGAAACGCGCCCCACCAGTCGTCTGCCGGCAGCCCCGCGGTCGCTTCCTCGCGCGGCGCCATCTTTGCTTCGCCCTCGTAGCTTCTGTAAAAGAGGACCATGATCAGTGCAAATACAAAGGCAGGAATCAGGAACGTGAGGGTTCCTTTCAGTCCGAGTATGGTGATTGCCCCCGCCGCGACGACAGGACCGAGGGTAAACCCTGCATTGCCTCCAAAAGAGAAAATGCCCATGCTCATTCCCATGTTGTTTGCATCAGCCATCCTGTTGACCATTCTGGCCGCCTGCGGATGTAGCATCGCGACACCAATACCTGTAATAATGACCGCAATGCAAAGACCCCAGAAACTCGGGATGAATCCGACAGATGCCATCCCACCTCCTGCGAGGAGCGCACAGACTGTCACCATATGCGGACGGTCTATTTTATCTGCAAGCACGCCGAAAACAGGCTGGATCACAGATCCAACCAGATTCGTTACCATGACGAGACTTGCGGCAGTGGCGTAGCTGTAGTGATGTGACGCAATCAGAAACGGCAGCACAGCAGAGAGTGTCCCCTGAGTGAAATCCACGCAGAAATGCCCCAAAGCCATAATGTATTTGACGTAATGCTTGTTCATATGCACGTTATACCATACTTTGAGTAGAGTTAACAACATCCGAATCGTTAGAAACAAAAACATATAATAGTAGCAAGAGAGGAGATAAAGGCTTGAAGTATCCCAGGATATCCTGCTTTTGTAGCGCTAGTATTTACAAAATATGGGATTTATGGTAATATATACTCCGTGAATTACATGCACTTGAAGTCGAGTGGGTCTTATCCGATATTTACATGGGCCTTTGAACCCATGGGACTTTCTTAGAAGACCCAGATTTCTTCCAGGCAGAGCCGAAAGATGGGTCTTCTAACTATAATCCGTGGGTCTTTTGCCCTATGCTGCTTATCTAGAAGACCCAAGAAGCAAAACAGACGATTTGAGGGGGGTAAGGGAATGTCAGGGAATATGTTTATGGAAGCCATAAAAACCGAGCAGAGGCGGATTCAGCGCTTCATCGATTTGAGCCGTCCGGATGGTGAGGAACGCGGCAGCCTGTATATCAAGAAGCAGGGAGGCCAACTCTACGCCTATGAGCGCTGGCAGCAGAAGGGAGGACCCGTACGCAAAGTCTATCTCGGTCTCATTGAATCGGATGCGGTCCAGAAGCTGTTTACAGACAAGTTCAAGGTGAAAAGACTGAAGCGTCTCCAATATGATCAGAAATTACTTGAGAAACTAGAACGGCAGTATCAGGAATACGACTTCGAGAACGTCGTCGCGGACATGCCAAAGGCATACCGCATGGCTGCGAGAAACAGCAGTTTCAATCAGCGCTACGAAAAAATCAGGGAATGGGCAGAAGCGCCATATCCCAGGAACACATATCCCTTTCCGGAAGAGGAGATTTACGCAAAGAACGGAACTCGCCTGCGCTCCAAGGGTGAATGCATCTGGTATAATCTCCTGCTTGAACGTGGGATATTATTCCGCTATGACTGCGCGGTAACGTTCGTCGACCAGCTTGGAAACCGGAAGACATTATGCCCTGACTTCCTGATTTTGTGCTTTGATGGAACACTCATCCTCATTGAGCACTTGGGCGGCATAGGTGATCTGTCTTATGCTATGGATTTTGGGAAGAAGAGCTACTGGTATCTCCAGGAAGGCTTCATTCTTGGTAAGAATTATTTCATTACAAGTGATGATCTCAATCATGGAACAGACAGCCAGATGATTGCCCGGCACGTGGACCGGATTGAGGAGATGTTCTATGGATTCTGAAAATTAATGGTGCAGTAGTCCTTCTAATGTTTCAAACAAAACGTCTGGTTCCACCGGTTTGCTCAGGTGCGCATTCAGACCGGCCTGCATACTGCGCTGGACATCCTCATCAAAGGCATTTGCTGTCAACGCTACAATAGGAATCTTCTTTGCATCAGCTCTGTTCATAGATCTGATTCTCCGGGTCGCCTCCAGTCCATCCATCTCAGGCATCCGCATATCCATCAGGATAGCATCGTAATAGCCTTCTTCGTGTTCTTCAAACAGTTCTACGGCTATACGCCCATTTTCTGCATGATCCACTTGCATCTCACGCATGGAGAGCACCATAGTCATAATATCGGCGTTTACTTTAACATCTTCCGCCAACAGCACTCTGCGCCCTTTGAGATCTGCCGTTTCTCGTACAAGCTCTGCATTCTTCTTTTTGAAGGCTTCCCTGAACTCATCAAGCACATTCCCTGCAAAGAGTGGTTTTGCAACAAATGTGTCCACACCTGCTGTCTTCGCTTCCTCCTCAACTTCATCCCAATTATATGAGGTAAGAATGATGACAGGTGTTTCCGTGCCTACAGCAGCACGAATCTGCCGGGTTGTTTCGATGCCGTCCATATCAGGCATGCGCCAATCTACCAGAATCAAATTATATGGTTCCCGTCTGGCATGGCGAACTTTCACCATCTGCAGACCTTCTTCTCCAGACAGTGCCTTTTCACAATTTACACCCACCTGTCCCAGCACAAGCTGGGCGTTTTCACAGGCGATTAGATCATCATCGATCACCAACACACACATCTCATGAGGGTGCAGCATATTATCTTCTATTTCAGTGCTTTTGCGATCGCAGTCAATCAGTGTGACTGTAACGGTAAATGTTGTTCCCTTATGTTTTTCGCTCTCTACCGTAATCGTACCGTTCATCAGCTCGATGAGGTTCTTGGTTATAGCCATGCCTAAACCTGTGCTTCCATAACGGCTTGTGCTGGATGAATCTTCCTGGCTGAAAGTATCAAACAGCTTAGGAAGATACTCCTGGCTCATCCCAATACCTGTATCGCTGAAGATAAAGCGAAGGGTGGATTTCCCATCGAATCGCGCAACTTCTTCCACAACAAATGTGACGCTGCCGCCTGACGGTGTAAACTTAACTGCATTCCCGAGGATATTGATCATCACCTGCCGCAGTTTCATTTCATCGCCAATGTAATAATCATCAACCGCGCCTTTTATGCGACACTCATACTCAAGACCCTTGTCACGGCACTGCCCGCTTATAATCGTATTAACTTGAGCCAATACTCTTGCGAAAGAAAACTCTTCATTCTTTACAGTCATACGTCCGGATTCGATACGGCTCATGTCAAGAATGTCATTGATAATGCTGAGCAGATGTTGAGCCGATAGTCCGATTTTCTCAAGGTGCTCTCGTGTCGTTTCAGAAATGCCGGGATCATTCAGCGCGATTCTGTCCAGCCCAATGATCGCATTCATTGGGGTGCGGATTTCATGACTCATATTAGACAGGAAAGCTGTCTTTGCTTTGTTTGCCTGATTTGCTTCTTCCAGCGCAATACTCAGCGATTCCCGCTGCTGCGCCAGTTGCTGCATCATTTCCTTTCGCTCGGTGATGTCTATGAACACACCGACATAAGTTTTAGGTGAGCCATCAGGGCGACGTGTCGGTTTGCCAACAGCCCGATACCAGCGATACCCTCTGTTTTTCGTTAACAAACGATACTCTACGTCATAGGTCTTTTGACCTGTATAGTCGGAAATCGTTTCATTAAATTCCTTCAGTATGCGCTCCTTGTCGTCAGGATGCAGCAGGTCAGACCAGGACTCCAGTACATCCGGAAAGACATCTGTGTCATGATACCCAAGCATTCTTCGGAATTCGTCGCTCCAGCTGACTCGTTCCATCACGCCTGAATCATCAAAATCCATGGTCCATTTGCCGGATCCGAGCATTTCATGAATGGTGTCGAGAGACGCGGATTCGTTTTGCAGTTCAGCATACAGTGCATCATGTTCCTTTGCCTGGGTGATATCTATCGTCACGCCCCTATACTGCATCGGCTTGCCTTCAGAATCCCGTACCAGTATGCCCTTGCTGCGAAACCACCGAACTGAGCCATCCTTTCTGTAAAAGCGAAAATCATAGCCTGTTGTACTCATGATTTTTTCATCAAAGACATCGGCGTTCAGGTTGCCTATAAAAGTATCCCTGTCTTCCGGGTAAATGCCCTGAAGGAATGATTCTATATCATCTGGGAAATCACTTTGGTCATGATAACCCATCAGTCGGCGGAAGCCATCGCCCCATTGTGCAGATGCCACGGATCCGTCCGGCGTATAGTTGATGACCCAGCTTCCTGCCTTTGTCAAATCGGTAAGAAGACGGATTCTCGAAGCTTGTTCTTCTATTATCTGCTTGTCCTTTTCATCGTTTATCCTGTTCATGAAGGACTCCTTTCATCTAGGTCTCTTTATAATATTCCTTCCTGACGTCGCTCTTCAAGCGTACGGTTCAGAACACCGCCGGCGAATAGGATCATGACGATGAACCGGAGCCACAAAAGCACCAGGAACAGGGATGCCAGCGATCCGTACAGATTAGAAGCGTGGTAAAACCGCGGAATGAAGAAGGCAAACAGTTCGGTAAACAGGAACCAGCATATACCGGTAGCTAAAGCACCTGGTAACTGACTCTTCAGTGTTCTGCCTTTTGCAGGCAGCTTGGCGAAGATGATCATGATCACCAAAAGCGCTAACAGAATGACAACCAGCGAGCTGATATGAAAGAAGGAGTCGATATTCTCCAGCGTTGAATTGAGCACATCCGGATTCGCCTTTTTTACGGCGGAACAGATGGTATTTGCGAGGGAGTCTCCCAGCATTTCAAATATGAGAAGCGCAGGAATCAGTATGATCAGCATCAAAGTAAATGCCAGCCTCTTTAGAATAGGTTTTGCGATGGCGATGCCTTTTTCCAGCAATCCGCGTTTTTTATCTTCTTTTGTTTCGACCTCTGCTTCGTCCTTCGCTTCGCTAACAACGTCTTCGCTGTCCAGCTGATTCAATCCCTTCTGGATCGCCATAACACCTTTGCTGGCAGACCATAATGTCGTTACGGCGGCAGCTGAAGCTAACAGTCCACCGGACTGATCTTTAATATCCAACAGCAAAGATACGGCAAAATCCTCGATGGATCCCAGATCCGGCAAAATCTGAAACAGGATGTCTGCAACATCTTTTGCTGAATAGCCGGGAATCAGGTTTACGATGGATATGATCAGAATGATGCAGGGGAACACCGCTGTCACGATAAACAGCGTCGCGTAGCCTGAATACACTGACATGTTGTTGTCCTGAAACATCGCAAATCCCCGAAGGATCAGATCTTTTACCAGCGAGAGCAGGTTCTTGAATCGGTCCATAGTTTAGCCACCTTTCTAATGAAGATATTATACGCGCAAACCGGCTGTTGTTCAAAAGCATCATGAACAGTCCAGAGACTCCAGCTTATTGCTTTTTCTCGTTCTTTTTCATATACTTTAAAAAGCATACGAAATCACAGCCATGTCACAGTTTGCATATCTGGAAGAGGAGGCGGAAGAAATGACGGTAAAAGCTGATAGGATTTTGAAAAACGCGAAGGTGTATTCGGTCACGCTGGATGGTAAAGAGATTCGGGCAGATGCAGTAGGTATTGCGGACGGCAAGATCATCTTCGTCGGTTCCGATCAGGACGCTGAAGCATACATTGGCGAGCAGACAATCGTCACTGATTGCGGAGGCAAAAGCGTTCTCCCGGGATTCGGAGACGCCCACATGCATTTCGCCTGGTCGGCAAAGAAATACGCCGTTGCCGACGTGAGCGACGTTGTAGACAAAAAACATGATACACCGGAGGATGTGATTAAAAAAATACAGAAGGTCCTGAAAGATTATGCGGATGCCCACAAAAACTATCCTGTGATTCAGGGCATCGGTTGGGACCGTTTCTGGTTCCTGGGCGGTCTTCAGGGAATGACAAGACCGTTCACGCGCCATGATCTGGATGCCGTCGTACCGGACAGACCCGTGGTCATGCTTTCCTACTGCGGCCACGTCATGGTTCTCAATACAAAGGCAATAGAGGCAGCGGGACTTTCTGCCGATACGCCGGATCCGGAAAGCGGAACCATCAGAAGAGAAGAAGATGGTTATCCGGACGGATACTTTCAGGAACCAGATCTGATGAACCGTGTACTAGCAAGAATTCCGAATTATTCATTTACAGAAGAACAGAACAAGGAAGCCATGCTCAAATGCCAGGAAGTATTCTTCAAAAACGGCACGACAATGGGTGCTGATCTTCTCGGAGATGCAGAGAGCTACGCGTACATAAAGGAAATGGCTGAGAGCGGCGCGCTGAAAGTCAGGATGAACGGTGTCCTCACCATTTACAATGATGACTGGCAGGAAGTCTATGCCAAAGAAAATGCAGAGTGGGGAAAGTACAATGTTGAAGACGTATTCAAGGTCGATACGATCAAGTATTTCGTAGACGGAACCCCTGCTATGATAGTGCCTTATACGGATGAGTTCTGCAAGGAAAGCGGGATACCGGCAGGATATAAGGGGGATTTCCTCTGGGATTACGACAATCTCATGAAATCCATGGAGACCGTCCGCAAAGACGGCCATAATATCCACGTGCACGCAATGGGAGATTACGGCGCGCAGGCATCCATTGACTGCATGATCAATGCACAGAAATACAACGACGGCAGAGACCTGAGAGATGCTATTGCTCACTGCTCTTTCGTAACGCCGGAAGATATGGTCAGAATGGGTGAGCACAACATCATCGGAAGCGTTCAGCCTTACTGGATGATCGGGTGCATCGAGGAAGCACCGGAGTATATTATGATGCTGGGAATGGACCGCGCGAAAAGGGCATTCCTGGGCAAAAGCTTTATGGACGCAGGCGTTAGATGCGCCTTTGGTTCGGACTTCCCGGTTACACCGATCAATCCGTTCCAGGGAATGCAGGTGGCAATGACAAGGAGAGACACGCCGATCGATCCTCTTTATGAGATTTCAAAGGATATGGAGTGTTACAATCCGGAAGACGCCATCGATCTGCAGCAGACAATTCAGGCATTTACCATCAATACGGCTTACCAGTGGCATCTCGAAAACGTAACCGGCTCCATCGAAGTAGGCAAATCAGCGGATCTCATACTGATCGACCATGATATCGAGGCGACACCGGCAACCCAGCTGTACACCATCAAAGTGCAGGAGACACTCCTGCGCGGAGAAACGGTATATAAAGCTTAAAAGGCCCGAAGCTAGAAAACACGCAGGGAGAAAACATACAGAAAGGTAATACGCAATGGGAGAGATGATGAACAGCAAAGACAGACCTGTCATAACATGCAGGAACGGGAGATTTGCCGGATATGAGGAGAAAGGCGTTCTCATTTTCAAGGGAATACCTTTTGCCAAGCCTCCTGTTGGCGATCTCAGGTGGAGACCGCCTCAAAGGCCGGAGGACAGCGAGGAACTGTTTGATGCTGCCACATTCGGTGCATCCGGATATCAGTACAAATGTTATTCAGAGCTGGCAAGCCATAACAGGCAGAGTGAAGACTGCCTGACCCTCAATATATGGGCAGGAGATATCGATAAGCCGAAGAAGCCGATCATGTTCTACATCCACGGAGGAGGATTCAACTTTGGAGGCACTTCAGACCCGCTCTATGATGGCGAACACTTCGTGCGGGAACATCGGGATGTGGTTATGATCTCAACGAACTACAGACTCGGCATGATGGGGTTCATTGATTTCGGGGGCATCCCGGGAGGGGAGGACTACCCGGAAGGACCGTATCTGGGCATCCTTGACCTGATACAGTCCCTGAAGTGGGTCCACGAGAATGCGGACAGCTTCGGCGGAGATGCGGATAACATCACGATCTTCGGCGAATCAGCGGGCGGAGGCTTAGTCTCTTCATTGCTTTTGTGCGACGGCGCTGAAAACCTGTTCAAGAGAGTGATCGCCCACAGCGGCACCCTCAATCTCCTGTATGGAGAGGACCGGTTCACCAAAGAAATAGAAGAAGACGTAAGCCCGGCCCAATGCCTGGCGGCGGCGACCGGAGCAAAAACCATGGACGACATGGCAGCCCTTCCGGTGGAAGAACTCTTCGCCGCATATACGGAAATCGATGAAGAGACCGGTTTGTGCCTCAACGACGCCTACTTTATGCCGCTGAAAGGCGGAACCAGTCCGATTCCTGCAGATCCGTACAAGGCTCTTGCAGAAGGTAAAGGCAAAGACATTGATTTCATGATCGGAACGGTGGCGGACGAATGGCGGTATTTCGTTCTGCTGATGAATGACATCGACCTCAGTCCATTTACAGATGAAGAACGCGAGAGAATCGTCAGAGAAGATCTTGTAATGTACGATCAGTATGTGGAGGATTTGGCGCAGCACTTCTGCTCCCAGTTGACGGACGAAGAAATGGAACGGGTCGATGAATTCATAAAACTGCAGCCGGATGAGGAACGGAAATGGAAGCTGACGGCTCTTCTCAATGAAGCGTTTTTCAGAATACCGTCCATAGAGGCTGCCTACCGTCACGCGCTGGCCGGAGGCAAAACGTATATGTATCGATTTGATAAAAAGTCAACGCTGTACGACTGGATGGGAGCATGCCACGCCTGCGAAGTGGCTTATGCGCTGAATAATGTCACGGCGACCCAGTTTGCCGGCGAGATCGACCCGCAGCTGGCTCTGGACATGAGCACTGCCTGGGCCAATTTCGCCAGAAACGGAGATCCGGGCATCGAGGGAACCCCGTGGCAACCATACGATCCACAGACCAGAGACACGATGATATTCGGCAATGACTGCACCATGAAAATGGAGCAGGACCCATGGAAGAAACAGCGTGAGCTTCTGGATTTTGCATACAGATATTATCCGGTTTAATCGGTATTATTCGGTTTAAAAGCGAGGTAGAAAGATGAAAGCATATACAAACGGAAAAATTTATACGGTCAATGAAAACCGCGACTGGGCTGAGGCTGTCGTTATCGACGGGAATCGCATTGCGTATGTGGGAGATAACGCAGGCGCAGCGGCGTTCATCGAACGAGAGCAGACAGAAGGGCGAGCAGCGGAGGTCGTTGACCTGGAAGGAAAACTGATGCTGCCCGGTCTGATCGACGGACACTGCCATCCTGTGATGGGCGCGTTCTTTAAGTCCGGTGTCGTTCTGAATGGGATCTACACGCTTGAGGGAATGCAGGAAGAAATCAGAAAACACATAGAAGCGCACCCGGGTAAAAAGTATTACCACGGCAAGGGCTTTCAGGAAGAATACTTTATCCAGAACGGCATATGGCCGGACAAGTCCATGCTTGACTGTATTTGCGACGACGTCCCTGTTTTCATCTACGGAACCAGCGGACATGTAGCCTGGTGCAATTCCTGCGCCCTCGAAAAGGCAGGAATTACCGCGGACACACCGGACCCACATCCGGGGAGAAGTTATTTCGCCAGAGATGAGGAAGGCAATCCTACCGGTTACCTGGTGGAAAATATGGCGGCTTCCACGGTGTCCGACAGGGTTGAAGTCATCGATGAGGAAGAAGTGAACGCCAGCATGCTGGAACTCTCAGAGGAATACGCCGCCAACGGCGTGACCGGTCTGTGCGATATGGGCGGCCTAGGAGAAATGCTCAATTACATGAAAGATGGATTTCTCGATTTTGTGAAAAGCGGCAAACTGAAACAGAGATTCAGCGGCTGCGGCGTAATGGTTAACAGCATCGGGGAAGTCGATGATGGAATCGCTTTAGCAAAGGAACTGTGCAAAAGAGCAGCAGACAAAAAAGTCGACAATGATCAGTGCAGGTTCAGCTTCGTGAAGATGTTCCAGGATGGGACACTGGAGGATCTGACCGCGGCGATTTCTGCTCCATATCTCAATATTGGAACAGCGCCGAAATCATTTTTTACCGATGAGGAAATGATCGAGGCGGGAAAGAAAATCGCCGAAGCCGGATTTGATATCAACGTCCACTGCATCGGCGACATGGCAGCCCACGGACTCGTCGTGATGACACAGTCTTTAAGAGATGCGGGATTTAACGACACAAGGGTGACAGATTCCCACTCCACATACATTCATAAAGGAGACGTTCCGAAGTTCGGAAAGCTCGGCATCCTCGCCAATACCACATTCGTATGGCATGCCGCTTTTGAAGAAGAGAAGGGCATCCTCCCTCCGGAACTGCCGCCGATGTATGAACTGAAATCTGTACTCAAGGGCGGAGCAAAGATCGGTGCCGGATCGGACTATCCGACCGATGATTTCGGGTTGGAACCAATGAAGGGACTTCAGATGGGATGTACAAGAAAAATGTACCGGGAGGATCTTTATCCCAGCGCATATGAACTTGCGCCTGCATCGGAGAAACTGTCCATGGATGACGTCATTACAGCCTATACAATAAGCAACGCCTATCAGATGCGTATGGAAGACAAGATCGGTTCCATCGAGGTCGGTAAATATGCAGACATGATCGTTCTGGATCAAAATGTTTTTGAGATACCAATTGAAGAGGTTTACAGGACACGCGTTTGTGAAACGATTATGAACGGTGAAACGACGTACAAAGGATAGGCTGAAACGTATAATCCACTCAGATGAAAAGAGGAACCTACAGTGAACTTGTCAACTAAAAGTAGACAGTTCAAAAAGGTCAAACCTCAATCACAAATACCCCAGATCAGTTCTATACTGAACTGGGGTTTTGTATTGCAGTGAATATGCGGGTCTGTAATGGTTGTAGTAATAGACAAAGGTATCGATCATTTCTTCAGGAGAATCAAACATTCTATGCCAGCCTTCAGCATACATCTCTGCTTTTACCCAACCGTTGATTGCTTCAATCACGCAATTGTCCGTAGGAGTTGCAACGCGCGACATCG
>JAFRKJ010000047.1 GCA_017431785.1 Bacillota bacterium | reverse complement strand
TTTGAGAACATCCAAATCCAACGTATCCGATTTTTCTGCTACGAGTCGAACCAGCTCATCACGGCTCATTTCTGCAATATTCAAATTCTCCATCCGCTCACCCTGCCTTATTCATCTTCAACCCTGACGTCGAAGAGCCCTTCACTCCTGAACTTCGCCAGCATCTCCAGCATATGGATGCCGATCTTCTCCGGATCGTTTTCCAGACCGGCGCAGACGACGCGGAGTCCGTCTGGAGTCAGTATCCGGCCACGTAGCTTGTCGGTCTGGTACTGCTGGTACTTCTCATATTCCTTATTCGATATCTGTTTCATGGCGTCCTCCGATCCATTTTATAACAACTTAAACCGATTTTTCTCAAACTCCAGAAGTCCTTCATCACGCATCTTACACAGTTCATTCGACATTGCGCTCCTGTCGACAGACAAGTAGTCCGCGAGCTGCTGCCGGTTATACGGAATCGTGATGTAAGGACTATTCTGTTTCTTCGCCTCTTCGGAAAGATAAGAAAGCAGTTTTTCTCTCGTCGTACGCCTTGACATATAATCCAGCTTCTGAACCAAGCTCCTGTTCTTTTCAGAAATCGCAAAGAACAGATTTTGGACGACCATCGTATGAAAACGGCATGCGGATGAACAGGTCGTAATAACGCGCTTCACATCAAAGAAAAAAACCGCACTGTCTTCCAACGCAACGACGTCATTCAGGAGTGTTCCGCTTTCCGGTGCCACATATGCCTCGCCGAATATTTCTCCGATTCCGATATGTCCGAGGATACTTCGGTTGCCCCAGTAATCATCTCTCTGAATGTGGAGCTTCCCCTCCGCAAGGACAAGAATGTCACCCAGATGCTCACCTTGCCGCAGCACATAGTCTCCCTTTTTGAATGTGCGAAGTCTTGCGCCGAGGCAAGAAAGCATGGCAGTGATATCATCCTCACCTACACCGGCGAACAGTTTTGTCCTCTTCAGCACGGGAATAAATTCTTTCATAAAAGTTCCTTTCCGTTGTAAATACAACCGAACTGTTTGATATATTATACTATAATCAAGGCACAGAATCAAGAGAGCCAAAGGAGGAGCCCACAAATGATCCGGAAAATCATCAAGATCGATGAAGAGAAGTGCAACGGCTGCGGACTGTGCGCCAGCGCCTGCCATGAGGGTGCCATTGATATCATAAATGGGAAGGCAAAACTGGTCAGGGAGAATTTCTGCGACGGTTTCGGAGATTGCCTGCCAGGATGCCCTACCGGTGCGATCACTTTCGAGGAGCGTGAAGCTCCGGCTTACGATGAAGCAGCGGTAAAGGCAGCACAGCAGAAAGCTGCATCAGCGGAAGGAGGAAAATCCATGTCAGCAGAAGAGATTATGCAGATTGAGGACGAGACAAAACGCAAAGCCGCAATGATGGCTCATCTGGCAGCAGGTGGACAGCATCCTGCTGGTGGCTGCCCCGGCTCCCGTATGATGCAGTTCAAGCGGGAAGAAGAAGCGGCTCAGACAGATGCCCCCAATTCGGGATTCCATCCTGTCTCCCGTCTTAACCAGTGGCCCTGTCAGATCAAGCTGGTACCGGCACAGGCTCCATTTTTCGAAGGCGCAAAGCTGCTGATCGCGGCGGATTGTACGGCCTATGCTTATGCCAATATGCATGAGAAATTTATGAAAGGTAAGGTTACAATCATCGGTTGCCCCAAGCTGGATGATGTAGACTATACGGAAAAACTGACTGCGATCATCCGGGACAACGACATCAAGAGTGTAACTATTGTGCGGATGGAGGTGCCCTGCTGCGGCGGATTGCAGAGGGCTGCTGAGAACGCTCTCAAGGCAAGCGGGAAATTTATTCCTTGGCAGGTCGTAACGATCAGCCGGGACGGACATATCTTAGATTAAGGTGAAGGAGGAACAGATGATGAACACTCAGATGTTTTGTTTTCAGTGTGAACAGACGGCAGGCTGTAAAGGATGTACCGGAGCTGCCGGAGTATGCGGCAAGAAGGCTGATGTTGCCGGATTGCAGGATCAGCTGACCGGCGCTCTGATCGGTCTTGCTCGTGCGACAGACGGTAATACTCAGCCAACGGAGGATACCTATAAGCTGTTGGTCAAAGGGCTGTTTACGACCATTACCAATGTGAACTTCAATGAAGTGACCATCCAAGCGCTGATCGATGAGGTACACGCTGAAAAAGAAAAACTCGTTCCCAACTGCTCGGATTGCGGAGCCCCTTGCGGCAGGAATGATGATTACGAGATGTCCAAAGTATGGGATGCTGACGAAGACATCCGCAGTCTGAAATCATTGATCCTGTTTGGAATCAGAGGTGTTGCGGCAGACGCTTATCACGCCGATGTGCTGGGATATACCGATTCGAAGGTGAATGAGTTTATTGCCAAGGCGCTCTTTGCTATCGGTGAAGACTGGGGTATGAATGAACTGCTTCCCATCGTTCTGGAGGTCGGTGAGGTCAACTTCAAGTGCATGGAGATGCTTGACAAGGCGAATACCGAGACCTATGGCAACCCCACTCCAGTGACAGTACCTCTGCTGGTCGAAAAGGGCCCCTTTATCGTAATCACCGGCCACGATCTTTATGACCTGAAGCAGCTGCTTGAACAGACGAAGGACAAAGGGATCAACATCTATACACACGGTGAAATGCTTCCTGCACATGCTTATCCTGAGCTCCGGAAATATCCTCATCTAAAAGGCAACTTCGGTACGGCTTGGCAGAATCAGCAGAAGGAATTTGCGAACATCCCGGCACCGATTTTATTCACCACCAACTGCCTGATGCCTCCTAAGGCAAGCTACAAAGACCGCGTGTTTACAACAGAGGTTGTTTCCTATCCAGAGGTCGTACATATCGGAGAAGACAAAGACTTTACTCCGGTCATCGAGAAAGCCCTCGAACTGGGAGGATTTTCCGAAGACACGCAGTTCACTGGA
The DNA here is from genome assembly GCA_017431785.1 of Bacillota bacterium. Taxonomy (GTDB): domain Bacteria; phylum Bacillota; class Clostridia; order Peptostreptococcales; family Anaerovoracaceae; genus Lentihominibacter. The sequence goes on along the minus strand of JAFRKJ010000047.1, from coordinate 95 downwards.
ATCAATGGCGGCACCACTGTCACCACAGGTTTCAGCCACAGTGCCGTTCTCGGTGTTGCTGATACTGTCATCGAGGCCGTGAAGGGCGGTGCGAT
>JAFRKJ010000046.1 GCA_017431785.1 Bacillota bacterium | reverse complement strand
CCTTTCCTACTCTGAGGCTTGAACACTCTCATTGTAGCAAATGACGAGCCCTTTGGTTTAACCAACAACGCGCACCCGCATAGCGGGTGGTTTATTGCCTCGGGCACCAGCGCCCTCGGCGGGGCCTATACCCCGTAATAAAAAATCCAGCAGACCTGCTGGATTCTCTGATTTTTTAAGCTAGAACTGTTCATATCCTATGAACGAACCATCCTCCACAAGGAGCACATACCCATGCCCCGGATCCGGGATCCACTCGAAGAAATTCTTGTACTCTCCCGGCCATATGTAATCCATGATTCCGGATATGACACCACCATGGCAGATACAGATGGTCATAGCTTCCTTTCTGTGGTTTCTCAGCTTCAGCATGTACAGTTCATTCCTGACCGTCAGCTCATCGAAGCCTCTCCTGATTCTCTTCGTAAAACTGTCTATGCTCTCCCCTCCCGGAGGCGCCTTCCCGGAATCTTCTGCTGTGATCCACTTCTGATATTCGGGAACACTGTTGAGCTCTTCGTATGTGTGCATCTCAAACTCACCGAAGTCCAACTCTCTTAAATCTTCGATGACGCCGTGTTCTCTGTCCCCGTAGACAATGCGCAGCGTCTGTTCTGTTCTCAGCATTCCTGTTGTATAGAACTGGGCGGTCTCCGAGATCGGATATAGCCCTTCATTCCTCTGCTTCTCAAGCAAGTGCTTTCCCCGTTCGGACAGAGACACATCCGTGCTTCCGTAGTACATATGCATCTCATTTCCTTCTGTAATGCCGTGTCTGATGAGCACTATCTTTGATTTCATTTGATCCTCTTTCCTATGCCGCAGAAAACCCTGTGAACCTGATCTGCTTCCTTCGCCAGGTAGATCATGAGCCTTCCGTTGGCTTCTCTTGCTGCTCTGACTCTGCTGTCTATTGGGACTACGCCCTGTGATACATCCGTGACGATGAGAATGGTATCCTCCCATTGATTTCTCCGGGACGCGAAGTATTCAGCCGGCTCCACGCCCTGCTCTGCGCATCTTGCAACAAAGCCTTCAATGCCTGTCACAATATCCTTGCTGAAATCCGGTTCTCCCTCCTCAGAGATGTCGCAGACTGTTTCCGCTCCAAACTCCTGCAAGGCATATTCCGTCTTCCCCTGGTAGGCTCCTCCAAATACAAATATCATTTCCACTCCTCTGTGATTCCGTAAGCAACTTCTGTGACTCTGTCGCACACTTTGGCAAGAGCCCTGTCCGCATCCGCCAACGCACGTCTGTAGTGTTCTGTCGACGGGCTGTATCCGCCTTTGTCACCGTATATGCCGTCTGAAACGAACACCACGGAGCCGCCGGCCTCCTCCACAGCCGCTGCAAAGGCAACAAGCTCTCTTCTGACTCTCTCCGGCGCATCTTCATCTTCTCCGAGAAACTCAATGCGCCCATCTTTCAGAGCAACAGGGAACATCTCGTTTTCAAGTACCGCCGTCACGCTGTCCAGAAGGAAGCTCCCCCTGAGGTCTACCTCTTCTCTCTCTATGAGCGCCGCAATGTTCTTTCCCTGCTCAAGGGTCTCAAAGCCCCATCCATCTCTCTCCTCGAGATGCCGCCGGATTCTCGCCCTGTCCTCTTCATCATGGGGAATCATGGTGGCGATATAATAAAGCGGCCCGCAAACCGCAAATTCCGATGCGATCTGCTGGGCATACATGGATTTCCCGTTTTTACATCCGCCGCTTATCAATACGTTCATTTCTTCTTCCTATATTATCAGCGCCATTACCAATACGCCGAACAGTTCAGATATGGTGATCATATGACCTGAAATGTCCCCGTTCATTCCGCCGAGCTTCCGGCAGTCATAGCTGCAGGTGATAAAAGCTGCTACCATGACCGTAAGCACGATGATATTGCTGCGCAGTTCTGCGATCAGCGCCCACCAGCTGAAGTCCGCCATGATGAGTTCACTTGCTGCCAGGAAAACAATCAGGATCACAATTGCCGGAATCGTTTCCGACGCTTTGCCCGGTACGCCCAACTGGCTGTACTGGCTTGTCTCCATCGGATTTCTCATGATGACTTCCAGCGCACTTACGGTTCTGGACGCTGTGAAGATCACGACGAGGAGGCTGCAGCTTTTGAGACTGAAGTGCGGCGCGATTTCGGTCATCGCTCCTGTGAACACAAGAAGCATAATGCAAAGGCAGATCACCGCAAACGCACCCGTGTGCGGGTCTTTCAGGATCCTGCGTCTCTCTTCCATCTGCGGATGTCTCGGCATGATCGCATCACTGCAGTCCATGAACCCATCCACATGGATGAATCCCGTCAGAAGGAAATATGCACCGGTCAGAAGTGCGCCGCTCAGGAAACTGCCGCAGCCGATGATGCTGAGCAGCCACCAGCAAAGGCACAATACGATGCCGATGAGCGCACCAACGAGAGGCAGCATGGCTACCTGCGCCTTGCGGTCTTCCATTCTCCATTCTTTATAAGGGCATGGTATCCAACAGAACATCCCCCATGCCATTAAAAATCCTCTGACGTATTTCATCTTTGTTATCGTAAGAAGTTCTTTTATTTCTGGTACTTTTCTTCCTGTCTTATTTCTTCGAGATAATCGTCGTTGATCTCTGCCTCATCAAAAGTTGCCATGTCCGCCATCACATCACAAGCGCCTCTTATGATACTGAATGCGATCGGACAGCCGCTTCCCTCCCCGAGCCTCATCTCCAGAGAAAGGAACGGTTTCAGGCCCAGCGTTTCTGTGACCAGGGTATACCCCTTCTCAAAGGACTTATGTGAAGCGATCATATAGTCTGCCGCAGCAGGCGCAAAGATATAAGCTGCCAACGCTGCCACGGCGGAAATATACCCGTCTATTACAACGGGCATCCTGTTCGCTGCTGCTTCTAAGTAGGCTCCTGTCATGGCGCAGATATCGAAACCGCCCATGCGCACGAGGACGTCCAGCATCTGCGTTGCCCTCACGTCCTCCGGGGCGTATAATACGCCGCCTGCAGCCCGGTATTCTTCAGAGACCTGATCAACGATCTCCTTTTTTCTCGCAAACCCGGTGTCATTGACGCCACCGCCTCTTCCAACAGTGTATTCCGCCGGTTTGCCGGTAACCGCAGAAAGAACCGCTGCGCTGGTAGTGGTGTTTCCAATTCCCATTTCACCGACACCCATAATGCTGAAGCCCTCTCTGGACACTGCATCGGCCATTTCGATGCCTGCTGCGATCGCCTCCAGCGCTTCTTCTTCTGTCATGGCCGGACTTTCTGCAATGTTGTCCGTCTCCCCTATCTTCCGCAGGCGTCTGTCGATGATCTTATGCGTATCTTCAAATGGAGTCCGGGAGTACAGTTCCTCCGGAATCGGATCTTTCACGCCGACATCGACAATCAGAAGCTCACTGTCATAGCTTCTGGCAAGGGCACCGACGCCCGTCAGCCTCCTAGTGAAGTTGATTGTCTGTGCTCTTGTGACCGACTGCGGTGCAGAAGCGACGCCCTCCTGCACAACACCATTATCCGCGCAAAAGACAGCGACACAGCCCCTGCCGATCCTGTTGATTTCTTTCCCTGTCATGCCGGCGATCCTTATGGAGATTTCTTCAAGACCGCCCAGGGATCCCGGTGGCTTGGCCAATGAATCCTGTCTTGCTTTTGCGTTTATAATAGCCTGCCTGCCGGCAGGCTTTATGGATTTGATGATTTTGTTCAGTTCTGCTGCATTCATGATTGTCTGTTATTTAAATCTAAAGCATTTGCCGCATACTTCCGGAACCGGAGTTGTCTCGTTCAATGTTCTGCAGTATGCACTGCATTTATTTCTGTCGATGCCCTCCGCGGTGATTGCGCCGCCTGGGCAAACCGCGATCATCTCTTCACTGCATGGGCCTTCATGCAGACACGGATCGATCAGTTTTTCAAGAGCTCTCTGCAGCTGCTCACCTTCCATTATCAGCGGTTTGTCTGCATACATGCCATCGGTGATCATGCCTCCTACGCGTCCGCCGTATTTCCCATTCACGTGGAATGAGCCTGCCGGGCCCATTTCCCCCATTCCGGCAATTGCAGCGGCGAACTTATAAGACCAGTCTTCCCGGCAATGTTCATCATCCCAGGAAACCATATTGCTCAGATTGGAAATAAGTCTTCCCTGACCGACGATGACCTGCCTTATAGTCTGATTGACCGCCATGGCAAGCCACAAAGATTCATAATAGCTCCGCACCCATTCCTCTGTCGGTGTCTCGCTTTCCTCATTTGCCCTTACGATATCTTCCTCAAAAGGAAGGTAGTACAGAATAATGGTTCTGCCGGGACGGTAAATTTCTCTCGGGTGACCATTGAATCCCCTGGCGAATAGCATATCAAAACGCACGTCATCAACACTGACGTAACCTACGACCGGTTCGCCGAACCGGCATGTGATATCCTCTCTCTCCTGAAACTGTTCAACGGCTCCACGTATTTCCTTTTCGAGTTTTCTCTTTAAGTGTTCTACGTCCATCTGTCACCCTTGCTCCTTATTCCTCTTTGTTTGCTTTTTCCAGCTTCTTAAGATGTTTGATCTGTTTCTTCTCGATCTTCTTCAGCTTTTTCTCGAGCTTGGCAGCTTTTTTCTCAAGCTTGTTCGCCTTCTTACGGGCTTTCTTGCTGAGGGCGATGATGTCATCTTCGTCAGGCTTCTTCATGAGCGCCATGATACCACCGCTTCTGCCGATGCCTTTGGCTCTCTCTGCCTGTTCCTTCGCCAGATTGCCTGCCTCCGCAGTAAAATCCTTGATCGTCGGAGCAAGCTTGTCTTTGACTTCTGCCGCCTTATCTACGACCTCCGCCGCTCTGTCCTTGACCTCTGCTGCCTTATCCATGGCTTCTGCCGCCTTGTCCTTCGCCACTGCGGTCACTTCCATAGAAGCCGCCTTCTCTTTTGCAAGGCCTGCCTTTTCTTTAAATACATCTAAAAAACTCATCTCTTTTTCCTCTTGTTTCAGATATAGGTTTTATTTGAGCAGCTCCTTCAGCAAGTTGAGCAGCTGCAGATCGTCTTCTGTTACTTTCACTCCTGTCTTATACTCAGTGCCGTCTGGATATCTGACTGCTATAGCAACTTCCTGACCCGGTTCCGGGTCTCTGCTGTTCAGATTGTCGATAAACGGCTGAACCGCCGGGTGATTAGACAAGAATTTGTTCTTTGCTGAGTTAAATGTTAATAGTGACTGAAAATTCAACATTGCACTTCTCCTCCCATACGAAAAATGCGGTGCGCCGTAAGGCGTACCGCATCTTATGTAAGCCAATTATTTTACAGCGTCCTTCAGAGCTTTTCCAGCCTTGAATGCAGGAACCTTAGTGGCCTTGATATTAATCTCTTCGCCAGTCTGAGGATTTCTAGCCTTTCTTGCTGCTCTCTTTCTAGTCTCGAAAGTTCCGAATCCAATCATCTGAACTTTGTCGCCCTTCTTCAGAGCTTTTGTCATTTCGCCGAATACTGCCGCAACTGCTGCGCCGGCATCTTTCTTTGACAGATTAGCTTCTTTTGCTACTGCTTCGATTAATTCAGTTTTATTCATTCTTTTTTCCTCCACTATTATTGTAATTGGTTTACTGACATTGTAAACGCAGCCCCTGCTGCAACGCTATTATAGCATAGCGCAAACCGTTATGCAACAACGCTCTTGTTCATTTTGCCTTTTTCATAACCGCCTAAGTCAAGCGCAGCATATTGGAATCCGAGCTCTCTCAAAACCCCTTCATAGTCTGCCGGAGCGACGCCATTTTTTCCGCTGATGAGCATCTCCATTTCATCCTTTTCCAATTCAATTCTCGCCATCAGTCCCTCAGATATTTCGTGGCATCTGACCCTGACCTGAGTGAATCCGCGCTCCTTAAAATACCGCTCCGCCGCATAGATCATCTCCAGCTTCTGCCCGGTGATTCTTTCGCCGTACGGGATCCTCGTCACAAGACATGCAAAGGCAGGCATATCCGCTTTGTCCGCTGCCGCATCGATGCCGACCGCCGCAAGCGCTTTCCTGATTTCCGCCTTCGTCAGACCTGCTTCTTTCAGCGGGCTTGCAACGCCCAGTTCCTGAATGGCCCTGTGGCCCGGACGGTAGTCATCCATGTCGTCCAGGTTTGTGCCGTCTGCCAGAATGCTTCCAACCATATCCGCCCGCTCTTTGAGCGTTCCGAAGATCGCCTTCTTGCAGTGATAGCATCTATCCTCCGGATTGTCCCTGATGACATCGAGCACATGGGAAACGTCCATCTTCTTGTGGCTGATGGACAGACTGTCGCAGAAGCGTTCTGCAAATCCTGTCTCATCGGCGGCGAACTGTGGTCCCGTAGCCGTCATGGCCGCCACATTGTCAGGGCAGCCTGCCTCCCGATATGCCTTCAGCGCAAAGGCAAGAAGGAAGGTGCTGTCCACGCCGCCTGAGAACGCGACAATCATCTGCCCGTACCCTAAAATGATCTCCTCTAGCTTCTTCAGTTTTTCCTCAAGGGTTGACTCCATTATATCTGCTGTATCAGACATCTCTTTTCTCCCGTATCACACTTTCAGCTGGTCATAGCCAGACAGGAAGTCCATCATGATTTTCTGTATCTCTCTGCAGCCACCCTTTTCATCTGATGCCATGTTCATCGGCAGAAGCGGGTCGTGCAGGGACTTGCGAAGCAGACACCATCCTTGCGCACCGCATCCGTCCGGATCGAAGTTGATCCTGACGCCTTCATAATTCGGTTCTTCCAGAGAAAGCCCCTCTGTTGCATTTGCGTATTCTGCAAGGTCTGAAAGGACTTTGTCCCCGTACTCTGCAAACTCCTCACAGAGAATCGGAATCCTGATTTCCTTCTCATCTGCCGGATCCTGCAGTTCGGCGATAACGCTGTCGATCTTCTCGCCCTGTCTGAAGAGTTTCGCCGCCTTGATGACGATCTTTGTCGCAAGGTATGCTCCGTCGTCCAGGAAGTAGTTCTCTTTCAGGGCAGCATGTCCGGATGTTTCGATCGCAAGCTGAGAATCGATCCCCTGCTCATTGAGTTCGATGGCTTTGTTGATGACATTTCTGTATCCTCGCCTGTATCTGAAGTGTTTCAGCCCCAGCTTGTTTTCGATAAACTCCGAAAGCTGACGGCTTGTGATGCTGTCTGTCACAACCGTTGTCCCCGGGTGTTCTTCTGCCACGAGTGCCGCCGCCATTGCAACGATGCCATTTCTGGCAATCTCTCTTCCGCAGCTGTCAACGGCGGCAGAACGGTCGACGTCTGTATCGAAGATGAGACCCAGATCTGCGCCGCTTCCTACTGTCTGAAGGGAGATGGCGTTGATGGCCTCCTTATCCTCAGGATTCGGTGCATGATTTTCGAACATGCCGTCCGGTTCCAGGAACTGGCTGGCGCTGATGTCCGCTCCAAGTGGTTTCAGCACTCTTGTCGCATAGAAGCCACCGCCTCCGTTTCCTGCGTCTACGACAATTTTCATTCCTTCCAATGGTTTTTCGCCGGCGCCGACGCCATTGATGATGAGGTTTTTCAGAAAATTGCAGTAAGGTGTCATGATGTCGTTCTTCTCCGCTTCAAACACCAGCTTGCCAAGTCTATGGGTCTGCTGTCCTGCTTTTGGCGGCTTGCCGAGTTTGGCGATCTGTGCATCTTTATCGGCAGCGTATTCCAGTATTGTCGTGATATCCTTTTTATTGAGTCCGCCTTCCCTCGTGAAGAACTTGAATCCGTTTCTGTTGTATGGCAGATGGCTTGCGGTAATCATCACTGTTCCGTCACAGGCGAAATCCTCGAAGACCGTTGCCATAAACATTGCCGGCGTCGAAGCATACCCAAAGTCATAGACTCTGCACCCATACTCTCCGAACCCGTCCATCAGTCCGTCAAGAAGCCTCGGTCCGGATGTCCTTGGATCTCTTCCGATCGCCAGTGTCATGTCCTCAGGTTTGATGCCTTTCTTCTCTGAAAGCCATGCAATGAAACCGATGGCGATTTCCTTCGCCTCCACTTCCCTGAGGCTCAGGTTCTCTCCTGGTACTCCTGTCAGGGAAACGCCTCTTATGTCACTGCCGTTCTGTAGTTTCAAATACTTCTCTCTCATGTCTTCTCCTTGCTCAAATAGCTGAATATGATAAAAGGTGTCATTTCTGACACCTTCTGAATGCATCTTCTTTTGCGGATCCTTACACGTGTCTCTGCTGTACGCCTTCTTTCATAACAAGCTCCTTGAGCCTGTCGATGTGTATATCTGCCGCAGCACGGGCCTTGTCGGCGTCGCCTTCTGAAATAGCTGCCACGATAGCCTCGTGTTCCTCCGGCATATTCTCCGCACGTCTGAAATTATCATAGTATATGTATCTGAATCTGAGGACCAGCTCCTGCAGCTGCTCAATCATCTGAACAAGGATCTTGTTGCGGCAGGACTCTACTATAATATGATGGAATCTCGTATCATATTTAATCATATCTTCCATCTTTCCGCGTTTCACGGCTTCATTATAGTTATTGGACACTTCCTTGAGTTCTGCCATCTGCTCGTCTGACATTCTGTTGGCTGCGAAATATGCTGCGAGCCCTTCCAGATCCTGCCGAACTTCAAGAATCTCCACCATATCTTCTGTGGAAATCATCGACGCATAGGCGCCTCTTCTAGGCTCTATTGTGACCAGCCCTTCTTTCTCGAGCTTTCTGATGGCTTCTCTGATTGGCGTTCTGCTGACACCCATCTCTTCTGCAAGTTCCACTTCCATCATTCTTGTTCCCGGAATGATGGAACCTTTGAGGATCTGCATCTTCAGTTCCTCATAAACCATCTCTCTAAGCGGCTTGTGATTCTGAATATCGAAGTTTAACATTCTTTTTCCCCTGATTTCTTATATCTATTACGACTTTCAGTATGTCGTTCTTGTCCAGAAGCTCTCTCTGTTGATCTTTTTCATCTCTTCACAGATCGACCTGGACTGTTTGATGCTGTCAGCAAGACCGTAAACGGATGGCCCGCTTCCACTCATCAAAACGGCATGTCCGGAGCACAGCTCCTGCATCTTGTTCTTTGTATACACAACTGTAGGATACTCCTTTAATGTGTAATTTTCAAGTACGTTGACCATGTTTTTTTCAATCAGGTAATCGTCTTTTGTATTTAAACCTTCTATCATTTCAGCCGTGTTTGGCCGGGCAGGAATCTCTATGCTGTCGATGCCCTGATATGCTTTTGCTGTGGAAACGCTGACCGGCGGCTTCGACAGGACAAGATGGCTTTCCAGACCCTTGAGTGGTTCAAGATCTGTTCCGGTGCCTGTCGCCAATGCGCAGTGGCAGACAAGCGGATCTCCCGCAAATCTCTCTTTGAGCGTCTCGTTTTCCGCAGCTTGTCCCATAACGCAGAACGGAACGTCAGATCCGAGCTTCGCTCCTGCCCCGCAAAGTTCCGCAAGGCTCAGATCCATTCCCCAGAGAACATTCAGACCGTGGAGAACGGCTGCACCGTTCCCGCTTCCTCCTGCAAGACCTGCCGCAACAGGAATCCGTTTCTTGATGTTGATGTCCAGTCTCCCATGCAGATCCCGATCCCCCGCGATCTCCTTCATGACGAGCGCCGCTTTGTACGCCAGATTTCTCTCATCCGTCGGCAGATACTTTCTGTTTGTTTTCAGGTTGATATCAAATGCCTCCGCATCTGTGGTCCATTTCATATTGATGTCATCGCACAGAAGAATCTGCTGCATGACCATTTCTACCAGATGCATGCCGTCTTCGGTAACGCCCTTGATGTCCAGCGTCAGATTGATCTTCGCATATGATTTGAGTTTCAGGTTCATGGTTTTTCCCTCCGCTTCCCCTAAAATTATAACATAAAAAACCCGGAGCTGTCCGAGCGTCGGACTGGTTCTCCGGGTTTCTGTTCTCTGTGAATGCGGCGTTATTTATTTCTTCTTCTTGCCTTTGCCTTTGTTCTTCTTATTTCTGCTCTTGCCGCTCTGGTTCTTAGGGTTCGTTGTTCCCTTGTTGCTCTTGATTTCTCTCTGCTCTGCCGCTTCGACCTTTTGACCGGCATCTGTTACGACCTTCAGCTTCAGATTGCTTCCCTTGGCGCTGATTGGACGAGGTAATGAGACTCTCTTATTGGATTCTCTTCTGATCTTCTCGATGATCTCTGCCTCGATTGCTGCTTCCGCTTCCTTCTGCTTGCGGATGGCTTCTTCCTTCTTAGCTTTCTTCTTGTTTTCCTTTGCGACGACTTCTGCAACGGATTTGCCTGATTTCTTGGCTTCCTTATAAGGATTTACGCCTTCCTTGAACTCACGCTCTTCCTGCTTTTTCTTCTCTGCCTTCTTCGTGCTTCTCAGTGTGAAGAATACCATTCCGACCATCATCAGAACCATGAGGACCATGTAGATCGCTGTAGATCTTCCCTGGTTGATGGTCTTCATTGTTACTGTGACCTTCTGTCCGGTTGTGGATCCATCCGTCGCCTGAAAATTTCTTCCAACTGTAAGCGTGTACTCTTCGTCGCCTTTGATAGTGTTCTTTGTACCGCCTGAATAAACATCAGCTGCAATGAGGATCAGACCGTCTTCCTTCTCGCTGTAGTATACTTTGATTGGAATCTTCTTTCCTTCGGAGTCAACAAGCTTGCATTGCTTAGCGTTGGCTTTTTTGATTTTATCGCTTGCTGGCTTAACATCCTTGTTGAAGCGCATCTTGACACTCAGGTTGTCGACTGCAACACCGGTCGCTCCGTCTTCAGGTGAAGAGTTTATCATCTCCAGATCAGTCTTCGCTGCCGCAGCTGAACCATCTGTATCCTCAGCTGCAAAAGCAGCCGGCGCCATCAGTGCCACTGCCATCATAATCACGCATATGATTGCGCTTATTCTTTTCATTATCGTCTTTCCTCCGATCTCAGTTTCCTGAAAAAATCTTTCATCAGGCCGGCGCATTCTTCACGCATCAGGCCTGTTTCAATTTCTACATAATGGTTGAGTCTGCTGTCCTGAGGGATGTTCATCAGGGATCCGCAGGCACCTGCCTTCGGATCCATCGTTCCGATGTACAGCTTCTCTATCCTTGACCAGACAATCGCACCGGCACACATGCTGCACGGTTCTGTCGTCACAAACATACTGCATCCGGTGAGTCTCCAACCTCCAAGATGATTCGCCGCTTCTCTTATGGCAAGCATCTCAGCATGAGCGGTCGGGTCTTTGTCCTGTTCTGTCTTATTATGTGCTCTGGCGATGATCTCGCCTTCACGAACGATGACAGCCCCGATGGGAACCTCCCCTTCTGCGGCTGCTTTTCTGGCCTCCCGGAAGGCCTCTTCCATGAATTTTTTCATACGCCTTGTAATGTTATCACACTTTCAAAGGTCATTCAAGATAAAGGTTCTCGTATTCCTCACGCAGCATCGAGTAGCACCTCACCTCGCGCATGCCCCTGTCGTATGTCCTGTATGCTCTTCTGAGCGTCCCTTCATATTGGAAGCCGCATTTCTCAATAACACGCTGACTTCTGATGTTCGTCTCACTTGTCCGGATCATCAGAACGTCCAGTTTGAGCTCTCTGAATGCATACTGTATGAGGCACTTTGCCGCCTCTGTCATATAGCCTCTTCCCCAGCGGCTCTTCGCAAGGGAGTATCCCATTTCCCTGCTGTTGATTTCCGGTCTGTACTTATCCGGCTCGAACCCAATGCTGCCGATGACCGTTTTGGTCTCCTTCTCGACGATCGCCCAGGTCATATTGCGCCGGAACAGCTGGTCGATAATCATGCGGGATTCGCCCACATTGGAGTGAGGCTTCCAGCCTGCATTCGGGCCCACGTCGGGATCCCTGGCATAGTCAAATAACGCTTCGGCATCTCTCTTTGACCACATTCTGAGAATCAGCCTGTCTGTTTCAATTTGCGGTACTCTTACGATCCTGTTCATCCTCCGAACCTCTCCAGGTTAAGCGCTATTCGGTAGTGCTTAAGATTTCCTTATTCTTTTCTACCTGACTTACCTTCATCTCAGCCGCCCTGGCAGGATCAACCTCTTCGTTGAGGGCGAGGATGGTCGGCCCCAGATATACGGTCTTCAGCACTTCGCCGTCAAGAGAAATCTTGCTGTATTCTGTAAAGTTCTGTCCCTTTATGTAATACTTATCGCCGATTTTGACGATGTTTTCGATTTTGATATCCCGGATACCCATTTTGAGTTCGGTCGGTTCGAATGGTTTCTTGCCGCCGTATATATAGTTTTTACCATAGAGGATATCGTGTGAAAGGGCTTCCAGACCGTCCAGGTAATTCTTTGAACCCTCATAGTTCTGATGATATTTGTTCAGCAGTCCAGCGGAGATTCCAAACCGTTTGAGCAGGTGGGAAGTGATCTCATATGCACAGATGTCTTCGTCCTTCTTCTCAAGCCCGAAGTTGCTCCAGATCACGTACTGGGTCTTATAGAGATCTCCTGTCGTAAGGTTCTCCTCCGTCATGTCAAGCGCAGGCAGGTGGTCGCCGTACATGACGAGAACAACATCCTCATCATAATCTTCCAGTGCATCAGTAAGCTCCTTGACGAAGAGGTCCATTTCGTAAACCTGATTCGCATAGTATTCGTAGCTCCACTTCATTTCCTCATCCGGGGCCTTGGTCACTTCGATCACCGGATCTTCTATCACTTTTTCGCTTGGATATTTGCCGTGGCCCTGCACAGAGATTGTGTAGATGTAATCTGGCCCCTCCGAACTGTTCAGCGCATCGATGATGTTCTCTGTCAGAATCGTATCCTTCGCCCAGTTCTTCGGTGTCTTGACTACGTTGTTCATGTATTCAAGACAGGTAAATGTATCAAATCCCAGGTTGGCAAATACGGTGTTTCTATTGTAGAACGCGCCTCTGTGGTTGTGGATTGCGTGGGATGTATATCCGACCTGTCTTAGATCATATGGTGTGCTCTCACAAGTTGTCTCTGTCAGGATGCTCTTGTAAGGATACTCGCCCGGGCCGAAGAATCTCGCGCTGATTCCGGTGATTGCCTCAAACTCGACATTGGCGGTGCCGGCTCCAACAGCAGGAACCGTCAGGTATCCGGAGGAATACTTCTTGAGCAGTTTTCTGTAGTATGGAATCGGATCCTTTGAATACTCTATGTTTTTCGCAATCGTCGGATCGATAAATGATTCTAATTGAACGAAAACGATGTTTGGTTTCTGTTTCGGCTTTTCTGTGTCATCTTTGCCCGGCGTGTAGATACCATCTGTTCCGAGTTCTCCACCTGTAAAGACACCTTTGATCATCTCCTCGGAATAGCCTTTTGGCTTGTCGATTCCTGTCTTGACCCAGGTGATCATGAAGGAATACGGAACGCCGTTATCCCTGTAGGCATACGGTAAACTCGGGAAGAATGTATCCAGTACCCCTAGCTTCATTCCGCCGGTGATGGATCCAAATGCAACAAGAATAATGATCAGAATCGATGCAACCGACTTCCTGTAGTCGATCTTTCCTTTGCTCCTCGGAGTCTTTCGGAACAGAACGATAACCAGCAGCACAAACAGCGCTGCGCCTGCGCCGATAATGATCAGGCTCTTGACAGAAAAGTAGTTGGTGAGTATGGACTGCGCTTCACTCAATGTAGACAAATCCTTAACGTTGAACGGTGTCATTCTGTTGGTGAGAATAATACCGTTGATGATTCCTATGGAAAGCCACAAAAGTGAAAGCATGCAGGCCGCGAACACACGCCGCTTGAACAGAAGTGATAAAGAAATCACCGCCATAATCAGCATGACATTGCAAAAGGTTATGAGCGGATGTTCTCCAAAGAACTGCAGCGCTGCAACCGGAGACAATCTCCCCAGCGCTTCTATAATATAATCGATGACTACCGCCAGAATAAAGAGCGCCAGTACATGATTCTTCTTGATTTTTTTGTAAGCGTTTTTAATTTTATTCATCTGCTGTCTCGTTCGCGATTCTTCCGAACTCCTCTACTGTCAATGTTTCCGCTCTTCTGCCCGGGTCAATACCAGCAGCTGCGAGAATCCTTTTTACTTTATCTTTATCCATTCCTCCCGCGGAGGCGAGAGAATTGAGCAGTGTTTTCCTCCTCTGCGCAAAACCAGCTTTTATGCATCGCATAAATACTTTCTCATCTTTCAGTTCTATTGCCTTTGCATCAAGCGGTTCAAGATTGAGGACTGTGGATTCCACCTTCGGTCTCGGAACAAATGCCTCCTTCGGCACATCGGTAACCTTTGTGACGCGGCAGAAATACTGCACTGCCACAGATATTGCCCCGTAGGTTCTGCTCCCCGGTGCGGATTTGATGCGGTCGGCAACCTCCTTCTGCATCATGACCGTAATGCTGTCTGCCGGTACCTGTTCTTCCAGCAGTTTCATAATGATAGGCGTCGTAATGTAGTACGGAAGGTTTCCTATTATATGTACCTTTCCTGTAAACCGCCCGGCCTGTCTGCTCTCCTCAATGATCTGGCCGAGATCCGTCTTGAGGATATCCTGATTGATGATCCTGATGTTGTCATACTCAGAGAGGGTCTCTTTCAGTATCGGAATCAGCCTTCCGTCTATCTCAACTGCTGTCACAAAGGCTGCTCTCTCCGCAAGTTCTGCTGTGAGTACGCCGATGCCCGGACCGATCTCAATGACCATGTCACCGTCCTCAACGCATGCCCCCTCAATGATCTTCTCCAGGATATTGCGGTCTGTTATGAAATTCTGTCCGAGGCTTTTCGAAAGCTGCAGTCCGTATTTCTCCCGGATCGACTTTACTGTTCCCGGTGATGACAGGTCCATTACTGTTCCTCCGAATCAGGAATATATATGGTTTCTCCGGGCTTTATCAGCTTGAGCTTTTCCCGGGCAAGATCTTCCACGTTTTCTTCGTTCCCGACATCCTTGATTTCTTCCTGCATCTGCTCCTGTTTTGCTTTGAGCTGTTCCTGCTTCTGCAGAGCCTCGCGTTCTTCCCCTTTCAGTTTGATGATGTTGACAACAGAAAACGCCAGCATCACGATGAGGGCAAATGAAACACCGATGATAATCAGTCTGTGTCTGCTCTGTTTTCTTCTGAGCGCGCGTTTGCGCTTGAGCCGTCTCTCATCGCTCGCTGTTTTTTCACGCAGCTCGTCCGCCTGGTTCTGTGCCCTTTTCTCCTGACGTTCTTTTCTCGCTTCATCCATGTCGATGACGCGGCTGCTTCGTTTGAACTGTCTGCTTCTGCTTTTTCTTGCCATTATCTCTTTCCCTTACTCTTTATCTATCGGCATCTGTAAGCTTATTTCTCCGGAAGATAATTCCTCGGATTCTGGAAGGTTCCATTGTCCTTTACACCGAAGTGTATATGACTGCCGAAGCTGTGTCCTGTGTTTCCCGCTTCTGCAATGTGCTGTCCCTGGAACACCTTGTCGCCACGGCTGACCAGAAGTTCGCTGTTATGGGCATAGTAGGTCTCGATTCCATTCTCGTGATCTATAATGACCAGATTTCCGTAACCGCCCATCGGACCTGCATGGATCACAGTTCCGCCATCAGATGCCAGAACATCATTGCCGGTCCTGCATCCCATGTCGATTCCCTCATGCTGGCGGCCCCATCTCCATTTGAATTCTGAGGTCACGGTATACGTTCCATCGTAGGCCGGCCATATGAAAGTTCCTGTGCCTGTTGTCGGCGGCCGTTCCTTCACGCCGACCAGGATGATCTTATCGACAGGTTCTTTTTCCACTTCATTTTTCAGGTTCTTAGAATCTACGACTTCTCCATTGATGGAAACGGTCTTCTCTACGACGAGACTGCGGCCCTTCTTTCCCTTTTGGGAAACTTCAATGTCGCCTTCATACAGATCTTCGTCCTTTTTCTTGATGGTTTTATACGCCGTCTTCTCTTCGTAAGATCTCGTCTCAGTGATTCTGACCGTCAACAGAGGAGCCGTTTCCCTCAGAATCAGTGTGCTGCCTACTTTGAGCTGTTCATCGGTTAGAATGTTGTTGTCCGCAATGATGTCTTCTTTGGAAACATTACGGGCCTCCGCAATGCTGTCCAGTGTCTCGCCTCGTTCTACGGTATGCACTGTCTCCTTTTCTGTGTCAGTACAGAGCTTCTCCACCATGGCATCAGCAGTTAAAATATCACTCATCGGTGTGTTGCTCTGTCTGAACTCCACATTCTCTACGATTACAGCTTCATTAAGTTCTGTTCCCTCTTCATGGTTGGCATATTTGTCCTGAATCTTCTGCAGCACTTTCGCTGCCGTATCCTTATCCTTGACCGCGCCTGCTTTCCTGCCGTCGATATACAGCCCGTAAGCCTTGACATTCACATCTCCTAAATAGGAAAGCCTCTGCAGGACACCATCCTGCGAGTCGATAACGATATCCTTGTTTCCTGTAAATACACGCTTGAAGTTGATATCGTTTCGCGGATCCAGGGCGACGGACATCTCTTTCTCCTCTGTCAAAGCATGCCGCACCATCTCTGTGATCTGCAGAACATCGTCTTTGTTCTTGACGTATCCCAGTTTCTTGTCGCCATAGGAATATTCATATGCTGTAAAGTAATTGATCAATCCCGCTGTTCCAACAGCAACGACCAGCATCAGAGAGAATGCGATAAGAAGCGGTTTCTTCTTCTTGTCGCAGAACGCGAAAACATCTTTAACCTTCCTGTAGATTCTGCTGTTTTTTCTTTTCTTCTTTCTGATTTCCCTGAGGTGGGCAGCTGTTGCTAAAGCTTCGTTTCTGATTCTCTTGTTTTCCTCAAGGAGATGCTGCTTTTCCTCTTCTGTCTGCGCCGTGCTGATTTCCTTACGCTTCGAGAATCCCAACAGTTCTTTCAAAGAAAAGGCCGCGACTGGTCTTACTTCTGTCTGAATCGTTGTTCCATGAACGTTAACGATTCCTCCGCCCAGTTCAGCGGATTTCTTCGCCAGTCTTCTCTGTCTTCTGATTTCGGCGCGTTCTTCCCTCTGCTTTCTGAGGTTCTCACGCTGTTCAGCCTGCAGCCTTGAGATTTCTTTTCTGGCCTTTTGCTCTTCGTTTCTGAGCCTGATGGCTTCGTTCTTTCTCTTGGCAGCCAACTGCGCACGGATCAGCTTTTCCTGCTCTCTTTCAAGCCGGAGTTCTTCTTTCCTCTGGAGTTCTGCTTTCTCCCGCTCCATGGTTTCCTTGAGCTTTTGCTGTCGCTCGAGCTCTTTTTTCTTGCGGAGCTGCGCCCTTTTTTCTTCCTGTTTATGAAGCGTTTTATTGAGCTCTGATTGGATCTCGGCTTTGCGCAGATTGCTGCTCATTCTGGCCGCTCTCTTCTCCGCTTCAAGAAGCTGCTTCTGCTTTACGAGAGCTTCCTCACGTTTCTGTTCCAGCCGCTTTTTTGCCTGTTTCTCCTTCTCGATTGCCTCCTGGATTTTCAACTGACGTTCTTCGCGTTTGCGACGCATGCCCTCTACTGTCTCGGAAATATCTTTTTCAGCTTGTTTCCGCACGACCTCTTCCGCGGCTTTTGCTGCTTCAAGGTCAACAGTTTCCCTGACATCAGAAGAAACCCTTACCGCTTCTGCCTGATTGGCAAGCGCTGCAGAGGTGCTTCTCAATTTATCTGCCTGAGCCCTGAGCTTTTCAATCTGCTCTTTCAAAGTCTGCACGTCATTGTATGCTTTTTTGACGGTATCCTTCTGGCCGGCGTTCTCTTTATCTATTCTGTTTTCTGCAGTGCTTCTATTTTCTGCTGGGTTATTTCCCTGTGGCATGGGCACCTTTCTCCTGTTTCAAGCTTTCCTGTATCTTTGCAGTCCGGGCATTGGTATTTGACGTCCATATAATCCAGTTCAAATCCGTTGTCCGTCATCAGGAACGCCCTCTGTGCGCTCAATTCGTCTATCTGTTCTCTGATTTGCTCGATTGCTTCTTTTTTATCTACACGGTCGGACACCAGTATCCTGGAAAGGCTGGCTCCGAGCCTGCTTTCTTCTTCATCCATTTCCCTGATCTGAGGCAGTCTGCTGTATACTTTCTCACGGCGCTGAGCCGCTTCCCGTTCTTCCTTTGCTCTGAGAAGCTCATAGTACCGATTGATATCAGCACCACTCACCTCACCAGCGGCAGTCTTTCTTCCGCCTTCCTCGTACCAGCTTGTAAGTACCTTGTTGATGTAGTTGATGTTCGGGTTCGAAATTCCGGTCGTTTTGCTGCATGCATCCAGAATGGCGTCAACGCTGAATCCCATTTTGTCGAACCACTCATCCATGATGCGTTTTTCTTCTTCCGTCCAGTTCCTGCTCCATCCGAGTGCTCTGAAAATCCTTCTGTAATCTGCAGAACGCTCCTCCATATGACCGATGTGCTGCTGGATGTCCTCTACGGTTCTGTGTCCGTCGCTGATCCAGTTTCTGATCACAGCCTCGACGTATTTGACTGTCTTTTTCTTCTTTCTGGCGCAGTACTCTACTGCAAAGGCAACGAATTCCGGTTCGATCTCGAAATCGTTGATCCAGGAAAGCACTTCGCCCATTTCCGTTCCGCTGATGACGCGCCCAAATGACTTCTCAATCCGGTCGAACATGGATCTGTACTCCTGGTTTGCCATCTGTGCGTTGATCCCGTGATCAGAAGAGACAACATGCGCCTCTTCATGGCTTCCGTAAAGCATGTCTTTGAGCAGGACAAATACAACATCATAATCCAGCGGGTTGTCCGGGGATTTTCTTGCTTTCCTGATGATGCCCATCTTCTCCCAGTAGGTCCAAGCTTTGAGAACATCTTCGATATCCATGGACAGCTGTTTGGCGATGTCTTCATTACTGAAGTCCACTTCCAACTCTGCGTACATGAGTGCGAAGAGATACACTTTGACGTACTCTCCCGGAGCGGACACCATATATTCATTTATGAACATATTCTCTACCTTGGTATCAAGGAGAAAATAATCTATTGTCTTTTCTTTGTAAAAACTCATCTCTAGAATCCGCTGAAGTTTCCACTTCCTGCGCTGTCTACAAACTTGGTGATCTTATCGAGCCATGCCACCTTAACGGTGCCTGTCGGACCACTTCTCTGCTTGGCGATGATGACCTCACATTCGCCAGGGGCATCTGTATCTTCGTTGTAATATTCGTCTCTGTATAAGAAGAGAACAATATCTGCATCCTGTTCAATGGATCCGGAATCTCTCAAGTCTGAAAGCATCGGTCTGTGGTCTGTTCTCTGCTCAGGATTTCTGGAAAGCTGTGAAAGCACCAGAACAGGACAATCCAACTCTCTCGCCAGGAGCTTCAGGTTACGTGAGATGACGGAGATCTCCTGCGTACGGGATTCCAGGGATCTTCCTTCCGGATTCATGAGCTGGAGATAGTCGATGACGACAAGGTCCAGCTTCTTCTCCGCCTTGAGCCTTCTGCACTTGCTCTTCATTTCCATGATGCTGATGCCGGCGGTATCATCGATAAAGATGTTCGCTCCGGAAAGCACCTCTAACGCGATGTTCACATCATCCCAATCGCGCCGCTCCAGCCTTCCTGTCTTGAGCTTCTGCATCTCTACTTTTGACTCCATTGCCAGCAGTCGCTGCCCCAGAGCTTCCTTTGACATCTCCATGCTGAAGACCATGACGGATGCACCGCCTTTCACGGCTGCATTCAGGGCGAGGGAAAGCGCGAATGCTGTCTTACCCATGGCAGGTCTTGCAGCCAGAATAATCAGCTCTGACTTCTGCAGACCTGATGTCTTCGCATCAAGATCCCTGAATCCTGTCGTCACTCCGGTCAGTCCGTCTTTCAGCTTTGAAGCTTTGTCGATGGCGTCAATGTTGCTGATGAGCACATCCTTAAGGGGTACAAAAGCACCCTTCTGCCGTTCCTGTGAGATCTCGAAAATCCCATTCTCTGCATAATCCAGCAGCTGCCCGGCATCCATGCTCTTGTCATAACCTTTGACGACGATATCATCTGCTTTTGCAATCAACCGCCTGATGGAGGCTTTCTCCGCAACGATCTTGGCGTATTCTCCTGCATTTGCAGTGGTGGGCGTTGATGATGACAATCCGGCCACATACGCTCTTCCGCCGACCATCTCGAGGCTGCCTCGTTTGTCAAGTTCCTCCGACACTGTCAGCGCATCGACAGGTGCGTTCTTTTTGTTCAGTTCATAGATGACGCTGAAAATCTCTTTGTGGTTCGGATCATAAAAATCCTCCGGTTTTACGACTTCAACAACGTCAAAGAGCGCGTCCTCAGATAAGAGTGCCGCGCCTAATACGGATCTCTCCGCGTCAGGATTGTGGGGAGGTATTCTCTCTTCCATAATTCCTTACCTCTATATAAGTTATACTGTCACCTCAACAGTGATCTTTGCTGAAACATCCTGATATAACTTGATTACAGCCTGGCTTTTTCCTGCTTGTTTGATTGGTCCCGGAATGTCGATCTTTTTCTTGTCGATCGTGATGCCTTCCTGTTCCTGCAGGGCTTTCGCGATATCCATGGAAGTAACCGATCCGAAGAGCTTGCCGTTTTCGCCGCCCTTGGACTTTACGATCAGCGTGATCTTCTCGAGTTCTTCCGCCTTTTTCTGTGCTGCTGCTCTTTCTTCTGCTCTTTTCTCTTCGGCAATCGCTTTCTGTTTTTCAAGATTTCTCACATTGCCCTGTGTCGCTTCTTTGGCCAGTCCCTTCGGGATGAGCATGTTGCGTGCATAGCCATCGCTGACTTTTACAACGTCGCCCGCTTTTCCAGTGCCTTTAACATCTTTTAAAAGGATAACAACCATTTGTAACCTCCTGCCTGGTCATCATATTATTATAGTCTTCTATTGTGTTGATTCTGTGGTTTTGATGTATTCTTCTATTTCCGCCAGAATCTCTTCCGGCGAAAGATCTGTCTTTGTTCCTGCAGTGTTCATGTGTCCGCCGCCGCCGAAGTGTTCCATGATGGTCTGCACATTCACGTTGCCAAGAGATCTGGCACTGACCACAGTCTGTCCTTCTTCATTCCTGCCTGCCACAAAACTTGCTGTTGTGCCCTTTATGGTGAGCAGTTCATCTGCGACCTGGGAGTTGACGACCTGCGTATTGATGGAATGTCCTTCGCAAATGGACATTGCGATTCCGTCCTCCAGGATCCTTGCGTTCACGATACCGTTTGCCTTGTTGATAAAGCTGTCCGGCGATTCCTGGAAGTACCTTCTGACTCTTGAAAGGTCTGCGCCGGCTCTTCTCAGCCATGATGCCGCTTCAAATGTTCTGACGCCGGCTTTGACTGCGAATCTGTTCGTGTCAAGCATGATGCCTGCCATGAGCACGTCCGCTTCATATCTTGAAAGTGCTTTCTTGTCCAATCTGTACTGGAGAATCTCCGTTACCAGCTCGGAAGCTGAAGATGCATAGGATTCCAGATAAGAAAGGGTCGGATTCGTCAATACATCTTCTGCCTTTCTATGGTGATCAATGATCGCAAGCCGCTCCACCTGATCTACCAGTTCAACCGACTCGACCAGCATCCGTCTGTGTGTATCCACAACAACGACCAGCGAGTTTTCTTCCACCAGGCTGAGTGCGCGTTCGCCCGTTACGAACTCATAGTCTCCGGTTTTCTTCGCATCTGCAACCATGTCAATCATGGTCTCGTTGTATTCCCCAAGGAGAATATACGCATCTTTGCCGACGGTCTTCGCAAGTCTGGAAATACCGATTGCTGCCGCGAAGCTGTCCATGTCCGGATTTTTGTGACCCATGATGAAAATCCTTGAGGACTGTTCCATCAATGTCGCCAGGGCGTGTCCGATGATCCTGGATTTTCCTTTGTTGCTCTTCTCGACGCTTTGGGTGCTTCCGCCGTAATACTCGAAACTGCTGCCGTTCTTTACAACAGCCTGGTCACCTCCGCGACCCAGCGCCATGTCCAGCGCTTCCTGCGCGAAGTCATCCAGTTCGACGAGGCTCTTTCCTCCAATACCAAGTCCAATGCTCAGTGTTACCGGAAAGTCCGCGTTTGTCTCTATGTTTCTGGCTTTATCCAGAATGGCGAACTTGTCTTCCACAAGCGCTTCATAATTTTTATTTGTAATGACCAGTTCGTACAGACTGTCTTTGTATCTGACGATCATGGCTTCCATCTCAGCCGCCCAATTTCTCAGGAGCTTATCGATGTTCGCTGTAATCGTGCTCTCTATTTCATCTGTGCTGGAAGTAAGCTCGTCGAAGTTGTCGACATTGACGAGCATCATATAGACTTTTTCGTCGTTGTAGCGTTTCTGAAGATTTTCGTATTCCGTCACGTCTGTAAAGTGGAGAATCACAGAAGAATTCGAGTGGTCTTCTTCTCCGTCTTCCTCTGTGCTGCCGCCCAGGAATCCGCAGCCGATGCGGAATGTCTTTTCGTTTCTCTGAATGTACAGCGGCGCATCATCTTCCGCTGCTTTCACAAATTCAGGCATCTTAATGCCTGTAAGTGCGAATACATCATAGTCGATGATTCCATCATATTTGAATACTTCTGCTATTTTCCTGCTGGCTCTCGTCACCTTGCCCTGGGCATTCACAATACACATGGGCAGAGGTGAATAGTAGGCCAACAGTCTCTCGATTCGTCCTACGTACATTTACTTCTCCTAAAAAATGCGCACAATAAGGCATATTATCGTAACGTATATTATAGCAAAAGCCGCGCTGCAATGCAAAAGCATCTGAACCGTGAAAAAGGAGCGGTATCCCGCTCCTCGTTTCCTGTTCTTTTTCATGTGGATATGTGCAGCGCTACTCTTTATAAATGCATATTCTTGTTCCCGGATCACAGGTCTTAAGGATCTTGATCATATTGCTCTTTGATACTGCTACACAGCCAAGCGTATAAGAGTGATTCCCGAAGCAGTGCAGGAACAGCGCTGAGCCTTTTCCCTTTTTGCCGGCGGTATTGTAGCCGATATTCATCGCGTAGGCGTACTGCTTCGTATATGTGATAAGGTGCTCTCCTCTGCACTTGTGTTTCTTCTTGCTGATGTCGACCAGCTTGTTGTAATACTTATCTGCACACCAATAGTGGTTTTTGTTCACCTTGAGATAATTCATCTTGCTGCCGGGATCGCTCTTGATCCCAAAAGCATGGGTGATGGCAAAATCTCCGGTCGGTGTCTTCCGGTCTCCTTCTTTCTTCTTGTTGATGCCCCTCTTCCCTGTATAAGCTTTGCAGCTGAGCACCAGTTTCCACTGATTCTTATCGTTTTTCTTATACA
Source organism: Bacillota bacterium (assembly GCA_017431785.1). Classification (GTDB taxonomy): domain Bacteria; phylum Bacillota; class Clostridia; order Peptostreptococcales; family Anaerovoracaceae; genus Lentihominibacter. The sequence continues at coordinate 44,502 of JAFRKJ010000046.1, read as the reverse complement.
GATACAATCTGGCTTTGGAGTTGCCCTTGTACTTTACGAAGATCAGTTCTTTCACTTTGTCACTGCTTTTGTATTTCTTCAGAATCCGATTCCAATCTGTCCTCGATGTCCTGATTTTTTTTGCCTTGCTCCACTTGGAGCGGATCGTCTTGCCATCCTGCTTGCGGTAGCTTCGGATCTTGACGGTATATTTCTTCCCTTTCTTCAGGTTCTTCAGTTCATACAAGCCCTTTGCCTTCACCTTCACGATTTTCTTTTTCTTTTTGGCCTGTTTGTAGTATATCTCATATCCGTCCGCATTGATGTCTGCGGTCCACTTAATCGTTACTCTGGTGAGCGCGCTGTTCCAAAGGGAAGTAATCAACGGCTTCTTCAGGCTGGTGATCCTTGCGGCGCGCCTAATTGTTGTCTGCGTTGCCGCTGCTTTCGTCGTTGTCTTCGCCGTCACACTTGGCTTCGTCGTTGTGCTCGCTGCGGTGCTTTCGGTTTCCGGTTCCGAAGTGTCCACCGATGACTGTGTCTCTTCCGCTTCAGTCTGCGGAACGCTCTGTGTTGTTGCCTCTGTCACGCTCTGCGTCGGCTCGGCTGCAGACGCTGTTGTACCCGATGTCGTCTCATCCGCAAAAACGGCACACCCTTGTCCCACTGCCATCATTGCAGCAATGGCGATCGCTATGAATGCTCTGCTTCTCATGGTATCTCCTTTTCCTGATATCTTGATTATATCAGTCCGGAAGCGGTTGCTTTCATATAAATTCATTTATATTCGGGATATAAAAAGAGGTGCCGATTGCTTCAGCACCTCCCGTTTACTATGATGTTCGAGCTTAGTCAGCGATGTAAGGCATCAAGGCAACAACTCTTGCTTTCTTGATGGCCTTGGTGACTTCTCTCTGATGGATGGAACAAGTACCTGTGATTCTTCTAGGAAGGATCTTACCTCTCTCGGTAACATACTTCTTCAGAGTATCAACGTCTTTGTAATCTATCGTCTTGTTCTTATCAGCGCAGAACTGGCATACTTTCTTTCTTCTCATGCCGCCGCGTCTTTTGTTATCAAATGCCATGATTTTCTCCTTTCTTTCAGGATTTCTTTTTAGAACGGGATATCATCATCCTGGAGGGATGTGAATCCGCCCGGTACATCAATCTCTCCCGGCTGTTCGGTTGGAGCCGGTGCCGGCTGGCTGAAGCCGCCCTGCTGACCGAACCCTGCACTCTGGCCGAAGCCCTGCCCCTGCATCTGGCCCTGGCCCTGCTGACCGCTGCTTAAGAATTCGACATTGTTTGCAATGACTTCTGTCGTGTAAACAGTTCTGCCGTCCTTCTCGTAGCTGCCTGTCTGGATTCTGCCCATAACAGCAACTCTGCGGCCTTTCGCCAGATATCTGTCGCAGTTTTCAGCCTGTTTGTTGAATACTACGATCGGAATGAAGTTGGTTCTCTGCTTTTCTCCATACCCGTCATTGACGGCAATGGTAAATCTGCAGATTGCTGTCTGGCTGGCTCCTGTGGAGTATCTGAGTTCAGGATCTCTTGTCAGATTCCCAATCAAACATACACTGTTCATAATTCTCCCCCTCTTATTTCTGATCCTTATTATCAATAAGGTGTCTCATTACATTGTCTGAAATCTTGAGTCTTCTGTCGAGTTCCTTCGGCAGTGTCGGCTCAGCCTTGAATTCAATGACAACATAATATCCTTCAGATTTCTTCTGGATAGGATATGCGAGCTTTCTCATTCCCCATACGTCTACATTTCCGACTTCGCCTTCTGCAGCAATGATTTCCTTAACTGCTTCAATTGTGGCTTCTTTCTTCTCGTCTTCCAGTGCAGGATCGATGATGAATAATACCTCATAATTAGTCATTTTTTCACCTCCTTGTGGACTTAGTGGCAATGCCTCCCGGGCATTGCAAGGAACCGCGCGTGAAATTACGCGCTCGTATATTATACATCAAACTCTGATGAAATCAAGAGTTTATTTCTGTATATTGGCGCTTATTATTTCAGCTTTTCAAGCTGGGCGTTGTGATTCTCGCTGATGACCTGATAGAAATAGGTGACTTTGTTTGCGACTTTGACATTCCAGGCACCATCTGCTGCATAAGTCCTGTTTACCGCAGCGATCGTATTGCCTTTGTAATAGGCGCCGCTCGGGCTGAGATAGCTGTTCGCCAGTGCCCGTCCTACCGTCTCAAGACACTCATTGACAGAGGAGAACCCTTTGCCGCCGTACCCGCACACATTGTTCGGGCGGAACTGAGCCGTTCCATAAGCGCTCTCATGCGACGCGATAGCAAGCAGGAACAGGCAGTTCAGATCGTATTCCTGCTCGAGCTGATAAAGTGTTTCCTCTGTTCCGACGAGTTTGTGCTTTGTCACCAGCTTGAGATCTTCGACGGAAACACCGCTTGGGACACTCATGTCCATGGCCTGGACCTGAGCATAGGAATACGCAGGAATCTCCTCCTTCTCCAACACATAGTCCACGGTTTTCTCCCGCAGGCTATTGGCAAGATCGATCTCCTGGGCGGATGCATTCTTCTCATTGGCAATGGCAGCCGCTGCTTCCTTCGACTCGGAATGCACACGTCCGACGCCAAGCCATAAGGCGATGAGCAAAAGCATGATCGACAGTATGGTTCCAACTGCAATCAAAAGAAGCGTCGTCCGGCTCCATCTTGGGCCATTCACTTGTAGCTCTGAGTAACGGTTCTGCTCATTCATTGGTCGGAATCTCCAGTTCTCCCAGAATCGTTTTCATGATATCGTCATTGAGGATAATCCTCCAGCCGCCATATCCGTTCTCATGCATTGGAATGAACACCTCCGACTCAAAGGAAGGTTCTCCTTCTGCTGTTTTTTCTATCTGGTCGAGGTATATATCAAGACATTTTTTGTTCAGTTTCTCTTTGTTGATCACATCATCACTGTAGAGATTTTCTGTCACATATGTGTAAGATTCTTTTTCATAGCTGTCCACAATGCCGCTGAAGTCACAGTTCTTTATGATGACCTTCGCGACGGCGACATCATTCTTCTCGGCAGTCTCTTTGATCTCATAGGAAAAGTTCTTGAAGAGAGCCTCCTCAAGTCTGTCCATTTCTTCGTCGGTACCCTTCACGTTCTCCAGGAAATTGACGTATCTGTTGTCCATATACTCCATGGTCGTCTGCTGGTCGCCTCCGGATAAGTCCTGCAGGAAAGCGTCCGTTGCTTCCTGCGGCGTTACTTCAGACATGGATGCCGCCCCTCCTGAAATGCCGAGCGCTATAAGCAATGATGTTATGATCTTAAAAAGTCCGCCCATAATGATTTGCTGTCTTTTGCCAGACTGCTATTTCCAGAGTTTCTCCGGATATTCGCCCTTATCTTTCTTTGACTGGAGTTCGTCATGCACGGTCTGCCAGTCTTCCTTATATGTCACGCCGCACCACTTGTCCCGGCATGGCAGCACTTTTACGCGGGCCTTGCCGCTCTTGATCAGTTTATCCACCGTGCGCGGCAGAAGATATTCGCTCTTCAAAGGATTCTTCGGTACTTCCTCCTCGAAGAATTCGTCGATGCCCGCCTTGAGTTCTGCGATCATACTCTCCGTAAATCCCCAGAAGTTCATGGAAACAAGCGTGTCATCTTCCAGGACATGCCAACTTGCGCCGTCATCTTCTGTGTAGCAAATGCCTTCCGGCTGCCGCTGGATCTTGGTCCGCTCTGTGATCTCTTTCAGGCAGCCCTCTTCATCCATTTGGCAGACGCCTCTGGCTACATGACCGTTTTCGGTGATGGTGTTCGAAAGAATATATCCCGCCATGCAGTACTGGTACTGATCAGTATCTTCATGTTCGGTAAGATATTCATAGACACTCACAAAGCCGTTGGGGCCATAATAATCATCTGCATTGACGACGGCGAACGGTCCGTCGATGAGATCTCTGCATGCAAGAATCGCATGGGACGTGCCCCACGGCTTCTCTCTGCCTTCCGGCACTTCATATCCTTCTGGAATATCATAGAGATCCTGATATGCGTACTCGACCTCCATGAACCGGCCGGCTCTCTCATCGACCAGCTTTGTGAAGATGTCCCTGTGTTCCTTTCTGATGACAAAAATGGCTTTGTCGAAACCTGCCATCATGGCATCATACAGAGAAAAGTCCAATATGATTTCACCTGCTTCTGTAATTGTATCCACCTGCTTGAGGCCGCCGTATCTGGATCCCATGCCTGCAGCCATAATGACCAATGTTGGTTTTTTCATGATATGTCTATTCCCTTCTGGTTATTTTTTCTGCTTAAATGATGTATAATCAGTATAGTATATATTAACAAGGAAACAAGATGAACGCAAATCTGATCGTAGTGACAGGATGCTTCGGAGCACCTGTCTTAGAGAAGGCGCATACGCTTTCCCGTGAACATGGGCTTCCTCTCGTGGAGCTTGATAAAGAAATCGAACAGCGCGACGGCCGGACGATCCGCTGTCTTGTTATGATGAACGGTGAACACGGATACCGGAACGCCGAATTCGAAATTCTCCGGGAGCTGGCCGAAAAGAATCAGCCCTGTGTTGTCGCCTGCGGCGACGGTGTTCTCTACGACGATGATTCCCGCAGCATCATCTGCGAAAATCAGCTGGTTATCGCGGGAGCAGAACTGAGCGAGGAAGAACTGTGGGAAAACGCATCCTCTCGTCAGGATTCCTATCATGCATTTATGAGTTTCGGCACGGAAGAAGAAAAGCGTAAGGCCTTCGGTGATCTGATCAGAAGACAACGTTTGTTATTTGAAGGAGTATTAAAATGATACAAGACAGAATCGCAGCTTCAACAGAAGCCGCCATAAGAACAGGTCAGGCGATGATCGCCGCTGCAATAACCGCTCCAAAGGGTAATGGCGTCGATGATGTGAAAGGCGTTCTCCTTACAGGAGAAGATAAGGATATTCTGGCTTCGCACATGCGCGATATCGCTGACGAGACCGGCGAAGATTTCTATGCACGTGATGCGGGCAATGTTGACAACAGCGTATGTGTTGTACTCCTTTGGGCCGAGAATGCACCTCTCAAACTGACGCACTGCGGACTCTGCGGTTTCAAAAACTGCGGCGCCGCCCGCAAGGCAGGTGCTGTCTGCGCATTTAATGTGACCGATCTTGGTATCGCTGTCGGCTCTGCCGTATCTCTGGCAGCAGACAACAGAATGGATAACCGCGTCCTCTTCTCAGCCGGCAAAGGCGCTGCCCGTATGGGCATCTTCGGTGATGAGGTCAAGGTCTGCTACGGCATCCCTCTTTCGGTTGCTTCCAAGAGCGTATTCTTCGACCGCGGTCCGGGGGACGTGAAATTCTAAGGAAAACGCAATCAGGAGAAACCATATGAAAATTATCAGAAATATCCCTGCAGCAACGAAAGTGCTGGGGGATGTCATTCACTACAATAAATACAAATCGTTGATAGACAATGCAAAGGCATCAGGGGACAAAGAAGAAGAACGTCGTCTGATTCTCGAAGCAACCTCTACCTTCGGTCCAAAGATCATGGAACAGTTCGGCTGCGATCTTCACGTCCAGGGAGAAGAAAACATTCCGGAGAGCGGTCCTGTTGTAATCATACTCAACCATCAGAGTTATGCGGACATCCCGGTCATGTTTGCCGTGTTCCGGAGGTTCCAGTTCGGTTTCATCGCCAAGCAGTATCTGGCGAAGGCTCCTGTCCTGGGTCAGTGGATGCCGCGTATCCGCAGTGTTTTCATCGGAGGCGACGACCCACGTGATTCACTCAAGGCAATCAACAAAGGAATTGAATATATCAATGAAGGGTTTTCCCTCGCCATCTGCCCGGAAGGAACAAGGAGCAAAGGCCCTACCGTCGGTCCGTTCATGAAAGGCGCAATCAAACTCGCCACAAAACCCGGTGTGCCAATTATCCCGGTTGCCTTAAACGGGACCTATCATATGTTTGAGGAGACGGGCGTTGTAAGTCCTGCCCGTGTGGATGTGAAGATCTACCCTGCGATTCCGACAGCAGGAATCTCCCGCAAAGAAGAAAAAGAACTCTGTGATCGGCTCGAGAATATGATCCGAAACGGCGTTGAAGAACTGCAGGCGCTGCAATCAGAACCAGTCTAACTCTACAGTCAGAATCAGTCCATAAATTTACGTCCATAGATCCACAGGAGCGCTGCTGCAAGTGCGCATCCTCCTGTGATGACGGTGAGTCCTGTGATGAAGGATCCCCATCCGGCCGTCGCGATGGCTGTTGCCGGCACGCTGATGATCAACATGGCAAATCCGAATACGGCACTGGCGGAACCTGCCTCATCATGATACCTGTTCAGCACTTCTACTGTGCCGAGGGTTCTGATGATTCCCTCCGCCAGGAAGACCGGAATCATCGCTATCAGAAACAGAATCGGAGCCTTTGACCCGACTGTTCCGAACAATACAGCCGCAGCAGCGATCATAACCATGGCCGTGACTGCGGTTTTTTTTGCGTCTGTAATCTTAGAGAGAAACATATACAGGAATGGCGCTGTGAAAGAAACCAATGACCCGATGGCGTACAGAACGGCATATTCCAGATTGCTCACACCAAAGAAATCATAGTATACATAAGAGCATACTCCTATATATCCCCACAACGGCACAGTGATCAGCATTGCTGCTCCAATGAAAGCGAGGAGCTTCCGATTCCGGATAATACCGAAGGCCTGAAAGGTTGCCTGCATCACGTTTGAAACTTTCCTCTTCTCTTCCGGCCAGGTCTCTTCGCTGATCATGAACGGGATAAGCGTAATCAGAATCGCTCCTCCCTCAAAGAGGAAGATCCATCTCCAGGAAAGAAACTCTATCGTGAATGCGCCGATAGCAGGTGCAAACAAAGGGCCTATGACCGCTGCCGCCTGAGTGAGGGTCGTGACCATCTGGAACGTCCTGCCTTTGAAACTGTCTCTTACGATGGCCGACGCAACGGTCAGCGCAAATCCACCGCCAAGGCCGGATACGCCTCTCATAATGGTCAGAAGCCAGACTCCCTGGGCGAAGGCAGCAACCAGAAGCGGCAGTCCCGCCAGCAGCAGCCCTATGATCATAATGGGATTGCGCCCGTATTTGTCGCTGATCGTTCCCCCGATCAGTGTTCCGATGGCGCACGCGAACAGATCGCTGTTCAGGCTAATATTAAGAAGAGCCTCCGATGCCCCAAATTCTTCTTTGAGCACCGGAAGCGCAGGAAGATACATGTCCAGTGTCATCCACTGGACAGTCATCATGATAATTAACGTTGTGATGTAAAGTGTAGTTCCCAGTCTGGGCTGGGGAACGAGAATGTCACTTTTGTTTATCATACATTATCAGCCCAATCATCCAAGACCGAGCCCGAACTTATCTCTTACCCTCTTCATGACAGGCTCTGCAATGGCAGATGCCCGTTCCGCTCCATCGTTAAGCACCCTGATCAGCTCATCGGAATGGCGGATTTCTTCAAAGTTCTTTCTGATTGGCGCAAGGGCTTCCTGAGTAACTGCAACCAACTCTTTTTTCAGATCGCCGTACCCTCTCCAGTTCTGTCCAGCCAAAATCTCTTCAACGGATGTTCCACTGAAGGCGCTGTAGATATTCAGCAGATTGCTGACTCCCGGTTTATTCACCGGATCGTATCTGAATTCACCGTCTGAGTCTGTTGTTGCCCTCATGATGGATTTCTTGATTTTGCTGTCTTCATCAAGGAGGGAGATTCTCGAGTGGATGTTCTCCGCACTCTTGCTCATCTTCGCCTCCGGATCGTCCAGAGCCATGATGCGTGCGCCTTCCCTCATGAATCTTCCCTCAGGAACAACGAAGGTCTTGCCGTATTTATTGTTCACTCTGATGGCAATATCTCTGGTAAGCTCGATGTGCTGCTTCTGGTCATTGCCGACAGGGACCACATCAGTATCGTAAAGCAGGATGTCTGCCGCCATGAGCACCGGGTAAGTGAGAAGCCCGGTTCCTACGGATTCGTTACCGCCGCTCTTGGCCTTGAACTGCGTCATCCTGGAGAGTTCTCCTGTGTAGCTGTTGCAGCAGAGCACCCAACCAAGTTCGGCATGCTCGCTGACCTGTGACTGAACGAAGATGATCGACTTCTTAGGATCTACTCCGATGGCCATATACAGTGCCGCCACATCCAGAATATGCTCTCTAAGTTCTTTTGGATCCTGCGGTACTGTGATCGCGTGTTCATCAACGATGCAATAGATGCAATCGTGGTCTTCCTGCAGTTCTACAAACTGCTTCAGTGCGCCGAGATAATTACCGATATGAATGTTTCCTGTCGGCTGAACGCCGGAAAATACTCTCTTCATCTGATGCCTTCTCCTTATATTTCGAATTCGGTTTGTTCTGTTCCGTCATCTTTTCTGTTTTTTTCTTTTTCTTTTTCCGCCTTTGCCTGAGCGGCTCTCTTCTCGGCCTTCTTCTTTTCTCTCTGCTTTTGTGCCTGCTCGGCCAGGTGGGCTCTCTCCTCTTCGTTGATCACCTTGGACATAGAGATGATTTCAATATCGCTGCCGACTCTCATGATCTTGACGCCTTGTGTAGCACGTCCCAGACGCGAGATGTCCTTGGCTGCGATTCTGATGATCGTCCCCTTAGAGTTGATGAGCATCACTTCGTCATTGTCGTCAACAACGACGGCGCCGATAAGGTGACCGGTCTTCTTGAACTTATTCTTGTCATAGGTCAGAAGTCCCTTGCCGCCTCTTGCCTGAATCTTATACTCCTCTACTGGCGTTCTCTTGCCGTAGCCTTTGCTTGTTACGACGAGCAGTTCTTCTTCCGGCTGTACGAGCTGCATTGCAACGACTTCGTCATCTGCATCAAGGTTGATTGCTCTGACGCCGCCTGCATTTCTGCCCATCGGTCTGACGTCCTTCTCGCTGAAGCAGATGCACTTGCCGTTCTTAGTGATGATGATCACGTTATCTGTTCCGGAAGTCTGCTTGATTTCAACGAGCTCGTCTCCGTCCTTGAGGGAAATTGCGATGAGTCCGCTCTTGCGGTTGGTGTCAAAGGCAGAAATCGCTGTTTTCTTGATGGTTCCATGCTTCGTCACGCAGATGAGGAACTTATCGTCGCGGAAATCTCTGAATGGGATGATCGCCGAGATGCGTTCTCTCTGCATCAGGTTCAGGAAGTTTGCTGCGTTGGTACCCTTGGCCGTTCTGTTTGCTTCCGGAATATCATACGCTCTGATCTTGTGAACCTTACCCATGTTGGTGAAGAACATGAGGTGATCGTGGGATGATGTCATAATCAGGTCTCTGACGAAATCATCATCTCTGGTCACAAGTCCGGTGATGCCTTTGCCTCCCCTTCTCTGCGTCTTGTATGTATCTGCAGCGACCCTCTTCAGGTATCCCCTGTGGGTCAGCGTGATAGCTACCTGCTTCTCTTCGATGAAGTCTTCTTCATCCATCTCGTCAACAGCGGCGAGGATCTTTGTCCTTCTCTTATCTCCCCACTTCTTCTTGATTTCGAGAAGTTCATCTCTGATGACACCCATGAGGAGCTTTTCATCTGCCAGAAGGCTCTTGTAGTATGCAATTCTTTCACAGAGCTCTTTGTATTCTTCTTCCAGCTTCTCGCGTTCCAGTCCCTGCAGACGGGCCAGTCTCATGTCGAGGATGGCCTGCGCCTGTTTCTCAGAAAGTCCGAACCGCTTCATGAGTTTTTCTTTGGCGTCGTTGTAGCTCTCTCTGATGGTCTTGATGACTTCATCAATATTGTCGAGGGCGATCCGCAGACCTTCTACGATGTGCGCTCTTGCCTCTGCTTTATCCAAATCGAACTGTGTTCTTCTAGTCACCACATCCTTCTGGTGCTTCAGGTATTCCTCCAGAATCTGTTTGAGATTGAGGATCCTCGGTCTGCCGTCTACAATGGCCAGCATGATCATGCTGTAGTTCTCCTGCAGTGATGTGTGTTTGTACAGTTTGTTCAGCATGACCTGCGGATGGGCGGATGCTTTGAGCTCGATAACGATGCGGATGCCCTGTCTGTTTGACTCATCGCGTATTGCCGATATACCATCCAGCTTTTTATCTCTTACCATTTCACCGATTCTTTCCAGCATTCTGGCCTTGTTGACCTGATATGGAATCTCGGTGACGATGATCTGGGATTTTCCGCGGCTTGTCTCTTCTATTTCACATACGGATCTGACAACGCATTTGCCTTGCCCTGTTCTGTATGCTTCCTGAAAACCCTTCTTGCCCATGATCTGGGCACCCGTCGGGAAGTCCGGTCCTTTGACGATCTTAAGAAGGTCATCCACGGTACATTCTTCATCATCGATGCCGCATTCGATCATTTTCACACAGGCGTCGATGGTCTCTGTCAGATTGTGCGGCGGAATGGAAGTTGCCATACCGACGGCGATACCGTTGCTTCCGTTGATCAGAAGGTTCGGCACGCGCGATGGCAGAACGACCGGTTCCAGTTCTTCTTCATCGAAGTTTGGAATCATGTCGACTGTGTTCTTGTCAATATCACGGATCATCTGCAGCGCAAACGGCGTCATACGGGCTTCCGTATAACGCATAGCTGCTGCACCGTCCCCGTCGATGGAGCCGAAGTTTCCGTGTCCGTCGATGAGCGGATATCTAGTCGCAAAAGGCTGCGCCAGTTTTACCATCGCTTCATAGATGGAACTGTCTCCATGCGGGTGGTATTTACCCATGACATCGCCCACGATACGAGCGGATTTTCTATGGGGTTTGTCCGGGGTGATGCCCAGACCGTTCATTCCAAAGAGAATTCTTCTGTGTACAGGTTTGAGTCCGTCTCTGACATCCGGAAGCGCTCTTCCAACGATGACGCTCATGGCGTAGTCGATGTAGGAGTTCTTCATCTCGTCGTGGATCTCATGCTGTATCATTCTCTGATCTTCCAGTAAGCTTGTCTTAGTCACTTAAGATGTCCTCCTTTCCTTACACGTCAATCGTTGCATATACAGCATGGTCTTCGATAAACTTCTTGCGCGGCGGAACCTTGTCCCCCATGAGTGTCGTGAACATTTCATCTGCCGCGTTGGCGTCATCTACCGTAATCTGTATGAGTGTACGCTTGCTGTAATCCATTGTTGTATCCCAGAGCTGTTCCGGATCCATCTCACCGAGACCCTTGTAGCGCTGGATATCATATTTGCTGCCTTTGAGTTTCTCCAGAAGTTCTTCCTGTTCTCTGTCTGAATAAGTGTAGTAGATTTCCTTTCCCTTTTTGACTCTGAAGAGCGGCGGCTGTGCTGCATAGACATAACCGTTCTCAATGAGCGGCGTCATATATCTATAGAAGAAAGTGAGCAGCAGTGTTCTGATATGAGCACCGTCTACGTCCGCATCGGTCATGATGATGATCTTGTGGTATCTGAGTTTCGTAATGTCAAACTCCTGACCGATTCCGCAGCCGAATGCTGTGATCATATTCTTTATTTCCTCTGAACTGAGAACTTTATCGATTCTCGCCTTCTCAACATTCAGAATCTTACCGCGCAAAGGCAATATTGCCTGGCGTTTTCTGTCTCTGCCGTCCTTGGCACTTCCTCCCGCCGAATCACCCTCGACCAGGAAAATCTCTGAGATTTCAGGATTCTTCTCGGAACAATCTGCCAGTTTGCCCGGCATGGAATTGCCCTCCAGGAATGATTTTCTGACGGATTTCTTTGCCTTTTGTGCTGCCATTCTTGCTCTGGCTGCATCCAGGCATTTTTCCATGATGAGTTTTGCCTGTTTCGGATTTTCTTCAAGGAAAGCAGACAGATAATCTGCTGTTGCTTTTTCTACAAATCCTCTCATATCTGAGTTTCCGAGTTTTGCCTTAGTCTGACCCTCGAACTGCGGCTCCGTCAGTTTGACGGAAACAATGGCCGTAATACCTTCTCTGACATCGTCGCTTTCGAACGGCTCATCTTTTTCTTTGAGAATATTGCTCTTTCTTGCGTATGCATTAATAGTTCTGGTCAGAGCTGCTCTGAAACCCTGTAAGTGGAAACCGCCTTCCGTCGTCTTGATGTTATTGGCATAGGAAGCAACGTTTTCCTTATAACTATCTGTGTATTGGATCGCTACTTCTGCTTCTCTGTTTTCTTCACTGACTTCGAAGTAGATGATATCTTTATGAACCAGATTCTTTGTTCTGTTAAGATACTCTACATACTGTTTGATTCCGCCTTCATAATAGAAGACATCTTCATTCTTATAGCGTTCATCTTTGATGCTGATTTTAACGCCTTTGTTCAGGAAGGCCATCTCACGGAATCTTCTGGACAGTGTATCGTAATCGTAAACGACATCATCAAAAATAGCAGGGTCCGGCCAGAAAGTGGTCTTTGATCCTGTCTTTCTTGTATTTCCTTGTTCCTCAAGAGGTGTTACCGTCTTACCCCTTTCGTAAGCCTGTGTGTAGACTTTGCCGTTTCTTCTTACTTCAACTTCCATACGGGTTGAAAGTGCATTTACAACAGAGGCACCAACACCATGGAGTCCACCGGACACTTTGTATCCGCCGCCTCCGAATTTACCGCCGGCGTGAAGTACGGTGTGTATAACTTCTACAGCAGGAAGTTTCATCTTAGGATGCATATCTACCGGCATACCTCTTCCGTCGTCCTCGACTGTGATGGAGTTATCTTTATTGATTGTAACTTTAATTTCTGTGCAGAATCCGGCCAATGCTTCATCAACACTGTTGTCTACGATCTCATAAACGAGATGATGCAATCCCGGTGAACCAGTACTTCCGATGTACATGCCGGGTCTTTTTCTTACAGCCTCTAATCCTTCTAATACCTGTATTTGTTCGGCATCGTATTGCTGTATTTTATCGTTTTTTGCCATTCAATTATCTCCTTACTATAAATTGCCACAAAACACACTATATTGTAGCACAAAATCGCCCTTTTTACAACATTTTGTGCTTATTTTAATAAAAAACACGGCCTAGGTATTAAAATCTTCCCAGACCGTGCATTTTTTGCTTTATATTTATATTTCTGAAGCGACCTGCCCATCCATTATTTTGAAATATTTTCCTTTTGGCAGATTTTCCGCAACACTTTCTATTATATCTGTGGTTGTGATGAACATCTGATTTTCTCCCAAAGACTGTATCAGCAGTATCTGCCGCTCATTATCCAGTTCTGAGAGAACGTCATCCAAAAGCAGAATTGGTTTTTCTCCTTTTTCTTCTTCAATGATTTTTATTTCAGACAGTTTCAGTGAAAGAGCTGCTGTTCTCTGCTGACCCTGAGAACCGAATCTTCTGAGATCGATTGCATCTGCATTGATACTGAAATCATCTCTATGCGGTCCCCTGCTTGTGGTTCCGTTTCTGATATCATCTTCTCTGTTTGCTGCAAGAATTTCATAAAAAACTTCTTCTGTATTTGCAGAGGCCGGTATATTAGATTCGTATTTCAGTGCAAGTCTTTCTTTATCTCCGGTAATGCCGTAGTGAATTTTTCTGCTTATCTCATCGATTCTTTCTATGAACTGTTTTCTCTTTCTGATGATCCTTGTGCCGCTGGCGGCAAGCTGTCTGTCCCAGATATCCAAAAGATCGGAATCAATCTGTTTTTCTTTCAGATAAATATTTCTTTGTTTCAGTATTTTATTGTAATCATTTAAATCAGAAAGATACCCAGCCCTGATCTGACATAATTCCCGATTGATGAATTTTCTTCTCTTTTCCGGTTCATCTTTTACAATTTTCAGATCTTCCGGTGAAAAAATAATGATATAAATTCTATCAAGAAGTTCAGAAGTTCTTCTTACTTTGATTCCATCTCTTTTGATGCCTTTTTTTCCATCGTTTTTTATGACGATTTCTGTTGTTTTTTCACCATCTTCATCTTCTGCCGTAGATTTGATTCTGCAGTATTCTTCTCCGAACTTGATGAGTTCTTTGTCTTTGACACTTTTAAATGACTTTCCAAAGGCATTTAAATAAATACCCTCCAGCAGATTTGTTTTTCCCTGGGCGTTTTTCCCAATGAAAATATTCACGCCTTTGCTGAAGGATACTTTTTGTTCTTTGTAATTTCTGTAATTATGAAGTTCTATGTCTTTGATATACATATATTATTTACATAGAAGGAATTCTTACAGGAAGAATCAGATATTCATAGTGATCTCCATCAACTGGTTTTACAACACATGGAGAAACACCTGTCTTGAAGTTTAAGGATACCTGATCATCATCTATGACCTTCAGTACATCAAGTACGAATTTAGAATTGAATCCAATTTCAAGATCATTTCCTGTCTTTTCTACTATGATTTCTTCCTTCACGTTTCCTTCTTCTGATCTTGAAGTGATGGTCATAAGATCATTCTTGATGATCATCTTGATCAGATTATTCTTTCCTTCTCTTGAAAGAAGTGAAGCTCTTTCAATACTTTCAAGAAGCATTTCTTTGCTGACGATTACATTTGTTGTATTTTCTGTCGGAAGAATATCATTGTACTTAATGAATTCTCCTTCCATTCTTCTGATGATGATCTCATTACTTCCTACATTGATGACTTCTCTCTTTTCACCAAGCAAGATATTGATATCTGAATCTTCTTCATCTTCAGAGATGATTTTACTGATTTCATTCATTACTTTTGCTGCAATGATGAATTTATTTGTAGAAGCACTCTTCATGTTTTCTTTTACAAGAGCAAGTCTGAATCCATCGAGAGATACCATTTTAATAAATTCTTCATCTATTTCTGTCAGTATTCCGGTGAGGACGCCTTTTGATTCATCTACACTTGCAGCAAAAGCAGTTTTTCTGATCATTTCTCTGAAGATGTCTCTGTCAAGAGTAATGCTTTCACTTCCTTCTTCTTTATTGCCGATTTCAGGAAATTCATCTGTTGGGAAACTTACAACATTGAATTCAGAAAAACTTGTTTTGATCAGAACTGTTCCGGATTCATCACAGCTGATAAGAATATCTTCATTTGGAAGCTTTCTTATAATATCTCCGAAGAGTTTTGCCATTACTACGATTGCACCTGGTTCCTGTACATCAGCATTGATTTCTTTTTTGATGCTGATTTCAAGATCAGATGCAGTCAAAATAAGACTTCCTTCTTCAGTTGCTTTTATCATAATTCCTTTGAGAATTGGAATGGTTGTTCTGTTTGATACTGCCTTTGATACAGTATTTAATGCCTTTGCAAGAATCTGCTGATTACATGTAAATTTCATGACTTCCTCCGAAAAATAATCCCTTATTATTATATTATATATTTAGTAATAGTAGTAGTAGAGGCTGTGAATTTGTTGATATGCGTCGTAAGTGTTGAAAATAAGCCACTATTTATTATTTAAACCCTGTGGAAAACTTGTATTTTTAAATAACAGTTCCTGTTTATAAATCTATTTATTGAAGATCTTCTTTCAGATTTCTGATATCTTCAAAAAGCGTCGGATCCAGTTTTACTTGTTTTCCAATTTTATCGCATGCATGGAGAACTGTTGTATGGTCTCTTCCTCCGAAGGATTCACCTATTTTAGGAAGAGAAAGATTAGTCAGTTCCCGGCATAGATACATTGCAATCTGTCTAGGATGTGAAAATTCCCTGTTTCTCTTTTTAGATTCAATATCTGCGATTTTGATATTGTATTTCTTACATACAGCTTTTTTGATGGATTCACAGGAAATATCAATATCTCTTACTGAGAAGATATCTGTAAGGTGTTCTTTTGCAAATTTAGCTGTAAGCGGCTGGTTCTTGAATTTTGAGAAGGAAATGACACGAAGCAGCGCGCTGTCCAGCTCTCTGATGTTGAATTTGATTTTTTCTGCAATCAGATCGATGACTTCAAGAGTATTTTCATCGATCACAAGACCTTCTTCCTCTGCTTTTTTTCTGAGAATTGCTACTCTTGTTTCAAAATCAGGAGGCTGGATATCAGCCATGATATTTGATTTAAATCTTGAAGTCAGTCTTTCATCCAGATCTCTCAGTTTATTAGGGTGTCTGTCACTTGAGATTACGATTTGTCTGTTCAGGCCGTAAAGAGTATTAAATGTATGGAAAAATTCCATCTGTGTTGATTCTTTACCCTCAATGAATTGAATATCATCAATTAAAAGAACATCGACATTTCTGTATTTTGCCTTAAATGCATTTAATTTACTGTTTTTGTTGACCGGATCCTGCAAAGCCTGAACAAGCTCTGAAGTAAACATCTCCGATGAGACATAGAGAACTTTAAGAGAAGGATTTGTTCTCATGATATGCTGCCCTATTGCATGCATCAGATGTGTTTTACCAAGTCCTGATCCTCCGTAGATAAAAAGAGGATTGTATGCTGTGGAAGGATTATCCGCTACAGCGAGAGAAACTGCGTGGGCATATTCATTATTTGGTCCTACGATAAAATTATCAAAATTGAATTTCGGGTTAAGATAGTATTCTTCTTTGTAAGGATTGGAAGAATCAATAGATGGAGCGGCAGTTTTCTTATTTTTACCCTCCAGAATTTCCTTGATTTCATCTTCAGACTTATGTGTAATCAGAATATGATAAGGTTTATTGAAGACTTCTTTGATAGCCTTTTCAAGAATATCAATATATCTTGGGTTTCTTGAAAACATATTGGCCTTGAAGCTTTCTGTTACAGCAAAAGACATGGTTCCTTTCTCTTTATCCATTTCAAGGGGTACAAGAGGAAGAAACCAAGTTCTGTAGCTTACATCAGTCAATTCCTTGCTTGCAAGAGCAAGCACATCTTTCCATTTAAGATTGTTGATCTTCTCCATTACGTGAAAATAGCCTTTCAAAATCTTGCATATATATCATATCACAGAACGAATAATATAATACAAAAATAGTTATCCACAGGCAACAGTTAAATTTTAAAGTCTTATTTTCAATGATTGGTGGACTTATCCACCTATTGTGGATAAAGTTGTGCATAGTTTCAACAGAAACAACAAGATATTGTGTTCCATCTAAAAAAATGTATAATAATGGAATTTATAAAAGGGAAATGACTCTATTTTCAAATCATAGGAGCTTAAATAAATTGACATGGTTTTTTTGGGGTTGTATAATACTTGAGCATATGTGCATAAGTTGAAATTCAGATTTGTGCAGGTAAATAAAAAAGAAGGAGGAAAAGCCCATGAAAATGACATATCAGCCAAAGAAGAGGCAGCGCAAAAAGGAGCACGGCTTCAGAAAAAGAATGAAGACAAAGAATGGTAGAAATGTACTGAAGAGAAGAAGAAAAAGAGGAAGAAAAGTTTTATCAGCATAGAGACCGCAAACTAGAGTGGTCTTTTTGTTATTGATATGACTGAAAGACAATGCGAAAAAAGGAAATACTGAGAAAAAAGGACGATTTCCAGGCAATCTATAAAGCCGGAAAGTCAGTTCCGGAGAGGTATGTAGTTCTTTTTTACAGGAAGAATGATCTCCCATATAGCAGGACAGCCTTTTTAGCAAGCAAAAAGGTCGGAAACAGCATTCAGAGAAACAGAGCCAAACGTCTGATGAAAGAAAGTTACAGACTGAACGCAGATAAATTTCTGGAAGGATATGATTGCATATTCATTGCCAGAAATACGATCAACGGCAAAAAGCAGAAAGACGTAGAAAAATCACTTCTGAATGCAGCAAAAAGAGGAAAAGTTACGGGAAGATAATATCATGAAACATGTCTTTATCGCTTTGATACGATTCTATCAGAAGTTCATATCCCCTCTTTTCCCACCTAGATGCAGGTTTTATCCTACATGTTCGACCTACTGTATTCAGGCTCTGGAAAAGTACGGGTTTTTTAAGGGAAGTTATCTTGGAATCAGGAGACTGATGAAATGTCATCCGTTCCACGAAGGAGGATACGATCCTTTAAAATAGGAGGAAATTAATTAATGTATACTATACTAGGCGTAATAGCAAAGCCGATGGGGCTTTTGCTTGACCTTCTGTATGGATTCATAGGAAATTACGGTATCTCCATTATTATATTTACAGTGTTCGTAAAGCTGTGCCTCTATCCGCTCTACATCAAGCAGACGAAGTCAACAGCAATGATGTCTGAAATGCAGCCTAAGATCAAGGCCCTTCAGAACAAATACGGAAACGACCAGGAAACACTGAATATAAAGATGCAGGAGCTCTATAAGGAAGAGAAGTTCAACCCGATGGGCGGATGTCTTCCTATGCTCATTCAGATGCCGATCATCATGGGGCTGTTTGCTCTTCTTAGAAATCCGATGAGATATATCACAAAGGATTCCATGATTTTCGCATTCCATGAACCATTCCTGTGGATCAAAGACCTGAGCCAGCCGGACCCATGGATCCTGCCGATCATTGCAGGCGTTGCTACGTTCATCGCATTTACAATGAACAGAATGCTCCAGGATACAGGATCAGATGCAGCAAATCAGTCAGCTGCCATGATGAAGATGATGCAGTACATCTTCCCTATCATGATTCTGTGGATGGCCAGATCATTCCCTGCCGGACTTGCACTTTACTGGGCAGTCAGCCAGATCATTCAGATTGGATTCAATATCCACCTGCAGACGCTCAGAAAGAAAATCAAGAGAGAGCAGAAGGAAAGACAGATCAGAGAGAAACTGGAAAAGAAAAACAGAAATATGTAAGTCTCGATATACGGAGGAGATATAATGGATTACACAGAAAAATGGGGCAAAGATATCAACGAAGCGGTAGAGCTTGCCCTGATTGATCTGAAGGTTTCCAGAGACGAAGTAGAAGTAACGGTTCTTGAAGAACCGACAAAAGGTTTTCTCGGCATTGGCGCGAAACTGGCCAAAGTAAGAGTAGAAAAGAAAGCTCCGCAAAAGCCAGAGAAACCGGAGAAGAAAGAGCCGGAAAAGAAAGCCCCGGAGAAAAAGGAGCAGCCGAAGAAATCTTCAAAACCAAAGGAAAAGAGGACAAGCGACAAGAAGTCTCAGGAGAAAAAACCTGAAGAAAAGAAAAAGAACATCGTCCTGGACGATGTGGATATAAACGATCTGAAAGTCGTTGAAGAACACGAAGCACTCACCTTCCTGAAGGACATTACAGGAAAGATGGGTCTGGATCTTGATTTCAGCGCAAGAGTTGGTGAAGATCTCGTTTATGTAGAAATGAGCGGTAAAGACTCAAGAACTGTAATCGGCAAAAGAGGACAGACTCTTGATGCAATACAGTATCTTACAAGTCTTGTTGTAAACAGAGAAAAGGAAAAGTACACCAAGGTAGTCGTCGATGCAGAAAACTACAGAGCCAAGAGAGAAAGAACTCTGGAGCAGCTTGCGAACAGACTTGCCGCAAAGGTTGTCAAGACAAGGAAGCATATCCGTCTGGAGCCGATGAATCCTTACGAAAGAAAGGTTATCCATGCAACCTTGCAGAAGAATCCTAACATAACAACAAGAAGCGAGGGCGAAGAGCCTTACAGAAGAGTTGTTATCGAACTGAAGAAATAGCTTGATGAGGCCCGCTTTCTGCGGGCCTTTGTATTTAGTATTATGTGTGAAACGATCGCAGCAATATCAACAGCCTACGGTGAAGGCGGAATAGGAATCATAAGAATCAGCGGACCGGAATCCCTCAGTATTCTCCGCAGGATATTTTATTGCAAAGGCAGCATCAAAAGCCGTCGGATGACTTATGGGAAAATCATCGATCCGGAAGATGACAGTATCATAGATGAAGTTCTTGCTGTTTACATGAAAGAACCTTCTACTTATACAGGAGAAGATGTGGTGGAAATCAACTGCCACGGAAGCATGGTGTCTCTCAGAATGACGCTTGCTCTTGTGCTCCGCGAGGGAGCACGCATGGCAGAGCCGGGAGAATTCACCAAAAGGGCATTTCTGAATGGAAGACTGGATCTTTCACAGGCAGAGGCTGTCATAGATGTGATCAAGGCAAAAGCGGATGCCTCTTATGAAGCTGCTCTCTCTCAGATGGAAGGAAGCTTATCCAGAAAAGTAAGAGAAATCAGAGCTGCCGTGCTTGATATTCTCGTGGACACGACAGTCAACATTGACTATCCGGATGAAGATATCGAGCAGCTTACATATGATAAACTGCTTGCGGGACTGGAAACAGTCGGAGATGAAATCAGAAAACTGCTTGCAACAGCAGACACCGGGCGCATGATCAAAGAAGGCATCAGAGTCGCGATTGTCGGAAAACCGAACGTAGGAAAATCTTCTCTGATGAACTGCCTGCTCAGACAGTCCAGAGCGATCGTCACGGAGATCCCCGGAACCACCAGAGATACCATCGAAGAAGCTGTCAGCATCAGAAACATTCCTGTTTACCTGATCGATACGGCAGGTATCCGGGAGACGGAAGATGTGGTCGAGAAAATCGGAATCGAACGGACGAAGGAAGCATTCAATAACGCAGATCTGATTGTGTTGATCATAGACGCAAGTCATCCTCTGACTGAGGAAGATGAGGATATTCTGACGCGTCTGGAAAACAGAAAATCCCTTGTTCTTTTGAATAAGACAGATCTCGGAAATGCAGTCGCCCCAAGGGATATCGCCCACAAATCGCCTAATAGCGATATAATTGAAACATGCCTGATCGAAGAAAAAGGCATTGATGAAATAGAAGATAGAATTGAAGCACTTGTGTATGGAGGAGAGCTGGCGCAAAAGGACAGTATCATGGTCAATGATGTTCGTCATGAGGAGCTTTTGAGAAAAGCAGAACAGGCTGTCTGTGATGCTGCAGCAATCACAAAGACACAGGAAGCGTTGGATATTATAGAAATAGATATCAGAGAAGCCTTTGACAGACTTGGAGAAATCATCGGTGAAACTGTTTCAGATGAAGTCATCGATGAAGTGTTCTCAAGATTCTGCCTGGGCAAATAGAAATATAGTTGGATAAGCAGGAGTGAAGCATGGAAAAATTCCTGATGGGAGAATACGACATAATTGTGGTTGGTGCAGGTCACGCAGGATGCGAGGCCAGTCTTGCTGCAGCCAGAATGGGCAAAAGGACACTGATGCTTTCCATCAATCTGGAAGCCGTAGCAATGATGCCGTGCAATCCGTCAATTGGAGGAACAGGAAAAGGCCATCTTGTCAGAGAGATCGATGCCCTCGGAGGAGAAATGGGCCTCAACATCGATAAGACCTTTATCCAGAGCAGAATGCTGAATACAGCCAAAGGTCCCGCCGTTCACTCACTGAGAGCACAGGCAGACAAAAACCGCTATCACCTCGAGATGAAGAAGACCATCGAGAAAGAACCACTGCTGGATATGAAGCAAGGAGAGGTCATCGATCTGGTCATCGAAGATGGCAGAGCCTGCGGTGTTGTTCTGCGTACCGGTGCAGTCTACAAAGGCAAGGCAGTTATACTGGCAACAGGAACATTTCTCGCCGGTAAGATTTTCATCGGAGACAGTGTCTTTGACAGCGGCCCGAACGGGCTGGCTCCTTCCGTGGAACTTGCTGAGAAACTCAGAGAGTATGGGCTGCCGATGAGACGGTTCAAAACGGGCACGCCTGCAAGAGCTCTTGCAGACAGTCTTGATTACGATAAGATGATTCCGCAGGACGGAGACAGTGAAATTGTGCCCTTCTCTTTCATGAACGATGAACTCGAGAAGGACCAGATTAAATGCTGGCTCACCTATACCAATGAAAAAACACACGAAGTAATCAGAGAGAACATCCACAGATCTGCTATGCTTGGCGGAAAAATCGAAGGCGTTGGACCACGCTACTGCCCTTCTATCGAGGATAAGATCAACCGGTTTCCTGACAGAGCACGCCATCAGCTCTTCATTGAACCGGAAGGACTGGATACTGACGAGATGTATATTCAAGGCATGTCCTCTTCCCTTCCTGAAGATGTGCAGCAGGCGTTTTATGAAACCATTGAAGGTCTTGAACACTTAAAAATCGTAAGACCTGCATATGCAATCGAATACGATTGTATCGATCCGCTGGATCTGAAGATGAATCTCGAAAACCGAACCATAAAGAATCTCTTCTGCAGCGGACAGTTCAACGGCAGTTCCGGATATGAAGAAGCAGCGGCACAGGGACTGATGGCAGGCATCAATGCAGTTCTGAAGCTCGATGGCAAGGAGCCTTTTGTCCTCGACAGAAGTCAGGCGTATATAGGTGTGCTCCTTGATGATCTGGTGACCAAAGGCACCAACGAACCATATAGGATCATGACGAGCCGCGCCGAATACAGGCTGATGCTCCGGCAGGACAATGCAGATCTGAGATTGACGGAACTTGGCTATCAAGTCGGACTGGTGAAGCAAGATCGTTACGATAGATTTCTTGAGAAGAAGTCGGCTGTGGAAAAAGAAACACAGCGGCTGAAACGCAAGATCATAAGTCCAGAAGCTGCGAACCCACTTCTTGAAGAACTTGGAACTGCGCCGCTGAAATCTTCACAGTCACTTCACGAGCTCATGCGCAGACCTGAAGTAACCTATGACAACACAGCATCTTTGGACAAAGAGAGACCAGAGTTATCCCGCCACCAGAAGACGACCATGGAAGTAGAAATCAAATACGGCGGATATATACAAAAGCAATTGGCGCAGATCGAGAAATTCAAGAGACTCGAAAACAGAAAGCTCAGCAGCGATATCGACTATGCAAGCATCAAAGGTCTTAGGATCGAGGCGCAGCAGAAGCTGAATAATTTGAAGCCTCTTTCTCTGGGCCAGGCATCCAGAATATCCGGGGTCTCCCCTGCTGATATCAATGTGCTGCTGATCTATCTGGAGAAAGAACGCAGATCATAATGATTGTGATCGGAAGAACGAATGAACGATTTAAGAACCTTGATTGAACAACTGCATATTGCTCATCCGGAAGAGAAAGAAGAACAGCTGATCCGGTACATGGAAGGTGTTCTGGAATGGAATGAAAAGGTCAATCTCACCGCGATTACAGATCGGGATGAATTCATCCAGAAGCATTTCATAGATTCTCTTTTGTGTGCAAAAACCCTTGCGTTCACTGATTCATCGTCTATTTGCGATGTTGGAACCGGGGGTGGATTTCCAGGTGTTCCACTTGCGGTTTGTTATCCGGATAAACAGTTTACACTGATGGACTCTCTGGAGAAGAGACTGAAGATCGTTAGGCAGCTTTGCGATGAGATCGGAGTCGAAAATGTGCAGGTCATTCATGGCCGCGCAGAGGAACTGGCCAGACAGGGTGACTACAGAGAGCAGTTTGATCTTTGTGTTTCCAGAGCCGTCGCAAATATGCGCGTGCTCAGCGAATACTGTCTGCCTTTTGTAAAAACAGGTGGATATTTCATTGCGTATAAAGGACCGGATTGTCAGGCAGAAATCGATGACGCAAGAAGAGCGATAAAGATCCTCGGCGGAAGCGAGCCGGACATCAGATCTCTCGCACATCTGGATCACAGTCTTGTCTGCGTCAGGAAAGCATCGGATACTCCGCCGGCCTATCCACGAAAAGCAGGAACACCGGCGAAAAAACCTTTGTAAGAATATAACGAGCCAACGTCGAAATGGAAATAAATGGAAACCTGAAATTTCAGTAATGTTTCACGTGAAACATTGTGATTTTTTTTCGGGCTTTTTCATTTTTTGCTGCTTTTGCTATAGAAAGAAAACAAAGTATGGTATATAATCAAAATGATTTGAAGATATAAAAAGGAGGTAAAAGTGGGTAAGGCGATAGCTATATTCAATCAGAAGGGTGGCGTTGGCAAGACGACTACTAATATCAACCTGGCTGCATGTCTGGCGCTGAAAGGCAAGAAGGTTCTGATTCTGGACATCGACCCACAGGGAAACACTACAAGCGGCGTTGGAGTTTCTAAGAAGGGCCTGGAACTGACGACCCATGAGATTCTCATTGAGGATGATCATCATCCTGCCGAAGCAGTCATTCCAACAGGCGTCCCTAATCTTGACATCATGCCGGCAAGCGTACAGCTGGCAGGCGCTGAGGTTGAGCTTATCAATATGGCGGGAAGAGAGAAGCGGCTTAAGATGGCCATAGATGTGCTGAAGCCGGATTATGACTATATATTTATAGATTGTCCGCCATCATTGGGAATACTGACAATCAACTCTCTGACAGCGGTAGATTCCGTCCTGATTCCGATCCAGTGCGAATTCTATGCTCTGGAAGGCGTAAGCCAGCTCATGAGCACCATAGATATCGTGAGAACGCATATGAATCCGGGACTTGAGATAGAAGGCGTTATCCTGAGCATGTTTGATGGCAGAACAAACCTGTCTGCTCAGGTCGTTGAGGAAGTCAAGAAGTACTTCAAAGAGAAGGTTTACACAACGGTAATACCAAGAAACGTAAGGCTAGCAGAAGCTCCAAGCCATGGAATGCCGGTCATCCAATATGACCCGAGATCAACAGGAGCGCAGGCTTACATGGAATTTGCCGAAGAATTTCTCGAAAACGAAAGGGAGAGATAAATGGCAGCAAAGACCAAGGCCAAAGGGCTGGGGAAGGGTTTGGATGCATTGTTTGGAGATGCGGAAGTAGCACCAGCAGCAAAGAAACCTGCATCAAGGAAAAAACAGACAGCGGTAAAAACAGAGGAATCCCCTTCAGAAGAAAGCGGGGTTCTTTATGTTAGTATTGATGACATTAAACCAAATACGACCCAGCCGAGAAAGAATTTTGATGAGGAAAAACTTGAAGAGCTTGCAGCATCAATAGAGAGACACGGCGTGATCCAACCGCTGGTTCTCCGCAGACTGGGCAAGGGATATGAGATCGTTGCAGGTGAAAGACGCTGGAGAGCTGCCAGGATCGCGGGGCTCAAAGAAGTCCCATGTATTGTCAAAGAACTGACCGATGAAGAAAACATGCTTCTTGCCATCATCGAGAATATGCAGAGGGAAGACCTCAATCCGATTGAAGAAGCGGAAGGTATCAAGCAGATGATCGATACCTACGGATTGACGCAGGAGCAGGTTTCCTACAGCGTTGGCAAGAGCAGACCATATATCAGTAATAGTCTGAGGCTGCTGAAGCTCCCAGGCAAAGTGCAGGAACTGACCGCAGAAGGAAAGATCACAACAGGTCATGCACGCGCACTTGCAGGAATCAAGAGCCGGCAGGTCCAGGTGGATCTTGCGATGAGGGCAGCGAAAGAAGACCTTTCTGTGAGGCAGATAGAGAACCTGGTGAAAACAGCAAAAGAGCCGCCGAAGAAGCCGGCTGCCAGAACGCCGAAGACAGCAGATGAAAAGAGAGTAGAGGAAGACTTGAAGAACGCCCTTGGAACAAGAGTAAGATTGAACCGAAAAGGGAAAAAAGGTAAAATCGAAATCGAGTTCTACAGCACAGATGAATTGGAGAGACTGATAGAACTACTCAAGACACTTGGATAATGTTTCACGTGAAACAATCTTAAATGGTAAATAATGGAAGTTAATATAGAAAGAAGGTTAACTATGGAAAGAAACGTTGGAACAGTTTCAAGGGGAATCCGGTGCCCTATCATCCGCGAGGGTGACAACATCGGAGAAATTGTTGTTGAAAGTGTGCTCAAAGCAGGGGAAACAGACGGCTTTGCACTCAGAGACAGAGACATCGTATGTGTTACGGAGTCAGTCGTAGCAAGGGCGCAGGGCAATTATGCCAGTGTTGATGCGATTGCGGCGGACGTCAAGGCGAAGCTTGGAGGAGGAACCATCGGTGTTATTTTCCCGATCCTCTCAAGAAACAGATTCGCGATCTGCTTAAGAGGAATCGCCAAGGGCGCGGAGAAAATCGTTCTCATGCTCAGCTATCCAAGTGATGAAGTCGGCAACGCGCTGATCACAATGGACCAGGTTGACGAAGCAGGCATCAATCCTTACAGTGATGTACTGGATCTGGCTAAGTACAGAGAACTCTTCGGAGAAAACAAGCACCAGTTCACAGGCGTTGACTATGTTCAGTACTACAGCGACCTGATCAAAGAATGCGGCGCAGAAGTCGAAGTTGTATTTGCAAATCACGCTGAGGAAATCCTGAACTACACAAAGAATGTTCTTACCTGCGATATTCATACAAGAGAAAGAAGCAAGAGACTTCTGAAGGCTGCCGGCGCAGAGAGAGTCTGCGGACTGGATGATATTCTGACAGCACCTGTAAATGGCAGCGGCTACAATGAAAACTTCGGCCTGCTCGGATCCAACAAGGCGACAGAAGATACTGTCAAGCTCTTCCCTAGAGCAGCAGAGAGTCAGGAGCTGGTCGAAGCAGTGCAGGCAGACTTCAAGGCAAAGACCGGCAAGAATGTAGAAGTCATGATCTACGGTGACGGCGCATTCAAGGATCCTGTCGGGAAAATCTGGGAACTGGCAGATCCTAGAGTAGGCGTCGCTTATACAAAAGGTCTTGAAGGAACACCAAACGAACTCAAGCTCAAGTATCTGGCCGACAATGATTTTGCAGATCTTTCCGGTGATGCGCTGAAAGACGCGATCAAAGGAAGAATCACAGAGAAGGACGGAAGTCTCGTCGGCAAGATGGAGTCAGAGGGAACGACACCTCGTCAGCTGACTGATCTGATCGGTTCACTTTGTGACCTGACTTCAGGCTCCGGTGACAAGGGAACACCGATCGTCTTCATTCAGGGATATTTCGACAACTATACAACAGACTAAACATATCATGAGAAGGAGGTCATAATGACCTCCTTTTTCATGCGAAAGGTGCTTTAACACGACAAAGCGTTAGCTCTCTAGCGGAGTACCAATTTTTGGCAAAAGTATAGTTTTTTGTACAATTCTTAGGTATAATCATCCTACAACATCAAATATATATGTAGCTAATTTAAAATAACATACAAAGGAGAGAAGCTATGACAGTCAGAATCGATGGAAAGAGTCTTACTATTGAAGACGTGATCAATGTCTGCAGACATTATGAAAAAGTCGAAATCACCGAAGATGCTAAGATCACGGTGAACAGATCCAGAGACTACGTCAGAGAAAAACTCGAAAACGATGCAGTTATCTACGGATTGACGACAGGTTTCGGAAGATTTGCAAACGTCAAAATCTCATTTGAAGACACAGCTCAGCTGCAAAAAAATCTCATCATGAGTCATACCTGCGCAATGGGCAATCCGTATCCGAAACACTATGTCAGAGCAGCAATGCTTCTGAGATGCAACAATTTGACAAGAGGATTCTCAGGCATCCGTCTTTCGACTATTCAGACAATGATAGACATGCTGAATGCTGATATTATCCCTATCGTTCCTGAAAAAGGATCAGTAGGTTCATCAGGCGATCTGGCACCGCTTTCCTGTATCGCTCTGGGACTGATAGGAATGGGAATGGTCGAGTACAAAGGCAGGGTCGTTGAAGCCAAAGAAGCCTTTGAAGCAGAAGGTCTTACTCCTGTGGAACTGGCAGCCAAAGAAGGACTTGCGCTGAACAACGGTACGCAGATGATGACAGCTGTTGGAGTAAACGTTCTCTACGACGCAATGCAGCTTCTCAAGACAGCAGATATCGCAGGAGCACTGACAGGCGAAGCAATGCATGCCATCCGTAAGGCTTATGACCCTAAAGTACATGCCATCAGAGGCCATGAAGGCCAGATGATCGAAGCGGAAAACATGAGAAGGCTTCTCGATGGATCATACAACGCCAGATGGCTGCATGAAACGAAGGTGCAGGATCCGTATTCACAGAGATGTCTGCCTCAGATCCACGGAGCATCCAGAGATGCTATCAAGTATGTTTACGATAAGGTTACCATCGAAATCAACGCAGTAACCGACAATCCTCTGGTCTTTGCAGAAGAGGACGAAGTCATTTCCGGAGGAAACTTCCATGGACAGCCGATGGCGCTTGCCTTTGACTTCCTGAAAATCGCGATTTCAGAACTGGCAAACGTTTCAGAGAGAAGAATCGAAAGACTTGTAAACTCACAGCTTTCAGAAGGACTGCCAGCATTCCTCGTTAAGAAAGGCGGCCTGAACTCCGGTTACATGATCGCGCAGTACGCGGCAGCATCCATGGTTTCAGAGAACAAGGTATACGACCATCCTGCATGTGTCGACTCAATTCCGACTTCTGCAAATCAGGAAGACCACGTATCCATGGGCACAACTTCTGCCAGAACGGCAGCGATGGTTCTCGACAATGCGCAGAAAGTTCTGGGCATTGAGCTCTCTGCAGCAGCACAGGCAATCTGGCTCAGACAGGAGCAGGGCGAAAAGGGAATCGACAATCTGGCGCCTGCAACGAAGGTGGCCTATGATTTCATCAGAACAAAGGCTGATCCAATCGAAGAAGACATCATCATGATCGACGAACTGAAGAAATTTGACGAGATGGTCAAGGATTTCTCGTTGAATGAGGCAGTAGACAAAGTAATCAATCTGAAATAGATTCCGAAGAGAAGGAGGAAACCCAATGTTAGAAAACAAAGCGATCGCAAATGCAATGACCATCAAGCTGGATCTGGGATATCCGGAAATGCCTGAGTTCCAGGAGGGAATCAGAAGAGCTCCGGACAGAGGATTCAGACTTTCGAAAGCACAGACAAAGATTGCACTCAGAAACGCACTTCGTTATGTTCCGGAAGAACTTCATGAAAAACTCGCTCCGGAATTTATGGAAGAACTGAAGACATACGGAAGAGTATACGCCTACAGATACAGACCGGCAGGCAGAATCTACGGAAAGCCAATCGACGAATACAAAGGCAACTGCCTTGCAGGTAAAGCATTCCAGGTCATGATCGATAACAATCTTGACTTCGAAGTAGCCCTGTATCCATATGAACTCGTTACATACGGAGAAACAGGTTCCGTATGCCAGAACTGGCTTCAGTACAATCTCATCAAGAGATATCTGGAAGAGATGACAGAAGAGCAGACACTGGTCGTTGAATCAGGACATCCTCTGGGACTGTTCCCGTCAAAGCCGGAAGCACCGAGAGTCATCATCACGAACTCCATGATGATCGGTATGTACGACAACCTGGAAGACTGGGAAGTCGCAGAAGAAATGGGCGTAGCCAACTACGGACAGATGACGGCAGGCGGATGGATGTACATCGGACCGCAGGGCATCGTTCACGGTACCTTCAACACGATCCTCAACGCCGGACGTAAGGAACTGGGTGTTCCGGAAGACGGCGATCTGGCCGGAAAGACCTTTGTATCATCTGGTCTGGGCGGAATGAGCGGTGCGCAGCCTAAGGCAGCGAATATCGCAAATGCAGTCGGCATCTTCGCAGAAGTAGACCAGTCAAGAATCGACACAAGACATGATCAGGGCTGGGTCGATGTAGTATGCCAGGATCTGGACGAAGTATTTAAGCTTGCACAGGAAAAGGTCGATGCAAAAGAAAGCATTTCCATTGCATATCATGGAAATATCGTAGATCTGCTCGAAGCAGCAGTGGACAGAGACTTCCACATCGATCTGCTTTCAGACCAGACTTCATGCCACAACGTATATGACGGTGGATACTGCCCGGTTGGATACACATTTGAAGAGAGAACGCAGATGCTCCACGAAGACAGAGATAAGTTCTGCAAGGAAGTTGACAAGACCCTCCACAGACATTATGCAGCCATCAAGGCTCTGACAGAGAAGGGAACTTACTTCTTCGACTACGGCAACTCCTTCATGAAGGCAATGTATGATGCAGGCGTTAAGGAACTGTCAAAGAACGGCGTAGACGATAAAGACGGATTCATCTGGCCTTCCTACGTGGAAGACATCATGGGACCGATCCTCTTCGACTATGGTTATGGACCATTCAGATGGGTATGCCTCTCCGGCAAGCCGGAAGATCTGAGAGCGACAGACCAGGCTGCCATGGAAGTTATCGATCCGAACAGACGCGGTCAGGACAGAGACAACTGGATCTGGATCAGAGATGCTGAGAAGAACAAGCTGGTCGTAGGAACCCAGGCAAGAATCCTCTATCAGGATGCCGAAGGAAGAAGAGACATCGGTCTGGCATTCAACAAGCTCGTAAGAGAAGGCAAGATCGGTCCTGTCATGATGGGAAGAGACCACCACGACGTTTCCGGAACAGACTCACCATTCAGAGAGACATCGAACATCAAGGATGGCTCCAACGTAATGGCTGATATGGCAGTACAGTGCTATGCAGGAAATGCAGCCAGAGGCATGAGCCTTTGTGCTCTGCACAATGGCGGCGGCGTAGGAATCGGCAAAGCCATCAACGGCGGATTCGGACTGCTGCTCGACGGAAGTGAAAGAGTTGACAAGATCCTCCACTCCGCAATGATGTGGGACGTAATGGGCGGCGTCGCCAGAAGAAACTGGGCGAGAAACGAGCACGCTATCGAAACATCTGTTGAATACAACAAGAACTACGCTGGTAAGGGTCACATCACCATTCCTTATCTGGTTGAGGACAGCATCATCGATGAGACAGTCGATAAGTATGTGAAATAAGAAAAATAACAAAAGAAGGTATATAAAGCAGAATGGGAAGAGTACTGATTAAAAACATAGGCTGCCTGCAGACACCTGTAGGCAGCTATAGCCACAAAGGCAGCAAGCAGGGAGCGAACGAGAAATACATCAATGCAGCAATCGCTGTAGAGGATGGAATCATCACGGAGATTCTTTCCGGAGGAAGAGTTCCGGGAGGCACCTTTGATGAGGAAATCGATGCGGAAGGAAAGCTCGTCACACCTGGACTTGTAGACGGACATACACATCTGGTTTTTGGCGGATACAGGCAGCACGAAATCGCAATGAAACTGGCAGGCGCGGGATATCTCGACATCCTCAGAGCAGGCGGCGGCATTCTGGATACGGTAGGCAAAACCAGACAAGCATCAAAAGAGGAACTCTATGATAAGACAGCAGGTTTCCTCGACGAAATGATGAGCATGGGCGTAACTTCATGCGAAGCAAAGAGCGGCTATGGCCTCGATAAAGAAACAGAGATCAAGATGCTGGAAGTCATCAAAGATCTCGGGGATAAACACCCGATGGATGTTGTCCCGACATTCCTCGGACCGCATGCGGTTCCGCCTGAATACGAGGGAAGAGGCGATGAATACATCGAAATGACATGCAAGGAGATCCTGCCGGAAATCCGAAAGAGAAATCTGGCTGATTACTGTGATGTATTCTGCGAAGACTCCGTGTTCAATGCGCAGCAGAGCAGAACATATCTGAAGTGCGCCAGAGACATGGGCTTTGGGCTGAAGATCCACGCAGACGAAATCGAAGCAATCGGTGGGACAGAACTGGCAGGCGAACTGGGCGCGGCATCAGCCGAGCACCTGATTGCCATCACAGAATCGGGTATGGACGCTATGGCAGCAGGCGGTGTCACAGCAATGTGCCTGCCGGCGACATCTTTCTACCTCGACAAGACGTATGCTCCGGCAAGAACCATGATCGAAAAGGGTATTCCTGTGGCAATGGCCAGCGATTTCAATCCGGGATCATGCCCGTCACTGAACCTGCAGTTCGTCATCAACCTGGGATGCCTTAAGTACAAGCTAACGCCAGAGGAAGTGCTTACTGCAGTAACGATCAATCCGGCCTGCGCAATCGGCCTTGGAGAAAAGGTCGGAACCCTTGAACCTGGAAAGCAGGCAGACTTGATAATCTGGAACGCACCGGATTTCGAAATGGTGTGCTACAGATTCGGATCAAACATGACAGACAGGGTCATCAAAAAAGGAACCCTTGTCAAATAGAAGATAGAAGTTATTGCATAGTAGATAATAAAAGGAGAACATAAGAAATGAAGTTAATCGACCTGAAACTGGACGAGTATCTGGACATCCTTATTTCTGATGAACCTGCTCCGGGCGGCGGAAGCGTAAGTGCGCTTGCCTGTGCACAGGGAGCGGCTCTCATCTCCATGGTCTGCGACCTTACGACGGCCAAAAAGAAATATGCGGACGACCATGAACTGTGCAGACAGATCAAGGAAGAAGCAGTAAAACTCTATGGCGACCTTAAAGCAGCAATAGACAAGGACACAGATGCATACAATCTGGTTGCAGCAGCTTTCAAGATGCCAAAGGAAACTGACGAAGAAAAAGCCGCAAGAAAAAAGGCGATTGCAGATGGAACATTAGAAGCAACAAAGGTTCCGCTCAGCGTAATGCAGATGGGTATGGAAACCATGAAGCTGGCTGACAGACTCTACGGACATTTCAACAAGAACTGCGCAAGCGATCTTGGCGTCGGCGTTATCAACCTGCTGACAGGTATCCGCGGCGCATGGATGAACGTGAAGATCAACCTGCCGGGAGTCAAGGATGAAGCTTTTGCAGCAGAAGCAGAGGCGGAAGGCAGAAAGATCCTTGCAGAGGCAGAGGAAATCGCAGACAGATTATATAAAGCAATAGAGGAGGAACTTTAATGGCTAAAATTATTGAGAGCATTCCTAACATCAGCGAAGGAAGAAACAAGGAAGTTATCGAAGCATGTGTAGATCAGATCAGAAACACGCCTGGATGCACACTTCTTGACTATTCATCAGACGAAACACACAACAGATCGGTTATCACTTATATGGGAAGCCCGGAAGCATGTGAAGAGGCAAGCGTAAAACTGGCAAAGAAAGCCGTTGAACTCATCGACCTCACAAAGCATGAAGGTGGACACCCGAGAATGGGATGCGTTGACGTAATACCGTTCGTTCCAATCAAAGAAGCAACAACGGAAGACTGCATCGAACTGTCCAAGAAAGTCGGAGAAAGAATCGCTGCAGAAGCAGATCTGCCGGTATTCCTCTATGAGGATTCCGCAACTGCAAAGCACAGAAAGAACCTGGCGAAGATCAGAAAAGGTCAGTTCGAAGGAATGGCCGAAAAAGTCAAGGAAGAAAAGTGGTGCCCTGACTTCGGCGGAGCCAGAATCCATCCGACAGGCGGCGTGGTAGCAGTAGGCGCAAGACCTCCGCTCATCGCATTCAATATCAATCTTGCAACAGACAACGTTGAAATCGCAAAGAACATCGCGAACATCATCAGAGAAGTCAAGGGCGGATTCAAGTGCGTAAAGGCTATGGGCCTGCTTCTCGAAGAGAGAAATGTCGCACAGGTTTCCATCAACATGACAAACTTCAACATCACACCGCTCCACAGAGTCCTTGAACTCGTAAGAAGAGAAGCAGCCAGATATGGAGTCAATGTAATCGGAACAGAAGTCATCGGACTTGCTCCTATGAAGGCATTTTTCGATGCAGCTGAATATTATCTGCAGATTGAAGACTTTGATCCTGACGTACAGGTGATTGAAAACCATCTGCTGTAATCCGGCATTGCTGCCGCAACGACAGCTTTTAAGACAGACAATGCAAAGTGGCCTTAATTAACTGGCAGGAGGTATGGTGCATGACTGATCAGGTATTAAAGGGTGAATCATCTCTGGCGGAAGAAATTGTTCATATCCTGAGAAGCAGGATCATCAACGGAGAGTATTCTATTGGAGAGAAACTCGTTGAAAACAAAATAGCGGAAGAACTCAAAGTCAGCAGGACGCCGGTAAGAGAAGCGTTCAAGCAGTTGACAAAAGAGAATCTGATTGAATACGTGCCGAACAAAGGATGTTTTGCCAAGGGCTTTGATCAGAATGACCTCAACGATATCTATGCCGTAAGAAATGCTGTCGAACAGCTGGCAGTCGAGTGGGCAATCAAGAACAAAACGGAAGAGGACATTGCCAGATTCAATGAGCAGCTCGAGCTGATGGATCATTATAATGCCAATGGAATGGTCGATAAATTCATTCAGGCGACGGAAGAGATTTCCAACATCTTCTATAAGATGACAGGAAGCAGGTTTATCGTGCAGGCGCTTAAGTCCTATCAGGAATACATTCTGCTTGCAAGGCAGGGAATGATGACAAAGCGTGAAAGCCTGAAGGATATACTTGAAGAGCATAAATCCATCTGCACAGCAATCGAAGCTGGAGATGTGGAGAGAGGAAAGAAAGCAATCGGTTATCATCTTGAGAAATCGGCCCAGAGAGCGGCAGACAGGTGGCTGTAAAAACCGCAGAGCGAACAAACGCCCGGCGCAGGAATTGCGCCGGGCGTTTTAATTGTATTCAAACGGTATTTAAACGTGTCTTCCCCTTGACACAACTGGGCTGACTTGTTATAGTAGCTTTATGATTTCACTATTTATTCAGATAAAGCAATAAAGCACCGAAGGAGAAGAGGATGATTAAGGTATTAAAAAAAGGCGACTATGCACTGGACGATGTTCTTATCAGAGACAGATCAGGCAGAGATGTGAGCCAGGTCGTAGCGGATATCATTTTTGGCGTTAAGATGGGAGGGGATCCTACTCTCATCAACTACAGCCAGACTTTTGATGGTCCGATCGGCGGGGCCCTTGAGCTCACAAAGGAGGAAATTGATGCTGCCGTTGCTGAGGTGCCGGAAGAGGTTATGGAAACCCTTCAGGAAGCAGCTGACAGGATCGCCTTTTATCATAAAGCACAGCTTAGAGAAGGATATACACTCAAAGAAGACGGCGTGACACTTCGTCAGAAGGTAGTGCCTCTTAAGAAAGTAGGAATCTACATTCCAGGCGGCACGG
This sequence comes from Bacillota bacterium, assembly GCA_017431785.1. Taxonomy (GTDB): domain Bacteria; phylum Bacillota; class Clostridia; order Peptostreptococcales; family Anaerovoracaceae; genus Lentihominibacter. The sequence goes on along the minus strand of JAFRKJ010000046.1, from coordinate 9,930 downwards.
CGGCGTATCCGTCAACGGTTCTCATGAATGCCGTTCCTGCCAAGATCGCAGGAGTTGAGGAAATCATCATGGTATCACCTCCGACAGCCAACGGCACTATTGCGCCTGTTATTCTGGCAGCAGCCAAAATCGCCGGTGTCGACAGAGTGTTCAGAATCGGCGGCGCGCAGGCGATCGCAGCCCTTGCCTATGGAACGAAGAGTGTTCCTAAGGTGGACAAGATCGTTGGCCCGGGCAACGCATACGTAGCAGAAGCGAAGAAGCAGGTATTTGGTCAGGTGGGAATCGATCTCATCGCGGGACCGAGTGAAGTCCTTGTCATTGCAGACAAGGGCGCAGATGCACGCATCGTTGCTGCGGACATGCTGTCACAGGCAGAGCATGACAAGATGGCTACGGCTGTTCTGATTACGACGGATCAATTCGTAGCCGAGAGAACGGCGGAGCAGCTGGAGGTTCAGCTGGCAACTCTTCCAAGAGAAGAGATTGCAAGGGAGTCTATCGATGTAAACGGCAAAATCATCATTGTTGATTCCATCGATGAAGCAATCGACCTGGCGAATGAACTTGCGCCTGAGCATCTGGAGCTGTTCCTTGATGGCGCAGAGGCATATGCTGACAAAATCCGCAATGCGGGATCGGTATTTGTAGGAAAGAACTGCCCTGAAGCACTTGGCGATTACTTCGCAGGACCAAACCATACGCTGCCGACATCCGGCACCGCAAGATTCGCAAGTCCTCTGACAGTAGATGATTTCGTCAAGACAATGTCACTGACATATTATGAACCGGAAGCGCTCGAATATGCGAAAGATAAGGTAGCGCTGCTGGCAAGACAGGAAGGTCTGGAAGGACACGCCAGATCGATACTCAGCAGATTTGAATAAACAGTAAGTGGGGCGGCATCCCCGCCCCACAAAACAGGAACCAAGCAATGAAAATCAACGAAGATATATTCAGTAACAAAGAAAAAGCCATGTTTGCTCTCAGACAGCTGTACGCAAGTCATGGTTTTTCTATGTACAGGATGAGTAAGTTCGAAGAATTCGAGCTCTATGCAGCAAACAGGGACTTTCTGGATTCCAGTCAAATCATCACATTCACAGATACAGACGGAATGCTCATGGCCCTCAAGCCGGATGTGACTCTCTCCATCGTGAAGAACAACAGGCACATCGGCAACCGCATCATCAAACTCTATTACAACGAGAACATCTACAGGGTTTCCCCGAAGACGCATTACTTTAAGGAGATCATGCAGGTGGGACTGGAGTGCCTGGGCAAGGTGGATGACAAGTGCATCAGCGAAGTCCTGCTGCTGGCCGCTGAGAGTCTGAAGGTTTTAAGTGAGGAAGCGAAGCTGGATGTCTCCAACCTGGACATTCTCACACAGCTCTTCGCGAGCTGCGGATTTCCGAAGGAAACAGAAGAGCAGATCACCGCGTGCATCAGCGGAAAGAACGCCCACAGTCTGGAGAGAATCTGCCGCAGCGCAGATCTGGGACCGGCGAAGGCGGAACTGCTGAAGCTTCTGGTGAACACATACGGCAAGCCGGAGGAGGTTATCCCGAAGTTGGAGGACGCCTTCCTCAGCAACAGCATCTTCTCCTTTGAAGAGAAGGAAGCCTATGCAGAGAGCATCGGAGCCTTGAAGAAGATCGTAGAGGCCTTTAAAGAAGCGGGACTGGAAGACATCCTGAACATCGATTTCTCAGTAGTGAGCGACTTGAAGTACTACAACGGAATCATATTCAAGGGATTCTCCGCGGGCGTACCGGACGGAATCCTTTCCGGCGGGCAATACGATAAACTCATGAAGAGCATGAAGCGGACGTCAAGAGCCATCGGCTTCGGCGTCTACATGGACAATCTCGGCAAGCTCTCAAAGTTTGATGACGAGGAGGTGGAGATCGATGGATAACATGATCAATGTAGCACTTCCGAAGGGCAGACTGGGAGACACCGTCTATGAAATGTTTGAAAAGGCCGGTTTCGAATGTCCGTCCATCAAAGAGAAGAACCGGAAGCTCGTCTTTGAGAATCCGGAAGCAGGCGTCCGCTACTTCTGGGTCAAGCCTTCCGATGTAGCAATCTACGTCGAAAGAGGCGCAGCAGATATCGGGGTCGTCGGCAGGGACATCCTCATGGAAGATAAGACGAACGTCTATGAACTGCTGGACCTGGGCGTTGGAAAGTGCCGCATGGCAGTTGCCGGACCAAAGGGATTTGCCTACGACAGAGATAATGAGCTGAGAGTCGCTACGAAATTCGTCAATGTGGCAAGAGAATTCTATGCTTCCTCAGGAACGGATATCGATATCATCCACCTGAACGGATCCATCGAACTGGCGCCGATTCTCGGTCTATCCGATGTGATCGTCGACCTGGTTGAGACAGGAACAACACTCCGTGAAAACAACCTGCAGGTCATTGAGGAAATCGCGCAGATCAGCGCGCGGCTCATTGCGAATAAAGCGAGCTTCAAATTCAAGACAAATCAAATTGAAAACATAATGCAAAAGCTGGAAGATGTCATCGAATGACAGAGAATAATACATGAGCAGATTTTTAAGCAGCAAGTATAAAGATCTTGAACCCTATGTTCCGGGAGAACAGCCTCAGGATCAGAAGTATATCAAACTGAATACAAATGAATCTCCATTCCCGCCGGCACCGGATACCGTTGCAAAAGCAGCTGAGGCCGCACAGCGGCTCCAGCTTTACTCCGACCCTGACTGCAGGGTGCTGTCGGAGAAACTGGCAAAGCATCTGAGCGATGTGAGCGGACTGGATCTCACCAGAGAAAATGTAATCATAACAAATGGATCTGATGAAGTGCTCAACTTCGCATTCATGGCCTTTTGCAGCAATGAAAAACCAGCGGTATTTCCGGATATCACCTATGGGTTCTATCCGGTTTTCGCAGATATGAACGGTGTCCCTTACAGGGAGATCCCGCTCGATGAGAGTCTGAAAATTGTTCCGGCGGATTACACCTGCGCTAAAGGAACACTCTTCATCGCCAATCCGAATGCGCACACAGGCGTTGCGCTAAGCCGTGATGAAGTGGAAGAAATCATCGCCGGCAACCCGGATGATCTGGTGGTCGTCGATGAAGCGTATGTGGATTTCGGAGCAGAGAGCAGCCTGCCTTTGCTTGGGAAATACGATAACCTGCTGATTGTGCAGACGTTCTCAAAATCCCGCTCCCTGGCAGGGGCGAGACTGGGATTCGGTGTTTCATCCAAGGAAATCATCAGCGACTTGAACACCATCCGGAACTCCACGAATCCATACAATATCAACTCCATGACCATGGCGGCAGGAGTCGGTGTTCTGGAGAACGAAGCATATACAAAAAAGAACTGCGAGCAAATCATCGTTAATAGGCGATATACAGAAGAACAGCTCAAGGCCATGGGTTTCGAGCTGACGGATTCTTCAGCGAACTTCATATTTATGAAGCATCCTGAAGTGGATGGAGGCAGTATTTACGAGGAAATGAAACGCCGCGGCGTGCTGATCCGCCACTTCAACAAGCCACGGATGGCACAGTACAACAGAGTCACAATTGGTAGCAGAGAACAGATGGATATCTTCCTGAAGGTTCTCGGAGAGGTTATAGAGGAACTGAAATGAGAGCAGCGGAAATCAACAGAAAAACAGCCGAAACGGACATCGCCCTGAAGCTGGATCTTGACGGCAGAGGAGAATCGCAGATCGATACCGGCGTGGGATTTCTCGATCACATGCTGACCTTGTTTGCGAAGCACGGCAGATTCGATCTGACCGTTCAGTGCACAGGCGACACTTATGTGGATGATCATCACACAGTCGAAGATATCGGGATTGTCCTCGGGCAGGCTTTTGCAGAAGCACTTGGAGATAAGAAGGGCATCAGACGATATGGCAGAGAAGTTTTGCCGATGGATGAAGCCCTGGTACTGACAGCGGTGGATTTTTCCGGCCGCAGTTACCTCGCCTACGGGCTGAAGATTCCGACACCGGCAGTCGGCACCTTTGACACGGAATTAGTAGAGGAATTCTGGATGGCCTTCACGAGGAACGCGAAATGTACGCTCCACATTCATCAGATGGCAGGAACGAATTCCCACCACATTATCGAAGGCGCCTTCAAATCAGCAGCAAAAACCATGCGTGCAGCAGTCAGCGTCGATGCTGCCTTTGCAGATGAAATCCCATCGACGAAAGGAGTTCTCTAGTGATAGCGATTATTGATTACGGCGTGGGGAATCTTTTTTCCCTGCAGAGCTCATTGAAATACATCGGGCAGGAAGTGGAAGTCACTTCAGATCCTGAGACGATCGAGGCTGCGGACAGGATCATCCTGCCGGGCGTCGGCGCCTATGAAGACGCGGCGCGGAAACTCCGTGAGAGTGGGATGGCTGACCTGGTGATGGAACAGGCAAAGGCAGGAAAGCCGCTCATGGGCATCTGTCTCGGTATGCAGCTGCTCTTTGAAAAAAGCTTTGAGTATGGCGAGCACGAAGGTCTGGGACTCATCAAGGGAAGCGTTGTACCGATCCGGGACGTTGTATCAGAAGAGTACAAGATTCCGCATATCGGATGGAATGCGCTCCAGTTCAAAGGCAGAGCCGCTGAAGGGCAGGAGCCACTCTTCAAATACACGAAAGAAGGCGATCACGTCTACTTTGTCCATTCTTTTTACGCTGCGGATTGTGCAGACAGTACCATTGCGTCGACGGAATACGGCGCGGAACTGACCGCCGCTGTTGCGGATAGCAAAATCTATGGATGTCAGTTCCATCCGGAGAAGAGCGGCAAAGTCGGACTGAATATACTGCGCGCGTTCTGCGAATTGTAGGGACCGAATGAATGGACAGGAGTATTAGAGCATGAAGATTTTTCCTGCAATTGACTTGTTTGATGGCAAGGCCGTACGGCTTTTGCGCGGCAAGTATGAGGATATGACAATATACAGCGAAGATCCGCCGCAGATCGGACGGGACTTTGCAGCAGCAGGCGCCGAGTTCATACACATCGTCGACCTGGAAGGGGCGAAGGAAGGAACGACGCCGAACTTTGAGACCGTGTGCCGGATCAAAGAAGCCAGTGGATGCTTTTGCGAAATCGGCGGCGGCATTCGCAGCATGGATGTGATCCGCAAGTACATGGACGCCGGCATTGACAGAGTGATTCTGGGAACAGCTGCTGTAACGGACAGGGCTTTCCTGGAAGAAGCGGTCGCTGCATACGGTGAGAAAATCGCTGTCGGGATTGACCTGAAGGACGGCTGCGTAGCCATCAAAGGCTGGACTGAGAAGACACAGATCACCGCGGAAGCATTCTGCAGGCAGATGCAGGAGCTGGGAGTGAAGACCATCATCGTAACCGACATCTCCAAGGACGGCGCCATGAAGGGGACGAATCACGAGCTCTACGAAACACTGTCAGGGCAGTTCGGCATGCAGCTGGTTGCGTCAGGCGGTGTATCGACGATAGACGATGTGAAGCGGTTGGCAGCCCGCGGCATCTACGGAGCCATCATCGGCAAAGCATATTACACAGGCGCAATCAACCTGAAGGAAGCAATAGAGGCGGCGAAATAGCAGCCAGACAGAGGTACAGATATGATAACCAAAAGAATAATCCCATGCCTGGACGTGAAAGACGGAAGGGTGGTGAAAGGCACAAAGTTCAAAGACTTGAACGATGTTTCCTCCCCGGTGGAACTGGCGAAGTTCTACACGGAGGCGGGAGCGGATGAGCTTGTGTTTTACGATATTACTGCGTCGAGCGATGGACGCAAACTGTTTACAGAGATTCTGACTGAGACTGCGTCCAACGTATTCATCCCGCTGACAGTGGGCGGAGGCATCAGCACCATCGAAGATTTCGACAGAGTGCTCAAATGCGGCGCGGACAAAGTCAGCGTCAACTCAGGCGCCATCCGGAATCCGTCCATCATCAGTGAAGCGGCGCGGCTCTATGGCGATCAGTGTGTTGTGATTTCCGCAGACATTGCTCTGATCGACGGCGTGTACAGAGTATTCGCGAAGGGCGCGAGAGAGAACACGGGCATGGAAGCTATCGACTGGATCAAGCGCTGCGTCGATATGGGAGCCGGTGAAGTCGTCGTGAACTCCATCGACACAGACGGCGTGAAGAATGGATTCGATATACCGCTGCTCAAGAAAGTCTGCGAAGCAGTTAACGTGCCGGTCATCGCATCAGGAGGAGCCGGATGCATCCAGGACTTCATCGATCTGTTTACGGAGATTCCGGATATCGATGCAGGACTTGCGGCGAGTATCTTCCACTTCCGGGAGGTTGAGATCGCAGATCTGAAAGACGCAATGGCAAAGGAAGGAATACCGGCGAGAATCTGACACGAGGCAGAAGAGCCAAAGGCCAAGGAGAGAGATATGGTAAAGATTGAAGACATAAAATTTGACGATAGGGGACTGGTGCCGGCAATCGTCGTCGACGTTGACACGAATCAGGTGCTGACTCTGGCATATATGAATGAAGAGAGCCTCAGGATTTCTCTGGAAAAAAAGCTGACCTGCTTTTGGAGCAGATCCCGTCAGGAGCTCTGGCTCAAAGGCGAGACCAGCGGCAACTACCAGCACATCGTTTCCATTACAGCCGACTGCGACAGAGACGCCCTTGTGGTGAAAGTGAAGCCAGACGGACCGGCGTGCCACCTGGGAACCTGGTCCTGCTTTGACTATCCAGTGTTGGAAGCGGAAGCCCCTGCTGCAGAAGAAGCATCGCCTATCGACAATGCATTTTCTTATGAAGGATTGATGGAATTGATCCGCGGCCGCAAGACAGAAGGTAAAGAAGGATCCTACACGACCTATCTCTTTGAAAAGGGACTGGATAAGATCCTGAAAAAAGTTGGGGAAGAGTCCACAGAGGTCATTATCGCAGCCAAGGCAGAAGATAAAAAAGAGACCATCTATGAAATTGCGGATCTGGCGTATCACGTCATGGTGCTCATGGTGGAAGCAGGAATCTCTCTTGAAGACATCACCGAAGAGCTGGCGTCACGCCATGTGATAGACCACAAAGTGAAACAAGAGAAGATGACCTGATGAGAAAGAGAGAAGATGCAATGCTGCTTGAACAATACGGAGAACTGAACAAAAACAGCCTGGCGGATTTCCACACCCATACGAATTACTGTGACGGAAACAACACGCCGGCGGAGATGCTGGCCGCTGCCCTGAAGCAGGGATTGCAGGTCTATGGGTTTTCGGGACATGGATATACGCCATATGACGAAAGTTACTGCATGCTTCTTGATGATGAAGCGGCCTATGAGCAGGAAGTCAGGAAACTGGCGGAAGACTATGCCGGAGAGATCAAGATCCTCTGCGGCGTGGAGCAGGACTGTCTGGCAGGAAAGCCGACCCGCAGCTGGGATTATGTGATTGGTTCCGTGCATTATATTGACTGCAGGAATGAGGGCGGAGGAATCGAGGTCATCGATGAGAGCAAAGACATCTGGCTCGACATCGCAGACAAGTATTTCGGTGGTGACGTCTACGCTATGATCGAGCGTTACTACGAAACGGTCGCCTGCGTTGTGGAAATGACCGGCGCCGATATCATCGGACATCTTGACCTAATCACCAAATACAACACCGGCGGTGAAGACGGTGGGGAGGGTGCGCTCTTTGATGAAGGACATCCGCGTTATGTGGCAGCCTGGCAGAAAGCAGTGGACAAACTCCTGCCGACTGGCGTTCCGTTTGAGATCAATACGGGCGGCATGTCAAGGAAGTATCGGGCCGACGCCTATCCGGCGAAACCGATTCGTGATTACATTGCGGCCCATGGAGGCAGATTCATCCTGTCGAGCGACAGCCACAATACCGAGACCCTCTGCAGCAGATTTGCAGACTACCGTGATTACATGAAATAGCTGAAACCCTTTTACAGTTTGCAGGAAAGTGCTATAATCCATATGGGGTTATTGTCTTTGGGATTATAGCACTGTTTTTTATTGTTATTTTTTATAAACCGAAAGGACAATTGTTGAAATGTATAAGGATGCAATGAGAGCCGCCTGGGCTGAAATCAATCTTACGAATCTGGATTTCAATATCAAGCAGATCAAAGCCAAGGTCGGCATGGATGTTAAAATTACCGGCATCATCAAAGCAGATGGTTACGGTCATGGATCAGTAAAGTGCGCTTCTGTTCTGAGAGCGAACGGGGTCAAATCCTTTGGAGTAGCAACACTCTCAGAGGCAATCAAACTCCGTAAGGCTGGTTACGAAACAGAGCAGATTCTGATTTTGGGACTGACGCCGGAACCTTATGCAGATATACTCGCAGAATATGATCTGACACCGGTTGTCTGCAGCTACACAAATGCAGAAGCAATCAACAATGCAGCACGCAAGGCGGGCAAGACCATTGAATGCTACATCGCAGTTGATACCGGCATGGGAAGAATCGGTTACAACCCGGAAGATCCGGCATCCGTCGAAGATGTTAAGATGATCACAACTCTTCCGCATCTGAAGCTCATCGGACTCTTCTCACACTTCGCCACAGCAGATGCTGAAGACAAGAACTACGCTCACATGCAGGAGAACAGATACAACGGATTCTACAAGGCGCTCCTGAAAGCGGACATCAAGCTTCCGATGAAAGCCTTGTCCAACAGCGCAGCGATTATGGAGATTCCGACAGCGCACTTCAATCAGGTACGTCCGGGAATCATCCTTTACGGACTGTATCCTTCCGACGAAGTAGACAGAAGCAAATTCGAAATCAGACCGGTTATGAGCGTTAAGGCGAACATCGTTCACCTGAAGAAAGTGCCGGCAGGAACGTCCATCAGCTACGGCCGCAAGTGGACTGCTGAGAAAGACAGCATCATCGCAACGATTCCGCTCGGATATGCAGACGGATATCCACGTCCATACTCCTCAAAGGCAGAAGTCATCGTCAACGGCGTGAAGGCACCTATCACCGGCAATATCTGTATGGACCAGTGCATGATCGACGTCACACATGTACCGTACGTGCGTGTTGGTGATGAAGTCACGATTATGGGCAAGGACGGCATCTATGAAATCAGTGCAGATGACATTGCGAACGCAACAGGCACGATCAACTACGAGATCGCCTGCGCATTCGGACAGAGGCTGCCGAAAGTATACGTATATTAATCGATAGGCGGCAATTGCCGTAAATACAAAAGCAACAAAAACAGCCCCCATCTCACTTGTGTGAGGCAGGGGCTGTTTCATTAGGGGCATATCTTAGGAGAGAGACTCCATCTTGTCATCACCCAGTGAGTGCTTGACTCTATCTCTCTCTTCTGCCGTTTTAGCGTCATTCCAGTGATCCATGGTTCCTACCAGATATCCGGTGATTCTTCTGATTCTCTCAAATGGAACATGTGAGAACTCATAGCTCAGATCTGCATATTCACCATCGATGTTGATGTCCAGCTTGTTCAGCTTTCTGTTGTATTTTTCTTCAAGATATTCTACGTAAGCCTGTGCTTCCTTCGGGTCAGCATTGCCTGTAATTACGATTGACATAGTATTTACCTCCTCTATGCGTTTCGCCGCACCACACTATTTGGTGCTTGTGTGCAGGATGATTATATAACAGACCACATTATGTTGTATATAGCAAAAAGCAAAAAAACATCAAAAATGCAATCTTGACTAAAATTATCCAGATTAAACTGGCAGAAGCCTGCAAAGCCCTTTGACACTAATTGGGTGGTGTGTTAAGATATGCGAGGCGGCGAGAGAAGCCGCCCATCGTCAATATGCCCTCATAGTTAAATGGATATAACAAATCTCTCCTAAAGATTAGTTCTTGGTTCGATTCCGAGTGGGGGTGCCAAAAGGCTTGAAATTTCAACGATTTCGGGCCTTTTTATTTTTTAAAAAATCGACGATTTTTCATTTT
>JAFRKJ010000045.1 GCA_017431785.1 Bacillota bacterium | reverse complement strand
GGGCTCGAACCTGTGACCCCCTGCTTGTAAGGCAGATGCTCTCCCAGCTGAGCTAAACTCCCATGGTAGCGGCGAGTGGAGTCGAACCACCGACCTTCCGGGTATGAACCGGACGCTCTAGCCAACTAAGCTACACCGCCACATCGGCAGGCTGACTTAGCCGCCGCAACAAATATACTACCATTTGCTTATATCTATGTCAAGAATTATTTTCTCTTTCTTTTTACTCTTTTGTCTCAGACCCTGCGTTCATCTTCGCTTTCATGAAATCCTTAATATATTCCGCGGAACGTTCCTCGACTTCTATGTCTTCCGGTTGAAGATCGCGTCCTGATTCGACGCCGCCCAGGACTGCTTCACCTTTGATGAGACTGGCTGTCAGATGCGGATTTTTCGTAAGGAGAGGGCCCAGCACTCCGGTGTAGATTACACCGCCGCTGATGGCGCCTTCCTCGCCGTCTCCATTGTTTCCCCTGCCGTATATCACTTTGCCGAAAGGTTTCTGTCCTTCTGCCAGTGTCACGTCAGCAACCTGAATCTGGTTTCCTATAACATCGAGACCATCCTCTGTTCTCACCCAGATATCATCGCCCCAAACGGACTCTCTTTCCTTCCAGGTCATGTCGAGGAGACCAAGTCCTTTAATCACACTCCCATCGTACAGTTCCGTGCTTTTGCCAAGTGCTGCTCCGCTGCTTCCGTTTGCAATCAGCAGTCCTCCGCGTCTGAGGAATTCCGTAATGCCTTCTTTCTGACGAATCAGCGCAGCCGACACTTTATCCGCACATTTGAGTTCTCCTGCCGTCATATAAACGATATGAGGCCAGCTCCAGTCTTCATCTGTCTTCAGGTTATCACTTCTTCTCACTTCAACAGGAACATCCAGCAGATCACACATGTGAACGAGAGCCATCACATCTCCCCTGCCGCCATGGATATTCAGCACGTCAGGGTAAAGCCACAGTATATGCAGACGCCTGAATCCGCTCTCGCCTGTCACCTCTGTTACATTGGCAAGAACATCAGAGTCCCTGTTGAATTTTTTTCGTATTCTGTTGAACTTATCAAATCTATCCATCCGTCTCACTCCATAATCAGGACGATTTTATTTCATGTTTTTTACGTACTCTGCCAGTGCTTCGTATTTGTGAAGCCATGTGATCAGATAAACATTATCACAATCGTACTTCTGCAGTTCCTCGATGATCGTCTTATCATCATTCGTAGGAAGAACCGTCAGTTTCTCCGCTTCAAAACCATCGTAAAGCATTCTGAGACCAGCATCGTAGGCAACGGTTCCTGAGAAGCAGATGCATCTTTCGATATCCGAGGCGATCAGTCTGCGGAAGTCGCAGTCGAAGGTGTAGAATGTATTCGTATAATGAGGGTCAAAATCAACAAGCTCATCGAGTCCCAGCATGAAGATCTTCTTTTCCGGGTCATCTGCGATCACGTTCAGTGCCGACTGCACTGTCTCAGGATTCTCCTGTTTCATACGCAGGTACTTGATGCTTTTGCTCCCCACATTAATGGTTTCCATTCTTCCACCCTGCAGGGCGAAATCCGCAAAAGCGCTGCTGATATCTTCGCTCTTTACGCCAAATTCAGATGCTGCGGCGAGTACAGCAATATAGCAATACAGGAAGTACGGCGTGCTGTATTTGAAATCATATGTCTTGTCACCGACCTTGAAGATCTTGTTTTCAAAATCGATATCCTCGGCCTGGTAATCCTTGACTGCTGTTCCGAATCCGCAGGACGGGCAGGTGAAGCTGCCGATGTTGTCTATGTTATAGTAGTCGTAGACAACTGCTTCATGACAAATCGGGCAAGGCGCTGTAACAGAGAAGAAATCGTCTTTTTTATCAAAGGAAGACGCATTTCTGCTGACACCGTATGTGACACATCTTCCTGCACCCTGTCCAAGGCTCAGCGCGTTCGGTTCATCTCCGTTCACATAAACTGTCATATCTTCACTGATGACTGACTGAATCTTTCTGCGGATGATTTCAGGTTCACCGTTTCTCTGCACCTGATCCTTCTGCACATTTGTGATGCACAGATGTTTCGCAGGAAGCTGTTTGTGTATGATCGGCAGGAACCTCTCGTCTGTTTCCATGAGCACCACATCCGCCATCAGTTCACCGGATAAACTGCAGTTTTTGAGCAGCGAAACAACGACGCCACCGATGAGGTTTGCGCCTTCCAGATTTACCGCTGTTTTGAGTCCGGCACGCTTAAAGACATGGGCCATCAGATTGGTCGTTGTGCTTTTGCCGTTTGTGCCTGTTACGAAAATGGTCCTGTCCGGATCAAGACCCTTGATGTGACTGATAAAATCCGGATCGATTTTCAGGGCTACTTTACCGGGGAGATTGGTGCCTCTCCCTTTGGCTACTATGTTAATTGCCCACGCTGTAAATTTCGCAGCGATCAATGCAAATCTGAATTTCATTTGCTCTATCTATTCTTCCTCTCGAATGTGGAGCCTTCTCCTGATGAACGCAGGTACTTCTTCCTGTGGAATTCCAAGAGCCCACGCAAACTCCTCCTCCACCAGCTTCTCTGCTGATTTGAGTGTTGTCATATCTGTAACAGAAAGCTTCTTGCCTATCTTGGCAAGCTCACGCTTTTTTTCATAGATACATGTGACCATATTGAGGAGTCTTACGCTGACGCCATCATGAAGAATACTTCTGAAGTATTCTCCCCTTTCTCTCCTGTCTTTGATCCACTTGACGTCGCCATCAGAAAGGCCCATTAAAATATCTTCAATATCTTCTCTTACCATGGGCTCTCTCATCTTTGCTACAAGAGACTCGTTTTTCATCGGGACAAAGTATTTGTTCGCGCGGTTCTTGTGCTGTCTGAGGATATAATACGTTTCCGCAGGCGCTCCCGCAGCGAAACTCACTTGCTCTATACTGTCGATAATACAGATCCCATTGGTTCCATATACTACATATTGTCCTACTTCAAATTGAGCTTCGTTCATCTCGTCCTTCTTTCTTCTTAGCCAAATTATATTATAGCAGAAAAAAGAACTGATTTCAAAGGTTCAAGCGCGGAAGAATCACTCTTCTGCATAGGCCAGCAGCGCTTCTTTTTCTTTCTCAGAAAGGTGCATTTTCTCACAACAAGTCAGGATTTCTTCCTTTGGCATCACGTACTCCGAATCGATACAGAGTCTTGTGAAATTGTTCTTGTTGATGCCTGATGTACTGAAAGTAATTTCACCGCTGAGGATCTTTCTGTCATAGATTTTCAGGAATTTCTGTGCGAACGTTTCCATTGTTATCCGTCCCTTTCCTTTCCTTGCTCTACTCTGCTCTGTCTTCAACCAGGATCTCAGCTGTGACGCTATACTTTTCTTTGAGTTTTCCAAGCTGCGCGAAGTGCTCTGTCTGGCAGTGCGCCTTCTGATGATCTCTGGACTCCCACTGTTCCCAGAGGAACAGCGTGTTGTCTGAACCGACCGGATAGAAGTAATCATATCTGATGCATCCATCTTCACCTCTGGAAATTTCATCGATGCCTGCATCCTGAATGTCCTTCAGATACCCGTCTCTCTCTGCCTTGGTCGGCATGGTATATGTAACGTAGAAATTAGTCATGTCCTTTCTCCTTTTCCTTGATACTTGCTTTCACAAATCAGAATGTGGCGACCTCCGGATCGGCAGGTTCACATTTTCTGACCTTACTGCAGATGAGTACAGGTCCTTCTTCCCCATACATTTCTTCTTCCCTTATCCTGATGGTCGCATCGACTGCGATCCAATCGCCGGTTTTGAATTCTGTTGCCTTTGCATAGACGCAGGCGATGCCGGCGAATTGGATGTCCTCTTCACAGCATGTCATCACATGTCTTCCGAAGACCATGTAGTTGTCTGGAATAGAACCGTCCCTCGCGACACGGCCTTTGATTCTGATTTTCTTGCCTTCGTAATTGTCCTGATTCTCTGTAATATCCCTGTACCACTCTGCGTACCATTCATCCTTGATGGTGATAAGCGGGGCTTCCATATCATAGGGCAGCGGATCCTGAAACTCATCGAATACCACATTGTCCTCGCTGTATTCGTAGCATATATTGGACTTTCTGTTTGCTACTCTCACCAGTTTATGGAACTCCATCTGATTCATGTCCTCTGTGAATCTGTTGAACACGACCAGCTCCGCTGTCTGCATTTTGTTGAATGTAAGCTGCCGCATATTTGTGTTGTACATCATAAAGGTCGTCGCATCAGCGAACATCATCTCCTGATAGATGACCCAGTTCTCCGGCGCTTCCTCAAACAGGTCCTGCAGCATCCACATTCCGTTATATTCAATCAGAACGCGTTCAACCATATACTTTTCAACGAGTTCCTTCAGATAATCCGTACTGAAGTTGTCCCTGTCGATCTTTTCTATGTAAACTGCAGGGCTTGCGAAATTTTCCGGCTTGAGTTCCACCTCCCCTTCTTCAAAGAGGAGAACGAGTGTGCTCTGACCGTCATTGAAATCGCTTCCATCCAGCAGGTCCTGAAGGAATGTTGTCTTGCCCGACCCCAGAAAACCTGTGAACAGATATACCGGGATCTCGTAGTTGCCCATCATATTCTTGTCTCCTTGCATAGGTTTATGTTCTTACATTGACCGTTACAGGCGAAAGAGCTCTCTGATAACATCCTGTTTGATGTCTACGCCGATAACGCAGATCATGCCCGTCGTCTCTGCACTGCCTGTTCTGACCTGCGGCTCTCCGGGAACATAATCAAAGTGGATCCATGCACCGTCTGTTCCCTCAACGATACCCTTTGCTCTGAGCACCTGTCCGCACTGTTCCTCGTCCTGAAGTGCCTCGAGTGCAGACTGAATCTGTTCCATTGTGTATTTATTCGTAGTCTCCTCACCAATATCACTGAACACCTCATCCGCATGATGATGGTCATGATCGTGATGATGATCGTGCTCATGGTCATGATGGTGGCCGTGGTCATGATGGTGGTCGTGGTGATGTTCATGTTCATGGTTGTGATCATGATTATGTTCATGTTCGTGGTGATGATGTTCGTGGTGATGATGCTCGTGGTCGTGATGGTGGTGATGGTGCGCCTCTTCTTCGGCATAGGCCTCTTCTCTTAATCTGTCGAGCTCTGCAGAAAGCGTCTTCTTCTGCTCCATTGTTTCGAGGATCTGCGCACCAGTCAGTTCATCCCAATCCGTCGTCACGATGGAAGCGTGATCGTTGTGCTGACGGATAATATCAACACATTCCTTGATCTTCGCATCACTCATTCCCTTCGTGTGGCTCAGAATCACCGAACTGGCATGCTCTACCTGGTTTTCATAGAACTCGCCGAAGTTAGCCATATACATCTTGCACAGCTTGGCGTCTACAACCGTGGTGAATCCATTCAGCTCGATTTCTTCGATTCCGGCATCCTGTACCGCAATGATCACATCACTCAGTTTGCCGACACCGGATGGTTCGATCAGGATTCTCTCCGGCTTGTACCGATCAATGACCTGCTTCAGCGCTGTCTTGAAGTCGCCGACCAGTGTGCAGCAGATGCATCCTGAATTCATTTCATTTATCTGAACGCCGGTATCCTTAAGAAATCCTCCATCGATACCGATTTCCCCAAATTCATTCTCGATCAGGACCAGTTTCTCGTCATATGCTTCCTGAATCAGTTTCCGGATGAGCGTTGTCTTGCCTGCACCTAAAAAACCCGAAAAAATATCAACTTTTACCTTCGTCATTGCTGTTTTCACCTCTTTATTACTTGTTTCTATCTGATTTCAATTCTATCACCATTCAATGCAAAGTCAACGCAATGCAAAAGCACCAAATCCCTTACACCAGATTCCCGATGATCTCCTTCTCAGCGAAAAATACTGTGGATCCTCCTGTGTGCAGGAAAAGCACATTGCTGTCTTCCGGAATCGCTCCGCTGCGTACATCTGACAGCAGACCTGCAAACGCCTTTCCTGAATAAACCGGATCGACGAGAATACCTTCCTTGCGGGCCAGAAGCCTGATTGCTTCTGTTCCCTCTTCACTTGGGCACTCATAGCCTGGACCGTAGTGATTCTGATCTATCAGGAAATGCTCAGCGGACAAGGTTTCATTGACCCCCAGAAGCGTCAGTGCATCTGATGCCATCTGTGCCGCTCTGCCGGCATACTTATCTTCATCTCCAACATCCATAGCTGTGACAGAATGCACCTGCATGGCAAGATCCATAATACGCTTTCCTGCAACGATTCCAGCCATAGTACCGCCGGAACCTGTGGAATGATACATGTGGTCGAAGCGTACTCCTTCTGATTCCATCTGCTCTGCCAGCTCAATCATGCAGTTTACATAACCAAGTGTTCCGTATTCATTAGCGCCACCCATTGGAATATCGTAACTTTTGATGTCCTGTTCTTCCAACCGCGCAATATGGCTTTTGCCCATCTTGAAGGAACGTTTCTCTGCGTCTGCAAAGGACTCCCCTTCCTCCAGATCAACGATATGAATCTCTGCTCCATAGATGCTATCGAGCAGTAGATTTGCTTTATAGTCATCCGGATCCGGCGGTACGACAGCTGCCAGATAGAGAATCGGATTGAGACCGTTCTTTGCAGCCGCCCAGGAAGTCTGCATGGCATGGTTCGACTGTGTCGCTCCATAGGTGAAAACGCAATCCGCTCCATCTGCTTTCGCCTTTCCTATAAGAAACTCCAGTTTTCTTGTCTTGTTTCCGCCGAACAGATTGCTTCCGGTGAAATCATCTCTCTTGATCCACAGATTGATTCCAAGCTCCTCGGATAAGCTGTCCAGTCTGTAAAGCGGCGTTGGAAAGAATCCCAAAGACACACGAGGCATACTGCTTATCATTGCTTTTGCTTCTTGAATTGTAAATGACATGTTCGATTCCTCCTGAAAGGTATTTATCTATCGTATGGCATACGGCGTACGCAGCCAATCAGCATAATCAAAAGTGAAATGAGGAGAGATGCTGTCACTCCTGCGAGCTGGCTTCCCTGCTGACTAAATGGAATCGCAGCCCATATGATCAGCCCGCCTATGATACCCATCATCGTTGCCATAATCGGCAGCCTGCCGAAATTGCGCTGTGAGATGCAGCCGAACACCAGGGGAACACAAGGCGCCGCGAAAAAGATGGCACAGAATACATCCAGCGTCAGCGGTGAGATATTCTCCAGCGCAATGGTCATGGACGCGCATGACAAGCCGACCGCAATCAGCATAACGCGTCCGAAGATGATTTTCTCCCGGTCTGATCCTTCCCTCCTGATAACGGTGCTGTACAAATCGGTTGAGAATACTCCTATCATGCCAATCATGAAATGTGCGATGGTGCTGATGCCGATCATGATGATGATAAAACTGAAAATTGCTCTTGCCGGTCCTCGGAACAGATCTGTCATTTCATTGCCCGCAGATGTTGCGGCGTATCCCATGTAAATAGAAGCTGCCAATGTAATGAGGCCCCATATGATAATACCGCCGAGCAGATAGGCCCAGATCATCTTCTTTTCGGTTTTTGCCATACTGGCTTTTATATAATAAGCAGGGTCAAAGGCAATCTGTCCAAAGGCAATGATGATGGCCAGAACAAAATATTGAATGGCCGATACGCTGATTCTTCCTGCCAGCCCCAGATCGGTCATGGAAATCGCCTGCAGTTTCACAGGTGTAACATCCGTTCCGACAATTACACTGACTGCTCCGAAAAGAAACCCTGCTATGATGATTGCAGTCGCCAGTTTCTCTTCTGCAATCACCAGCTTCATGCCGCCCAACAGCACAAATCCCATGGTAATGATGACGCTAAAGAAGGAGATCATTCTGAAGGAGCTTCCATAAAAAGTCTCCAGAACAAATGCAATGCCTACCCCCTGCTCAATCAGAACATAGGCAGGAACGATGACTGCAAACAAATAGAAGCAAAGCTTTGTCCACCTGCCGTAGCGAACCTGAATAAACTCCAGCCATGTGACTGTTTTGGGATAATGGCGGCGCAGAAATACAATCATCCCTATGAGTCCCGCAAAAGCAATACAAGCGCCAAGTACATACGTGATCGGACCCCATATCCCAAATAAAGCATAGGTCTCCGCGGACCCGAACACAGAAGTTGTCCACATCCATGCGGCAAAGATACTGCAGGTGAGTCCCATTGTGCCTACAGATTCACCTCCGAAAATCATGCTTTCGATGCTGTGCGCAGAGATTCCTCTGCGGTGGACAAGATATAAAATTATCAGGATGATCATACATCCTGTAAAAACCAAGTAGCCTGTCATGTGATTATTATACCTCGTGTACTTACTATATCACATCTCATACGCTTTTTCACAGTAAAAGGCTGCTGTACCTTCACATGGTACAGCAGCCTCTTCATCAATTATCTCTCCGGATAATAGAGGATTTTGTTTACTTTCTTGCGACAGTTATGCGTCGATTCCGAGTTCAGGTGGTTCTTCTTTCAGTCCCTTTGTCAGAATCAGTACATAGATGATTCCCAAAACGATCCAGATGCAGCCCAGCACGATAGCGAGTCTGTCGAGACTGATCAGCAGATACAGACAGAATATTGCACCTATGATCGGCAGAATCAGATAGAGGAATACTCCCTTTCCAGAACGTTCATTCTGCTTGATGAAATACTGGAAGATGACTGCAATGTTAACGAATATAAATGCTACCAACCCACCGAAGCTGATGTAAGCTGTTGCGGAAGTAACATCAAGAAATACTGCAAACAGTGCAACCAGACCTGTCAGACAGATTGCATTGACAGGAGTTCTGCGGGTCTTGTGCAGTCTTCCGAATAACTTCTTAGGCATAACACCGTCACGAGCCATCGCATACAGCAAACGGGCGCCGGAAGCCTGCGCAGCTAAGCCTGCAGCGAACTGACCTGCAATCAGACCGATGAGGAAGATTCCGCCAAATACAGCCGGTGCGACCTCACGAGCGATCTCATATGCAGCACTGTCAGGATTTGCATATTCGAAGGATGGGTGTGCCAGATGTGTGAAGTAAGTTACAACAACAAAGATCGCTCCGCAGACAATCAAAGTCAGGATGATGGATCTTGGAATATTCTTTGTCGGATCGATTGCGTCTTCCGTGAATGTTGTCAGTGCGTCAAATCCCAGGAAGCAGTAGCAGGATGCAGCAGCGCCGGCTACAATGAATGAGAAATCAATATCCGGATTGTAGAACGGATCAAATGATGCCAGTGTTGCCAGTCCATTTCCTTCTGTAACATAGTTGATGCTGAATGCCAGGAATGCAATGATGATTGCTACCTGGATTCCCACCAGAATAAAGTTTACAACTGTTCCGACCTCAACGCCGATGATGTTGATTCCGGATGTCACAACGATGAACAGGATCAGCCACAGCCATGACGGAACTGCAGGAACCGCATCTCCCAGATACTGCGCACCGATCAGCCAGATAGCCATCGGGAAGAATACATATCCCAGAAGTACGATCCAGCCTGCCAGTACTCCCAGCTTCGAGTTAATGGCTTTACGTGAATAAGTGTAAGTTGATCCTGCTGTCGGATAAGCCTTTGCCATATGTCCATAGCTCAGTGCTGTGAACAGCATCGCAATGGTTGCGAATATTACAGATCCCGTTTCAACACCATGGGATGCTGTGGAAATCGTGCCGTATATTGTGTAGGCGATCATCGGAGTCAGAAACGCAACGCCGAAGATAACCAGATGGCTCAATTTCATGGTACGTTTCAAAGTATTGTCTTCCATTGAAATTTCTCCTCTCTTAACGATTTATGAATGATGATAATGTAGTTACTGACTTTGCATTACAGGAACTTCTTATAGATTTCAGGTCTGTAGTCAGGTACGCCTGTAATCTCTTTGTCTACGAACAAACGCCTCTCTGCCAGTGACAAGTCGATTGTCGCCATCAGCAGTTCCGCCTGATTATCTTCCGGTCCGCCTGCATAGTAGTGGAGCATCGTCTCGTAGAATGGCGTGATCTTCGGGCCCATAATGCTGCTTCCGCCGCCGAAATAGCATTCGGTATCCATGCCGGTCAGATTTGCTGTTGCGATGTAGATCGTATTGCAGATCACGCCGTACTCCAGCGTCTTTCCGAATGTCTGGCAGAAGGCGTCGCGGCTTCCATCGAATGGTACTTCTTCGATAAAAGCAGTCGGATTCAGTACGAGACGGCATCCCTGTGCGCAGTAATGTCTCTGCAGTTCCGGGAACTGGTAGGTATCAAAACAGATGCTGATACCAACAGGTCCCCAAGGTGTATCGAACATAAATGGTTTCTCACCCTTCTCGCACCATACACTCTCAGTTTCGAACGGATGCATTTTCTGATAGGAATCGATAATACCGTCCGGACCGATTGCGATCGCGGAATTGTACAGGATTGCATCCGGTGTGTCTTCTTTCTTTTCGGCCATTCCGAATACAACGTAAACTCCGTATTTCTTCGCAACTTCAGCTACCGCCTGTGCTGATGGACCATCCTTCAGCTCAGCTGTTTCAATCTTCTCCGCCTGCGGAATCTTCGTGTCTACATAGTAGTCGTATCCATATAGACAGAGTTCCGGGAGCAGTACCAGATCTGCGCCGCGTTTTGCCGCTGCTTCAACATACCCGCAGATTCTGGACAGATTGCCTTCTTTGTTGCATGCATCGACCTTGAAGTTGACGACAGCAACAGTCATAATATCCTTCATTGCTTCCTCCTCCATTAAAACAAGTAGTTTATTGTATATTATTGTAAACTACCGTAAGTTTAAATCAGTGTGATGTTTTTGTCAAGATAATTAAGCGTTGTCAGGGATGCGGTTCCGCTTTACTGGAATCGCACAAATGAGAAGATTGAGAATACAGCAGGCGCAAATATACGGCGCCTCTACTGGTATGATCCCGAACATCATCAGCAGAACACATACAGAACCGGCACCCATACCGGCAAGAACAGTATCTGTAGAAGGTTTTCTCCTACCCCAGCCCAAGAAATAACCCGGCAGAAGAATGATGGATGTCATACCGATTCCTGTCAGCCAGAGAGAGAGAATGTCATGGATGTTGATGGCAAAGGTGAACGCGATGGATCCTGTTACCACAACAAAGATACGAGTAAAGAATATCATCGCCCTGTCTGACATGTCCCTTATGATGAATGTCTTGATGATATCTTCAGAAATCATGATTCCGGATGCCAGCAGAAAGGAATCTGCCGAAGACATAATGGCAGCGATGAGTCCGACCATGATCAGAATCGTCAGAATCGAACCTCCGCGGTCGAACAGAAATGTGTATAGAACAGACTGGGAATCTTCAACACCTCCGGATATGGCTCTCTGAAACACACCGAGATAAGAGATCATCACAAGGCTGATCAATGTGATGACGAGAGGCAGCATGAAACCCCACTTAGCGGTGCGGTCCCCTTTGCTGGCGTAAATTCTTTCCCAATTCGTCTGATCGTTCATCAGGAAGAACAATCCGAAAGCAGCGATGAACATGATGATTTCATACCAGCTCATAGATGTCGAGAAGAGGTTCAGACTGTCCAGTTCCTCCTCTTCAAGATAGAAATGCTCAATGCCGCCGATACCGCCCGCTGCGTATAGTGTGACTACAATCAACGCAATGATGCTGAATGTCTGGAGTATGCCCTGAAAAACGTCTGTCATGGCAACACCCCAAAGACCGCTCAGAACCGTATACCCGATGATGACAATAAATATGATCATCAGTGCAAGACTTCTGTTGATTCCGAAGGTGATGGTTATTAGATATGAAAGCGCGCTGAACTGCATGGCGATCATAGTTACATTTCTGATCAGCAGCGCTGCTGCAGCGGGAATTCTGACAATCCCGCCGTGCATAGGATAATTGGACGCAAAAAAAACAGTGATGCTTTTGTACTCCTTATCCCGAATCTTATCGATCAGGAAGAAGGCGAAAAAAAGCTCGACAAAACAGGCCATAGCCATGATCCAGTATTGACTTGCGCCATAGTCATGGCTTCTTCCTACTAAGCCAATAATGGTCCCTCCGCCTATCCAGGTTCCCAAATAGGTAAAAAAGACAAACCCGATGCCGAGGGATCTGCCGCAGTAGCTATAGTCCTCAAAAGAAGTCAATGCCTTCCTGATCAGGAAGGCACTTAACACAAACAAAATAATTAAATATATTCCTCCGATTATCAGAGCATTAATCATTCTTTTCGACCTGTCTATTGCTTCTGACCCAGTCGACTACGTCATCCTGATCGAAGCGGATATTCTTGCCAAGCTTGATAAATGGAAGTCCCTGCTTCTTTAGGTTGTAAATCGTCGTTCTTGTCACTTGAAGCATCTCGGCAACATCTTCAACCGTCAGAAACTTGATATCTCCAGCCATTTGACTATATCTCCTTTCAATTAATGTACTTTACCGTGTACAATTGTACAATAATCTTAGGATTGAATCAAGATGTGTTTTAAACAAAAAAGGACTTACCGCTTTTCGCGGAAGCCCTTCTTTTGATGATTCTGTTTAACCTTCGATTGTGATGCTCTTCTTTTCCGGAAGTTTCGGCGCTTCCTTCTTAGGAACAGCCAGCTTCAGAACGCCGTCTTCAAATCTTGCCTTCACATCTTCTTCGGTGATGAACTCACCTACATAGAAGCTTCTCTGCATGGAGCCCATATAACGCTCCTGACGGATGACTTTTCCCTCTTCGTTCTTTTCTTCTTCGCTGGTGTTTCTGGCAGCGCTTACCGTCAGTTTACCTTTTTCCAGTTCCAGTTTGATTTCTTCTTTCTTGAATCCCGGCAGATCGATATCTACTTCATAGTGGTCTTCGAGCTCACGGACATCTGTCTTCATCAGATTTGATGCCTGCTTTTCATACAACTTTCTCTCAGCATTGGATGGCGCTGCGAATGTTGGAAAATCAAAACTCATTAAGTCGTCAAACAGGTTGTCATTAAAAATACTTGGATAAAACATCATTCTTTCCCCCTTTGGATATTATTCTGTCAATATTTATCTGAGCAATAGAACTTTTTTCTCTCTGTTCCCTTGTTCTGGACATATCATATCACTGTTTGTTAGCACTGTCAATAGGTGAGTGCTAACAATTTGAGAAAGAATGATTTTTATTTAGAAGAATACTGATGGTATTAAGGTGATTGCAACCGCAATGCAGAGAAGGAATACTACGATTCTCACCGCCCATACTTTGACCGGCGAATGCATGCTCTTGAATTCACTCTGCTGTTTGCTGTTCTTTGCATATTTTTTACTGCTCATATGATTACCCTTTCCTTTCATACGCTGCACATTATATCACATTTATTCTCATTTTTCTCTTTCTGAATTCTCTGACTTGGGTTATTATATACACATAAGATATCGATCATCATTTTAACAGAAACAATAAAGGAGAATGAAAATGAATTTACTTGGATTACTATTATCTGCTTATCTCAGCAGCCAGTCCCTCGGCTCTCTCTCCAACAACACCGGAGTTCAGCAGCCTCAGCTCAAGAAGCTTCTGATTCTTGCTCTGCCTCTGCTCATCAAGTACATGACAAGCAATTCCCAGTCACAGTCAGGTCTGTCCTCTCTCTTCGGAGCACTCGGACAGCACCAGAGCAGATCCTCTGTTTCAGATCAGATTGCATCTGCTGACGTTGAAGATGGCGGCAAGATCATCGGACACATCCTGGGAGACGATGAAAATGATGTTCTGAAGTCCCTGTCAAATGAAACCGGCATCGGCATCGACGATATCGCCAATGTACTCGGAACGATTGCTCCATCACTGATGAGCGGCGTTTCTGCTGCAACACAGACAGCACAGACACAGCAGCAGGCAGGTGTTGACCTGAGTGACGGTCTGGATCTGGGCGATCTTCTGTCACTGTTCGGCGGCGCTGCAAGCCAGCCAGCACCTCAGGCTGCTCCAGCCAACGACGGAACACAGCTGATCAACGCTCTGCTCTCCATGATGAAATAAGAGCAAAAGCAAAACATCAAATAGCACCAAAAGAGCCGGTAAGGATATCCCCCGCCGGCTCTTTTATTGACTTACTCTTCTATGAGTACTTCAGGATTCTCTGCGGTCGCCAGGCGCTTCTCCACGCTGCCGCCCAGTTCCGTTTCAATCATGCTCCTGAGTTCTTCCAGTGCTGCATCCATATTCTCTGCGCTCTCGGCGTTATGTGCTTCAATGATCATGAATGCGTTCACCGTATCCTCCGTCAGCATCGTACGTTCTGCTTCCCGCCAGTTCCAGCAGCGGCATACTGCGCCGAAGTCATCTCTGTAGATGACCTCTCCCGGACTTGGCGGTTCGCTCTTACCTTCGCTGCCGTAGGTGACGAAGTCCTCCCCGCCTTCTGCAATCGTCAGCCTCATATCTCCTTCGAACTTGTCGATATCCTCGCCGCCGATGGGAACACCGTACTTCAGTGAAATGCCGTTGTAGATGTCCACCAGAGGAATGATCGTTCCTATCTGATTGCCTTTTGCAACACGCTTGAGCAGCGCCTCAATAGAACAGCGTGCTCCCTTCTTGGTTTTGAATTTATAGAATGCATCTCTCCATCCACGGATGACCGGATTGGATGTAAACTCCGGATTGGATGTATACTGTGCAGATACTTTCTCGCACTCCCGCAGCCACGGTGCGTATTTTTCTTCATCCTTCACATGGTTGTCGATTCCCTTACACACCAGGATCCCAATCTTCGCTTCCGGGAACAGCTCCAGAAAGTCTTCTTTCAATATAAATTTCTTCAAAGTTCTGTCCTCCCTTTTTTTAATTACAGCATTGATTATACCATTTATGACGGGAAGGCAAAAGCAAACTGGAAGAAATAGAGTGTATTTGTTATAATCATTTGTACAGAAAGGATGGGACATATGATTTGTAATAAATGCGGAACAGTTCTGCCGGATAACGCAGAATACTGCGGTGAGTGCGGAGCAAAAGTGGAAAAAAAGAAAAAGGCGCCTGCAGCCCTCGAAAAGGCGCGCACAGAGGCGAAGAGATACAAATTGCTCTCAATCATCCTCGCTGCCATGTGCGTTGTCCTCGGCATGGGATGGATGGTCAGCTCGCACGACCCATATGACAATTTGGACAATTACGAAAGAGATGTTGTCAGCATGGAACGTGCGGGAATCGAACTGACCGGTACCTATGTTGTCGGAGAGGATTCAGAGCTTCCTCAGGGTAGGTACAATATCTACCCTCCAGATAATGAAAGCTACATGTCTGTAGACATCTACAACAATCTGGAAGATGCGCAGAAAAAATACGACAAAGATTACAATTCCTACGCCATCGATCACTTGTATTCACTGGCGCGCGGATATAAGCTCAAGGCCGGTCAGGTCGTCGTCATCGATTACGACAGCGCTTACTTCGAACTGGTTTCAGAAGATACACCTGAAACAGAACCTCCGCAGACAGAGGAAGAAACAGACGCTTCAGAGCCGGCTGAATCTGAACCGGCTTCAGAATAAGAAACGGACAGGCAGGATACCATGAAAAAGAATAAAGTCAAAGAATTTGGACGAACCAGAATCGTTGTCATCGTATTGTTAGGTCTTCTTGGCCTGATTTATCTCCCGGATCACACTTTCCTCGGATTGCTTCTGATCATTATTGCTCTCTTCACCATCATCGTCGATAAGACGACGAACAGGCAGGATAATGCAAAGGCAAAAGAAACCGTTGTTGAACCAAAATATAATGCTGAAGATTTCGGTGCTCCCATGGAATGCCCGTTCTGTGGTAAAGAGATTCCTTCCGAAATCAACTACTGTTTCTACTGCGGTCATGCTCTGCAGGGATATAAGAAAATCGAAGCTGTCCGCAAAGACAGCATCAGCAGAATCAATGAATCTCTCGAAGGAATCAGCGACGGTGCTCACAGAGACAATATTCTGAAAATCAGAGATCTCACAGATAAGATTCTCCGCAATTACGAGAAAGAACCAGAAGACCATGAAAGCTATGACAAGTTTGTTGAGAACTATCTTCCTAAGACAGTTTCTGCAATTGAGCATTACCAAACACTCTGCAATCTGAGCAATCTGGATCAGGAGGAACAGCGCATCAAAGCCCAGTTTGAAAATTCTCTGGCGATGCTGGCGGATGCGTTCTCCAATATTCTGAATCGTGTTTCGACAGAGGGTCTGCTGGATATCTCAACAGATATCACAGTCCTTGAAAACATACTGAAACAGGAAGGTCTGGCTGATTCGGGCTTCCCTTCCTGATGACTTAAATCAATCATCTGACAGACTTGAAAAGCTCACATTATTTCAATGTGAGCTTTTTTCTTGTCTTTCTTTCGTATTCCTTCACAACACGGTCAAGGGCCGCTTCTCCCAGTCCCCGGAGATAGATTCTCATGTGAGTCCCCGGGTAGTATTCTGAGACGATATATGTGTTCTGTTCCATCTCACTGAGATTCATATATTCCTCCGGTACAGGCCATTCATTCTTGATCCTTCTCATGATCAGACAGAACCGTCCCATATCCTCGGTCTTGAATATCACGTGATAGGTCCCTGCGTATACCGTCATTCCTGAAGCCTTGTTGTATTTCCGCAGGATCTGCCTGCCCTTGATTTCATCCATCATGAAGAACACATCCGGCATCAGAAAGTCCGGATCCATGTATCTTCTCGTTACAGTATTGCCTCGCTGGCTGACGTTGCTTTTGTATTCCGCATATTTATCCAGTAACGACATGAAAATCATACCTCTCTTATCAAATATATGATAATATGAAAGTATAAAGATTGCGAGGTAAAAATATGAAAAAAATACTAGTTCTGGGTGTTGGCGCCCAGGGAAGCACTGCTGCCAGAAAGCTGGATGCAGAACCGGACGTCGGCGAAATCATCTGCGCTGACTATGATCAAACCGCGGTAGACACGTTGGTTGCACAGCTTACAAAAGCAAAAGGAGCTTTTGTTGACGCTCATGATTTAGACAGCATTGTGAAGGCTGCAGAAGGCGTTGACCTGATTCTGAATGGTCTGCCACTTGAGTGTACGCAGAATGTTCTGGATGCCGCACTGATCGTGAAAGCAAACTATCAGGATTACGCTGGCACCACAGCACTGGGTGATATGTGGGCAGAAAGCGAGCCAGGCAAAAAGGCGATTGCGGAAGGCGACGAACCTGAGCTCCAGGATCCGGACACGCTCAACTGGTACAGAAGCATCCGGGCTATGTTTGAACTGTATGGACCGAAGTTTGAAGAAATCGGCAAACTGGCCATATTCGGAACCGGTTCTGCACCGGGCCTTATCTGCGCCGCGACCAAGTACGCCATGCGTTATCTCGACAAATGCGATACCATCTACAACTTTGTCTGGGAAGGTGCGATTGCGAAACGTTTCCAGCCATTCTGGTGGTCTCCTATCACCGCTCTTACGGATATGAGTGAAATGGCGCTGGCCTGGGAAGGCGGTAAACTGATCAACACTCCTGCGTTCGGCAGACCGATCACAAGACAGTATCCGTACATGGAAAGCAGGATTACTTTCAGAGAACATTGCCATGACGAACCTCTCCAGTACAGTTTCAATGCAGATACTCATTTCAAAGGCTGTAAGAACGCATACTTCAAGTATGCCGGAGCCGGTATGGACTTCGCTGCACCTCTTTATGAAGCAGGAATGCTCAGTCATGAAGAGGAAGAGTTCAACGGTCAGAAAATCGTACCGTTTGACTTCGTGCTCAGCCATCTGCCGCATGCTCCGAAATACGAAGAGGAAATCAAATCCTTCGTAGATGAAGGTATGGCTCTTGACTCCGGCTGTATGGTCATTGAAGCATATGGACGTAAGGATGATGAGGGCGTCCTCGTGGAAGTCCACGTGAATGCACCTGGTTTTGTCGAATCCTTCGAGAGAGCTAAGATGACAGGCGAGATGTATCTGACTGGTCAGGGCGGATATATGTTCTCAAAACTCTTCATTAACGATCAGTTTGAAGGTCAGAGCGGCGTCATCTCTTCTGACATGCTTTCTGATGAACAGGTAGATGAATACTTCAGATATGCGGAAGAGCTGGGCATCACTCTTGATACAAAGATCAAGAAGACCTGGGAAATCGTTGAATAGTAAAAATTGCAAGATAATTCGTTTTTGCATAATCTGAACGGGAAAATATGCATATCTGCATTTTTTCCCGTTTTTTATTGCTACATATACTTTATCTCACTAAATCATGCATTAAAATAAATACAACAATCGAATCACCTATCAGCCCGCTTAAGTGCTGATCAAAAATGCAGCTGTTGCAGGAGGAAGGACTCATGGCAGAGATAACAGTAACCCCGATGAACTGGAAACAGGACTATGAAAATAAGTTAACGACAGCCGAAGAAGCAGTAAAACTGATCAAGTCTCACGATCACGTCATCTTCGGTCATTGCATCTGTGAGCCTACGGGTCTGATCGATGCCATGGTGGCAAACCATGACGCGTACCGCGGTGTTCATATCACACATATGGTCTCCCTCGGCAAAGGCGAATACACAGACCCTAAGTACAAAGACAACTTCACATTTGATGGAATCTTCTTCGGAGCAGGAACCAGAAACAGTATTGCCCACGGGAACGGCGACGTCATCCCGGTATACTTCTCAGAACTTCCGATCTGGATGAGAAGAGGCATTCTCAACTTCGATGTGTGTCTGGTGATGGTCTCCCCTCCTGACCAGTGGGGATACTGCAATCTGGGCGTTGAGTCGGGATATACTTTCCAGGCCATGCGCTCTGCGAAGACAGTCATCGCGCAGGTGAACAACAACATGCCGTTTGCTTACGGAGATACACACATCCATGTCAGCCAGCTCGACGCCATCGTAGAGATGGATATGCCGCTGATGGAATCACAGCCTCCAAAGGTCGGCGATGTGGAAATGGCTATCGGTGAGTACTGCGCGTCTCTGATCGAAGATGGATCAACTCTGCAGCTCGGTATCGGCGCAATACCGGATGCCGTCCTCGCATCATTAAAGAATCACAAGCATCTGGGAATCCACTCTGAAATGATTGCAGATGGCGTTCTGGATCTGGTGGAAGCCGGCGTCATCGACTGCTCTGAAAAAACGCTGCACAGAGGCCAGATCGTCGTCACCTTCCTGATGGGAACAAAGCGGCTCTATGATTTTGCAGACCGCAATCCTATGCTGATGCTCCGGCCGGTAGATTACGTAAACGACCCTACGGTTATCGCGAAGAACAACAAGATGGTCTCGATCAATTCTGCTTTGCAGGTCGATTTTATGGGTCAGGTCGTCGCCGCATCCATCGGAACAAAGCAGTTCTCCGGCGTAGGCGGTCAGGTTGACTTTGTCCGCGGTGCTTCAAGGGCTGAAGACGGCAAAGGCATCTCCATCATCGCAATGCCGTCCATCACAGTCAAGAGAGATGGAACTGTCATTTCCAAAATCGTACCGTACATTGACAACGGCGCAGCCGTAACAACGAACCGTTACGATGTCGACTATATCATCACAGAATACGGAATTGCCAGGATGAAAGGCAAGACATTAAGAGAGCGTGCACGCGCACTCATCAGCATCGCCCACCCTTCTGTTGTGGATGAGCTGTCAAAAGCATTTGAAGAGAGATTCAACACTCCATATGTTGGTGATTAAATACAAAAAAGCACATCACATAGGATAAAGAAGCACATAAGGTTCCATAAGTTCATTAAACAAACCTTCAGTACAAGCAAAAAGGCTCCGAAACATGAGGTAATCCTCTCTTCAGAGCCTTTTTGTTTTGATACAGCCGTATCCCGTTGCGGTCATTTATGCTAAAATCAGTGCAAGGAGGAAGACTGCAATGAGAAAGATTTTGATACTTACCACGGGAGGAACGATTGCTTCTGTGCAATCTCCGGATGGCCTCGTGCCTGGAATGAGCAGCAATCAGCTCCGTGAACATCTCCCACAGATTGGTTCGGACATCGCCATTGATATTAAGGAGCTTTTCCATATTGACAGTACTGACATGACTGCCTCACATTGGATCAGAATCATTGATGCCATCCGAGACAATTATGATCTCTACGACGGTTTCGTTGTATGCCACGGAACTGACACCATGGCCTATACGGCAGCTGTCCTTTCATATATGATCCAGAACTCTGAAAAGCCAATCGTCCTGACCGGCGCCCAGAAACCGATTGGCTTTGAAATCACAGATGCGAAATCCAATCTGCAGGACAGTATTCTTTATGCAGCCAATTCCCTCTCTCATGGTGTACAAATCGTCTTTGCAGGCAAGGTCATCGCCGGAACACATGCCCGCAAAGTGAGATCAATGAGCTTTCTTGCTTTTGAGAGCATCAACCTTCCGGTAATAGCGGAAATAAATAACGGCCACATCATCCGGTACCTCAACATACCTTCCAATGGCCGTGTGCAATTCTATGATTCGATCAATCCGAATGTATTCCTGCTCAAACTGACGCCGAGCATGTCCCCGGACCTGATTCCTGAAATCTTCAGCATCTATGATGCTGTCGTGATTGAAAGTTTCGGTGCAGGCGGTATTCCTGCATCAATTGAAAACACCCTCCTCACTGAGCTGTCGAAATATAGACCGGAAGAAAAAATCCTTGCCATGACCACCCAGGTCACCTACGAAGGAAGTCACATGAACACCTATGCGGTCGGACGCCGCATTGCAGATTCTTTTAAGATCCTCGAAGCGCGTGATATGACTCTGGAGACCATTATCGCCAAGCTCATGTGGATCCTCGGAAACAACAGCAAGACATGGGATGAAATCGAACAGCGTTTCTACACACCTGTCGCCATGGACAGCGTCTACTGAAAATACTGTCTACTGAATGTAAACGACAGTTGTCCTGCGGAAGGCTTGAATGATACGGATAATACCTGAATAAATCAGACCCAGTGAGTAGCAGAGCGTGGCAACCCATACGGTCTTCAGGAAGACGAGGCATAACAAAGCAATCAACACATTGATGATTCCGTGGCTGATATTCAGTTTCCATGAAGCATTCATTTTCTTGGACTCAATTGCCCGCATGATATCGATGAAGCCGGAGAATCCATGGAGTCCGGCCAAATACAGCATGATAAAGATAAGCGGTACATCTACCAGAGAAAGTGTGAACAGCCCAATGTCAAAAACAATAACACCACGGTATAGCACAGCTAAACCGCCAACCATATGTTTCGCCATGGTGAAATAATAGACCAGGGATCTGATTCCCGACAGCATCAACGTCAAGCCTAGGCTCAATATGATCACACCGTATACTTCACTCGGCATAATAGCCATAGCAGTACCGAAGATGACCATGATCAAACCTGTCAGCACATGTCCAATGCGTCTAGCCTTTGTCACGGAATCTCACCTCCAATCCAACTC
This sequence comes from Bacillota bacterium, assembly GCA_017431785.1. GTDB lineage: Bacteria > Bacillota > Clostridia > Peptostreptococcales > Anaerovoracaceae > Lentihominibacter. The sequence goes on along the minus strand of JAFRKJ010000045.1, from coordinate 38,803 downwards.
CTGCCAGTCTGTTCTTGGAGGCAGCCATACTGTTGGTGACCATGCTCTTTTGCGCCAGCGCCGCTGTGATAAACCTGCCCAGATAAGTCTGGTTTTTCTCATTATTTTCTGCGTCAACATATTCCTGCTGATACTTTTTGATATCAAAAGCTTCAATCGTGCAGCCAGACAACCTTTCTCCCAGAGCTTTCCAGTCTTTTGAGGCCAACAGCTGTCGCCGTTCGATGATTTCCTTGATTTCTTCTCGATAGGGTGCGACAGTATCCCAATCATAGGTATCTAATGCAAAGGCATCAATATCCCCCCTCAGATACCTTAACGCATACACCATTTGGCAGAATGCGTGCATGTAATCCGATGGGTTGTCTTTGATGATTTCCTTGTATTCAGCCCAGGCTGGAAGATATTTATAGCGTGCGAAACTGTAGTCTGGAAGATGACCTGCCCTGCCGTGTCCCAGATTCATGACATTGTTTTCGCTGATCTGATATACGCTGTTTGTATACTTCCCTTCAACCGGGTCATCCAGCGCCTTTGGATTGTGACGAAAAGCAATACGCCTGGTTTCCGCATCATCACCCTCGCCCAGTATTTCGTAGAATTGATAATTTGTATTGTTGATGACTAGTGATGGAGTGCCCGCAAAATATCTGTGGGCCCACGTATCCGCTAGGACATGCATCGCGACACCTGCTGCTTCCAGTCCTTTTCCTTTTGCCAGTTCTACGGTATCTGCCAGCAGTTCCCCATTTGGTCCGCATATGAGACGATATTTATTCTGATAGCGTCTGCCGCCTTTGACTTCGACGTTGAGGTCTCTTGGGAGGAAATGAAAGGAAGCCCATGTTCTGGTGATTTTCTGAAGTCCCACATGATCCGTTCTGGAGTCCATGAGTTCCGCCTGTAATTGCGTCGTTGCAGCAGTCTCAGGCCCTTTGATTTTTTTGAGAAACGTCACAGAACAAAAATCAACGAACTGCGCGCCGAAGCAAATCGCCAAACTTTCTTCGTGCGTATATCCTGCGAGAAAAGCTGCGCAGTATGTTGCGTAATAATGAAAATCTCCCTGCATCAGCTCACCTCAAGTTGTTCACGGAGCCGCCTGACCATGATTGCTGAAACGATGACCTGAATCAAGGCAAATAGAGATGTCAGATCGAGAATCTGAGACACTCCGGCGGTATCCATTAGATCTTTCATGATTCCCGTTTCATCAGGAATGAACCATACAATTGCTCTTCTGACAATACTCATACAGAGTAAAGCAACCACTACAGCTGAAATAATCAGATAGAAACTGCCCTTTTTATTGCCTCTTCCTTCTAAAATGGCTGACCGTCCCACATAAAAGCGCATGAGAAGGTCTATCATCAGAACCAGCACTATGCTGATAGCCGTAATATAACCCAGTCCCCGGTCTGTAATTCCAAGGGACTGGATTGACTCAAAGTCGACGCCTCCTGTTTCCCGTAACTCAGCGCCTACCTTTGCAAGCGGAATCACGACAAAGTAGACGACAGCCTTAACTACACTCCAAATGCCAAAAGCGACGACAGCCGCGCCGCTTATAGCAAGTGTATGTTCATATTTTCTCAGTTTCTCGTCGCCCATAGACTCCTTTAGATTCTCTTCTTCATCGTCAGGATATTACTGCCGTCACGGTACTCATAGTACAACTCATCCATCGTCTTTCTGGTCAGGAATATTCCAAGTCCGCCGATGCCGCGCTCTTCGGCGCTGAGTGTAACGTCCGGATCCTCCCTCTCTAAAGGATTATACGGCACACCCTGATCACGAAGTGTGATGACAGCCTGTTTCGGGTCACCTTCTATCTCAATATGGATATCCGCTTCCCCTGTGCCCGGGCTGTATGCATAGTTGGCAATATTGATGAAGATTTCTTCAACGGCAAGTTCCAGTTCTGTCTGTGATTTCATGGAGCATCCTGCCTGTTCTAAATGCGCGCATAGAAATTCCATCACAGGACCAAGGTTCTGTCTTGTCGCTTCCACCCGTATTTCATTCGGCAGGAATGTAAGATCATCCACTTTGTCCAGCAGTTCCAAAAGCTCTGACTTCCAGAGTTCAATTTCTGCATTCCGCTCTGTATCTTCCAATCCGCCGCGGCGGATAGACCTGCGAATCAGCCTCGTATATCCTACGACACGTGCCTTATTCTCAACTGCACGAATACGATCCTCGTCCTCTGTTCCGAGATACGCAGCCAGAGATTTTCTCCAGAATTCCAAGGCAACCGGACGGTCAAATCCCAAGAACCGTTTGGTCTGACCGTTATCGTATTCCCCGAATCCGACAAAGGCGTTAAACATGGATGCCAGCTCAAAAACAGGATGACCTGTAGCCAGTGTATCCATATCGATGAGCAGTACTTCATCTCCGGTGAGTTCCAGATTCTTGGTATGGTAGTCACCATGGAGCATGTGATTGCTCTTAGGTACTGCCCGAACCAGCTGCAGCAGCTTCCTTCCCGGTTCTTCCGGAAGATAATCCTGCACGAATTCAGCCCAGGAAATAGCAACCCGGCGCATGTCCGGAAGCTTCCCGGCAGGAACGACAGTTCTGTGGATCTTCTTGAGCAAATCAACATATTCCTTCACACACCAATCCATTTTCTCAGGATGCTCTGCAAGTATTTTAGAAAAAGATCTTGCATCCAGCATTTCAAAAACAGATCCATAGCTGTCCCCAACACGAACCACATCATATGATATGGCAGTTGGAATCCCCAGCACAAGGGCAAGGCGCGCTAATTCACGCTCTTTCTGGATCTCATCCAGTGCGTTTGCATCTTTATATACTTTTACAACGTTGTCCCCATCGATTCGGTAAACCGTTCCGTTTGCGCCCTCACCGACTACTTCGCATCCATCCACAGATACGCGGCGATATGCTTTTTCGACGGTCATGAGTTCTGTAAAGCCGGTCATATGCAAAACTTCATAGATATCCGGTCCCACATCTGTCAAACGATAATCGCCATAGATTTTTCGCAGCTTAAGTAAAATCCGCAGTCCTGAGCTTGAAATAAACTCCAGTCCCTGCATGTCAATGCACAACGATCCGATTTCACCATCCGACAGAAGTCTGAAGATTTCCTCTTCAACCTGGGCGGCATTGCTTGAATCGATACGTCCAGTCAGGGTGATTATTGCAGTATTATCCTGCAAGCGTCCCTTAACTTCTTCCATGATTATTCTTCCTTTGCGTTTTATTTAATGGTGAGAATATCGCTGAATCCGGTTACTTCAAAGATCTCCATGATTACATCGTTGACACCTGTCACAGTCATCTCTCCCTGCGTGTTCATCGTCTTCTGCGCTGACAGCAGTACACGGAGTCCTGCAGATGAAATGTACTCCAGGTCGGAGAAATCCATAACAAGCTCTTCAACCCCACCGAGGGATGCTTTCAGTTCTTCATCCAGCTCAGGTGCTGTCATGGTATCGAGACGTCCATCTACACCAATTGTGAGCTTCTTGTCTTCAGCTTTCTTCGTGATATTCATTTCTTATCATTCCTCCTATATTTTCTAAGCTGGTCTATATCCAGCAAACCTATCCGATCTGACTGCATGATCATATCCATCTGCAACATGGTCTGATTTCCTGCCGATGCAAATATTCCGAAGAGTACCTCGAAAATCATCGCGTCTATCAGAACCATATCTGGTACTCCCAACAGATCAAAAATCATGATATATGCAAGCAAATTCGCTCCCGGAACCGGCGGCGTCGCCACGAACATGACAACGGATAGCATCCAGGCAATGAACAGCCAAGCCACCGAAATACTGACATCGAACTGCACTGCAGCATAAAACGTCAGAATCAGCGTTCCGATTACGTTGATCGGCATATACAGTACCAATCCCTGTGTCAGGCTGATCTGTGTGTAATGTCTCTCTATTCCCAGCTTGTGGATGCATCCGGCTTCTGTTTCACCATATCCTTCATCCAGACCTCCGCTCTTCACTGCAGTCAGGAAATCCGGCAGAATCTTCTTAACAAGAACAGGAACAGCAACCTGCTTCTTTACAGATACTATTATAACAGCTCCTGCAATACATACAAAGGCAACTGCTAGAGAAAGCAACAGTACGATCCAAAGATGCATCAGAAGGTTCGTCTGATGCCAGAGTATCTCATAGCAAATCAATCCTCCTGCTATGTAAGGCACGCACCTGCTGACCCAGTCGGTCATGAGCAGGCCTACCATATTCATCTGTCTGATGATTGATGTAAGGCCTTCCACCTTTGAACCAATGATATTCAGTCCCTGTCCAAGTACAAAAGCAAACAGGAGAATCTGAGGTGTATTCGCATTCAGAATCGGTTCAAAAGCATCCGATGGCACAATATGGAACAACTTATCCAAATACTGAGATATACTCACACCCAGAGTCTGCCCAAGCACCACTTCCGTTCTGGAGATGGCCATGCATATGATGATTGCCACCACTCCAACTAGACCGCTGAGCAGAAAGTATCTGGAGATGACTTTCCTGCTGCTTCCGCCTTCTTCCTCAATGCCGCCTGTATTCAGAACAGTCGTGATAACCATGAAAAAGATGACAGGTCCCGACAGTACTGACAGGATTCTGATCCATAGATTATACAGCGGTTCCAGAACAACATCCGTTATGGCAGCCATCTGCGCATCGGAACAAAACATCTGTATGCCTACTCCCAGTACAATGCCGGCTGTGATTGCGATCAGAAGAATGATTGCCGGATTCACTTTTCTGACAGGAAGGTTCAGCCTCAGTACATTTTTGCCTCTTTCATAACTGTACTGTGGATAAAGACCAACTGCCGTCAACAGTGTTCCGCTCCAATCCTCGAGGTCAACCTCTCTTTTGCTCAAAGGATTGAACAGCTCCCCTTCCATCGTGATCATCATAAAAGACCTGTTGATCGAATTTCCCATCGTCAGAGTCACTTTAGCATCTTCACCGAACCTGTCTCTCATCCGCAGCAGAGATTCCTCAAAAGACAGACGTATACGAAGTCTGTTCCTCTGTTCCATGTCAATCTTCTCCAACTGCTGATTGATCGTCTCGGACAGCTTGTCGATTCCTTTACCGTTTAGTGTATACTGTTTTGAAAACTCATCAAGTCTCCTGCGCATTCATCACTCCTCTGTATGTAAGGCACAGCATAGTAATATCATCGAACTGCTCTGCTCCGCCAACATAGTTGTTCACAGCGTTTTCAACTTGCTCAATGATCCTGCGCGGATTATCTTTTTCCGCGTCATCCAGAGCCCGAAGCATTCTTTCTGTTTTGAAGAGCTCGTCTGTTTCATTCATCGCTTCCGGAACACCATCAGAGTAGACAAAAAGACCGTCTCCCGGTTCGATTTGAAGCTCATAATTATTATATTTCATTCCCGGCAATCCGCCAATGACAAATCCATGTTTATCATGGATAATCTCTGCTTTTCCGCTATTGTGCAAGATGACAGGATACTCATGTCCTGCATTTGCCGCAATGATTTTGCCGGTCGAGATTTCCAGAATTCCAACCCAGACTGTGACGAATACTTCCTCTGAATTATTGGCGCATATTCTTTCATTGACATCCTCCAGCATTTCTGCGGGTGACACACCTTCCTGCCCCTTCATCTTAAGCATGATCTTCGATGCAGTCATGAACAGTGCCGCGGGCATTCCTTTTCCTGATACGTCTCCGACGACGAGTGCCAGGTGATCATCATCAACCAGGAAGAAATCATAGAAGTCGCCTCCAACCTCTCTGGCGGCTTTCATCTCGGCGTAAACATCAAATTCATTGCGCTCCGGAAAAGCAGGAAACTCTCGTGGGAGCATGCTCTCCTGGATTCTGGCCGCAAGATTCAGCTCTGTATTGATCCGTTCTTCCTGTGCGGTAATGTGCTTCATATTATCGACATATTCTGCCAGATCACTCTCCATATCCTCAAGGGTGACTGCAAGGTTTTCGATCTCATCTCTGGTATGGATCTTCAGATCTTTGAAGTATCTCTCATTGCCGGTGTATTTATTTTCACTGTAGGTTCTTGCCGCCTTTGCCATCTTGTTGATCGGTCTGACGATCTTTCTCCCCACAATGAAGGTCCCGATCAGAGCTGTGATCACGCTTACGAACAAAAGCAACAGAACATAATGGGTCAGAAAGACCTGACTGGCCATCGCCATCGGACTCAGCTTTTCATCCACACAAACCATCACTGTATATTGATCCGTCTCGAACAACGTCGCTCCTCCCGTACAGCGAAGACCAAACTTCGGCTGATTTGTGATGACGGACTGTACCTTTTGTGTGGCATCTATCACTTTGTCGAAATAGCCTAATTCCCTTCCATTGATCAGTGCGTCGATTTGATCCTGCGGATATTCTTCCCATGTTCCCGGATAACAGAATGTTTCCTCATTCGGGTCAGAATCGCAGATGTATATCATCTTGCAGTTCACACTGTCGATTGCAACGATAAAGGAATTCATCGGGCCGTTCCGGTCTTTCAAGTCTCTCTGTGCTTTCTGAAGGGTTCTGAACGTATCATCGAGCACCGGCGTGAAATGGGCATGATACTCTTCCGATGTTCCGTCTCCTCTTTTCTCCTCAGGAATGCTGTTATAGATATCGATTACTTCCATCGATTTATCATAGTAATTCTGCTGTTCCAGTACGGCTGCCTCTGAATTTGCCTGATTCCAAGTGGTAACATAAAACTGGTTGACCATACCGACAAGGTACAGAAAAAAGCCCGCAACTAAGACGGTTCCGCCCATTCCGAGAACAAGTGCAATCATAATCAGAAACGTCTTGATATTCAGCGAATGTCGAATACGTTTCTGTTTGTTCTTCAGGTCAGCAGTTTTCTTTATCATTCTTCCTCCAGATATTTGACGCAGAATTTCACGTCTGCCAACATATATCCGATTGCTTTATAGAACTCGATGGCATCAGTGTTCGAGTGTTCCGTATGAAGCTGGATGCGCTTACATCCCAGTTCTCTGGCATATTCCTCAATCATATGCATAGCTTCCTTACCGTTTCCTCTGCCGCGTTCGCCTGATTTGAAGTAGAGGTCATCGATGAACATCGCTTTCCCGTGGGACCATACGCTGAATGAAATCATCAGATTCGCGAAGCCAATCGGTTCCTCATCTTCTTCAAACAGCAGAAACTTCACCTGTTCACTCGCCTCAAGGCCTTCCATGAACAGATCTCTGAACTCCTGCAAGGTCAGTTTATCTGCTTCGTTCCAGAACTCATTGTCGTTGATTTCTTCTCTCATGAAAGCTCTGTTGAGCTCCACCCATACACTGCAGTCTCTCGGACCGCAGATTCTATATCTAAGCATGGCTCATACATCCTTTCTGTGCTGCGCACACCCTTACTATTTTGAACCTTTGTATTCCAGACACAGCATCGTTAAATCATCAAACTGCTCCGCCTGTCCGATGAATTCGTCTACAGACTTTCTGACGTTCGCCAGAACTTCTGACGGTGCATCTGCGTTCTCATTCAATGCCTCGATCATACGGTCTGTACCGAAAAGTTGATTATCCTCATTTGTTGCTTCAACTACACCATCTGTATAAACGAATATTCTGTCGCCTGGTTCCATCTGAATCTCATAGTCTTTGTACTTCAGTCCTTCAAAGGCGCCGACTACCATACCGTGTTTATCTTTATAAAGCTCAAAGATACCGTCTTTCTTACAGATTGCAGGGTATTCATGTCCCGCATTTGCAGCGGTCAGTTTCCCTGTTGAAATCTCCAGAACACCCAGCCATATGGTTACAAACATATCCTCAGGATTATTGGCACAGATTCTTTCGTTCGTCTTTTCCAGGATTTCTGATGGAGATGTACACTCTGAGCCGTTGTTCCTGAGCATAATCTGTGTCGCCATCATAAACATCGCACCTGGGATGCCTTTGCCGGCCACATCAGCAATCAGCAGACAAAGATGATCATCATCGATGAGGAAGAAGTTGTAGAAATCTCCGCCGACATCCTTTGCTGGATCCATAGTTGCAAAGACATCAAACTCCGCCTTTTCCGGAAATGCAGGAAATATCGTTGGCAGCATGGATGATTGGATATTACTTGCTAGAGATAGCTCTGCTTTGATTCTCTCCTGTTCGCCGGTAATCTCTCTAATGTGATCCATATGTTCATCGATTTCGATGGTCATATTGCAGACATCTGCGGAAAGCTGTCCAATTTCATTGGCGGATTTGATCTCCGCAAGGTTTCTGCAAACCTCGTCGCTGTCCTTTCTGTCCATATAAAGCCGTATGTTCTCCTGTATCGTCTTCAGAGGCTGCAGGACAACACGATATATCATCCCCAGGAATACCCATGCCAAAAGCAGCTCAAGAATCATGGCAAGGACGGTTCCATTCCATGTACTTCTGCTGATCCTTTCATTGAGCTCCGACAGGTCATAGGTCAGTCCGATCATCAGATCCTGATTATCGATTGTTTCGACATATACGTAATAATCGACATAATCACCTGCATCCACAAGCTGCCTGTTCGTTCTATGCGCCTGACGCATACCTTCTATCTGCCCTCTTGATACCTCTGATGTCACACCGAGGGTATAAACCTGTCCGTATTCAGTACCTCGTTCAGAGCCCGGATCAGCCCCGCTGAAGAGGAAGAACTGTTCCCTGTAGTTGTTACTTGCCAGGACACCAAACAGAAATGCGATTTCATTCGCACTCTTGATTTGGTCGACTCTTGTAATTAGCCATGAATAGGTGACCTCCGCAAACAGTTTCTGATCCTCTGGAGGAAGAGCTTCGATTTCTTCCGTATCTGCATACTTCGGTTTCAAATCAGGGTGGCGCTCGCAGAGCAGTTCAAACTTTTTCTCTGTCTCCGTGCCGGCATTGTAATCGGCATCATATTCAACATCCATCTCTTCCGCATGATCTCTCCAGTATCTGATCAACCACCGGTAAGAAGGATACTCTTTTATTGCTGCAATCGTTTCATCTGCCATATTGGATGCCATTTTCTCAGTCTGGCCTTTTACGCTGGCGTCCGTGAGCACCTGCTGTGTAAAGTAAGTAAACACACCAATCATGAGTGTGCCGCATGCAAACAGTATGATAACTTCTAAAATAATTCCTCTTTTAAGCCGTTTCATATTTCCTCCGGATATTCTTTATACAATTGTATATTATAACATAACCTTGCATGCTGACTTGTCAATTATTTACCATTTTCATGATTAATTATTGAAATATTCTAATGCAAATACTGCAATCAAAAAGCCGGACTTGCAGGCATCCGCAAATCCGGCCTATTGCTTATATCTTTAATACTTCTTTCCGAATCCGCTGACCAGAACAGCCAGGTGCTTCGGGTGGAGCAGTTCAGCGTTTTCCTTTGCTTCCCATACCTCCGGATACCTTTCAATGGAACCGTTGATGGATGCAAATAATGTCGACAGTTCATCAGCTGTCATCCCGCTTGCCTTAAGGTGTGCTTCGTATTTTTCAGGGGATACCTTGATATCTTCAGCCATCTTCTTGTACATGGCTGCGAAATCAGTGCTTGTCATCTCCTCAATGTTCTTGAGTTCCGGATGAATGACATCGCCCTGCATTTTGTTGTCGATCAGTTCAACGACCTCTTCCAGTGACATGGAATTCTTTTCGATCAGTTTCTCCAGACCGATCAGGGAATGTTTCGCTTCCTCATGAAGCTCTTCGTATGCTTTTGATAATTTCTGTGCTTTTTCCTTCATATTTGATTTCCTCCTTGAATGTCATTTTTATTGCCTGAAATAGTATACGCTTTGTTTTAAAAAAATCAAGCCCCTCCCTATTTCAATAAAAAGACGGCAGTAATACTGCCGTCCACGCTTTTCCCGTTTCGTATGCTTGTTTCTTATTCAAAGGCCACACTGTCGTAGGTCTTATATACGCCCTTCTGCCGCAATTCGCGCGAAGCCTGACTCTGATATGTTCCTTCCACGATGTTATCAAAACCGTTCTTTCTGATGATTTCCTCAATGTAATCAACATACGGACATCTGTCATGATGCCTGTTGTCTGTTACGACACAAGATGCGAGATGAACTGCAACTTCTGACTTTTTGATATCTGTTAATGTACGGAGTTTCATCTCAAAATGCTCCAGACGCCCCGCTACACATGCACCATTGCAGCCCCCACAAGACATTGTAAGATATTTTGTACCATTGTTATAACCGGCAAACGCTGCGCTCTTTCCAAAGAAACTCTCAGAGCATGCGAAACCGGAACAACGTTTCATTGTGTGTTCGCACTGGATGACAACAACGTATTTGATCGTATCCTTATCCATATGATTCCTCCTCCCGGCACTTGTTAACAATTCGACTACGGTTATTTTATCACGATAAAGTCAAAAAGTCTATTAAAAAAGCACATTATACACTGTGTTTCACCAATGCCGGAATCTCTTCTGCGCTGTCGATGATGATATCCGCGCCATACTGTTCCAACTCTGACCGCGGCCGAAATCCCCAGGTTACGCCGACAGTAGTAACACCAGCATTGCGCCCGGTCATCATATCCGTGTTAGTGTCTCCGAAGTAAAGGCATTCTTCCTTTGCCGCCCCGAATCGGTCCAATATCTCAAGCACACCGGTTGGGTCTGGTTTGATAGATATTCTGTCAGTCTGTCCTTGAATGTAATCGAAAAACCCTTTTCCGAAGATCGTCTCAACCACACTGATGGCGCTGATATGCTGTTTGTTCGAGAATACCGCTATGTTCACGCCGTTTTTTTTGAGTTCCTCAAGCGCCCAGACGATGTGGTCATATGGTACAACGTGAAAGCAAGGATCCTCCTGCAGCCAGTCCCGGCACATGGGCAGTCCCTCTTCCAGATGCACTGCATCACTGTCACCAGAAGCGATCAGCGCTCTTCGGAGTGCATTCTTTATACCATCCCCGGCGAAATAATTGAAGGCCTCCACCGGCTGCTGCGGTAATCCGAAGTATTCCAATGTCATATTGACGGGTCTGGCAATGGATTCCTGTGATCTCACCAGCGTTCCATCAAGATCAAAAATGCATATCTTAATCATGCAGTCCTCCTTTACAGCAGCGGTGCAATCAGTTTCGCCAGAGGTCCTACGATTTTATAGAACTTCTCTGTCCCGCGAATCGTTTCTTCTGTTACAGGACGGCATTTCGCCAGCGTATCCTGAAAATCACGCTCAATATCAGAAATACAGTCGGTCCTGTACATATATGTTGCACATTCAAAGTGGTGGTAGAGGCTGCGGTAATCCAGGTTGATGGTACCGACAACCCCCTTTTCATCATCGCTGGTCCAAACCTTCGCATGTACAAATCCCGGCGTATATTCGTATATTTTTACACCGGCGCGCAGTAACCGCATGTAATGGGATTTGGCCAGGGAATACGCAAGTTTCTTGTCCGGTATGCCCGGCAGAATCAGTTTCACATCGATACCTCTCTGTCCGGCATACTTCAGTGCGGTCTCCAGTTCCCCGTCCAGAATCAGGTAAGGTGTCATGATATGCACATAACGGCCGGCTCGATTCAGAATATCCATATAAACCGCTTCACCGACTTTGTCCTCATCCAAAGGACAGTCGCAGAATGGAATGACATAGCCGGAAGGATGAATCTCCGTGGCATTGTCTGTTTCAACCTCTTTATATACCTCTGTGAAATCGGCTGTTTTCACATCTACATTTACATTCCACATCTGCAAGAACATCAGCGTAAAGCTGCGTACAGCGTCGCCCTTCAGCATCACGGCAGTGTCCTTCCAGTGACCGAAGCGTTCAATCTCATTGATGTACTCATCTGCCAGATTGACGCCGCCATTGAACGCGACTTTCCCGTCGATGACGCAGATCTTGCGGTGGTCTCTGTAATTGTAATGGGACGAGATAAACGGCCGAATCGGTGCGAAGGATTTCGCCTTGATGCCCTCTGCCTGCAGCAGTTTGCAGTAATTGGACGGCAGCGTGGAAATCTCACACATGCCGTCATACATAACGCGTACATCCACGCCTGCCTTTGCTTTTGCAGTAAGGATTTCCAAAATCTTACCCCACATATAGCCTTCTTCGATGATGAAGTACTCCATGAAGATGTATTCTTCCGCCTTGGACAGTTCTGTCAGAAGCGCCTGGAACTTCTCTTCACCGGAAGGAAAATACGTTGTCTCGGTTTCTGCAAAGGCAGGAAAACAACCGCTGCGGTTCAGATATGTCAGCAGATCATCTGTATAACTGTCTTCTTCCCGCAGCTTTTTCACCGTTTGGGGATCCTGCGGAATGGCGTCTTTCGTCTCTGAAATCATCCGTTCTGACCGTTTTTTGATCACTCGGTGACCTGTATTTGTCTGCGTGAACAAAAGCATCAGTGCGCCCGGAACCTGCAGCACTGATATGATCAGCATCCATGTCAGTTTCGCCGTGGAATCCATTTTATTATTGAACAGATAGATCATTATAATCAAAGTGAAAATGGCCAATGCGACATAAAAGTGGTGCAGAGAATCATTCAGCAGAATCAGCGGCAGAACCATCACTGCCAGTTCCACTATAATCAGCAGGACGATAATGAAGAACCGGCTGAAAATCAGGCCAAGGATGCCTTTTCGTTTCGGTTTTGCTAAGCGTAGAACGCTGTCTTGTTTACTCATTTCGCACTTCCTTCTTCATACACAACCACGTGCGGATATGGTATTTTGATTCCATTTTCATCAAAGGCCTTTTTGACTTCTTCCAGAAGATAGTACTGGGCGTCAAAGTAGTGCTCCGTCCGGCACCAGGCCATCAGATCCAGTTCGACAGCACTGTCGCCATTGCTGCGCACTCCAATCACAGGTTCCCGGTCGTCCACGATCACAGTTCCTTTACGGCAGACTTCTCGCATGATTTCCTTCGCCTTGACCACATCGCTGTCATAGCTGATGTTGAACGTCAGATCTACACGGCGGAATTCCTCTCTGCTTTCATTCATGATAATGGATGTATTGACTAGTCCGTTCGGAATCGTAATGATCTGGTAATTCAATGTCCGCAGGGTTGTCAGAAACAAGTCGATCGACTGCACCCTGCCCCGGTGTTCCCCGATATTGATCAGATCGCCTTTCTTGAATGGCTGTGTGATGAGAATCATCAGGCCGCCGGCTATATTGGCCAGACTGTCCTTCAGCGCCAGTGCGATGGCCGCGCCTGCGGCGCCCAGAACGGCAACGATGGTTCCGATATTAACGCCCAACGCATCCAGGAATATGGCAACCAGCAAGATGACACAGATTACTTTGACCGCATTGATGATAAATGCATTCAACATTTCATCCAGACTGTCGATTTTTTTCAGAATCCGTCGGAGCACTGCGATGATGATTGTGATCGCGATCATACCGATAACGATGATCAAGGCCAGATGGATGACCGTAGCCCACGGCTCAGGGATGTTGAGTAAACGATCCATTCTATTTATCTCCTATCTCTGTGATATCTTCTGCAGCATCTGCTTCTGTCTCAGTTTCAATTGGTTCCGGTTTCAGTGTAAGACCCTGCACGACTTTGTTTGCTACTTTTCTCTTCTCACCATACTTCAGGAAAGCAAACCCGAAGCTGCAGAATCAGATACCCTTGCCAGGTCTGGAAGAGAAACGAAAAATCACCGGATGTAATCGCCACCCTGCCTGTACTTTTCAGTAAAGCCTGTGTGATACTACCCAGTAAATAAATCCATATGCCGATCAGAGCCTTTGTCAGTATCTGATATGTAAATATATCCGGCAATGCGCGTCAATATGGTTTGAGTTTCTGCAACATTCACTTACTGTCTTTTACTAGCTGTCTTTCCTATGCTGATGATGTTTTTATTCTAACATAATCAGGGGTATAAATGGTGCCCGCAGATTACGATTCCTCTACAGCATGATGTCGCTTTCGCGCTTGCTTTCTTCTACTTTTTCAATGATTCCACTCATCGGTTTGTGCAAAAGCAATCCGAAGGCGACGGCGCCTAATCCGAAGAGAATCAAAATAGCAAGACATTTGATATATGTATGGTCGTATATTCCGCCGATGCACTCTCTCATTGCGTCCATAGCATACCTGAACGGCATAAATGGGAACATGGCTTTGAATACCGGCGGGAGCACCTCTACCGGGAAGGTTCCCCCTCCTCCGGCAACCTGCAGGATCATCACGATAACACTTACTGCCAGTCCGATATTTTCAAGCGCAAAGACAAGTGAGTAGATGATCATCGTGAATACGATACTGTTCACAAACGCTGCCAGAATGAACAGGAACGGATGCAGGCATTGGATTCCTACATAAAGCAGTTCGCCCAGAGAAACCAGCAATGCCTGTGCCAGGCCGATCATCAGGAACAGTCGGTACCTGCCGAAGAATGCTTCGTGCAGTTTCATCGTTTCCAGTTCTTTTCTCCGACGCACTTGAACATGGATCATGACAGCAGCGAACAATGCTCCGATCCACTGTGCGATGACAGTATAGAACGGCGTCATGACAGAGCCGAAGTTTCTGATTGGATAGACTTCTTCCGTTTTCATCTTGATCGGAGCGGCCATATTCTCAGCAATGACTGCTGCATCATTGGTCATCAGATGATTGACATCCTTGAGCATATCGCTGTCTGCGAAGCTGTCAAACAGTTCCGCGAGATTTCTGGAGCCATTCTGCAGCGAAACAAGCGTAGAAATCGTTCCGTTCAGCCCACCCTTCAGTGACTTCAGGGATTTCTCCGACTTATCCAGGGTGTTTTCCAACAGACTCATATCACCGTAAATGCCGGACAAAGCATCTCTTGTTTCAGAGATGGACGTTCTGGCGTCCTTGACTGCCTGATTGAGTTTCTTATCCAATTCATCGTCCACATCAGTTTCGATTTTAGTGATTGAGTCTTCTGCAAATCCAATATCCGACAGAATCTCATCGATATACCCCTGTATCGCTGTCCAGTTTGATGCGTCTGCCTCTACCAGTTTGTTCAACCTGTCGATGATGTGATTCAGCTTGTCGGAAATTCTCGAGAATCTTGAAGCCAGTCCTGTCAGACCCATCTCCTTCAGCTTCTTCGCAATTTTATCTGTCGAAGACTTCATCCTCGCAACCAGTTCCTTATGTTTCTTCAAATCTTTCTGAACGAACTGGTTGTACTTTCCCATGTCATTTCTGACAGCAGAAAGATCATCGTCGATCTTCGCCAGATCTTTTGACAGCAGTGTTGTAATTTCATCGATTACTTTCTCAGCAGATGCTGTGTCAGCTTTTTCAGGAATCCTTCCTTCTGCTGAGTCGATCAGCTGTTCGCTCAGTGCAAGCGTATCTTCTGAACTGTTGATCAGATCATCTGAGGCATTCAGCAAGTCACCGGCCGCATCTGAAAGCCCTGCTGCCGCTCTCATCATGGACAGACTGCCTTCAAGATCTGCACTGAGATCATTCATCGTACTGCTCAGATCACTGAAGGCATCCTGCGGATCCAGTCCGGCTTGTTCTGCCGCATTTGCCGCTTCTGTAATATACTGACCGAGAGTATCGACAAACGCTTTATCGATTTCTTCCTCCAGAACTTCTCTGACTCTTCCTGTTATTTTAGGAGCGATGGCGTTTGTTTTCTCATTTTCATAAAACAATACTTTCGGATGCTCCAACTCACCCGACGTAAAACTCATCACTTTTTCACTGAAATCCTTTGGAATGATGACGGCAGCGTAATAATCGCCGGCATGCACGCCATTGATGGCGTCCTCCTTTTCCTCAACGATGTCCCATCCGATCATGTCGTTTCCGTTCACCGCATCGATGATCTTCTCACCAACATTGATATTCATGCCGAGCATCTCGGCACCTTCATCCTCCGTTGTCACAGCAACAGGAATCCTGCCGGTCGATTCCGGCTCGAACAGATCCCAGTTGGATATGATATTGAACCACGCGAAGAGACAAGGAACCACGATGATTCCCATCAGTATGACCAGCACAACGACACTGGAAGTCAGGCGTTTGAAGTCATGGACGATGATGTTCAGAACATTTCTCATTCGTCCCCTCCTTTCTCCGCTTCATCTGCGGGATCGGAGCCGAGCTTGTCTCTAACCCTTTCTTTTACTTTGTCAGGGATGATTTCTTCTCCATTCAGGAGGCTATCGTAGTCTTCTTCCGAATTTGACATTCCCTTGATTCTCTTTTGGAGAACGTGATCCAGATACTCTACACTGACCAGGTATACAGACAATACAAACATGCATAATACCCAGATCATCAGGAACACGGTCTTATCGCTGTCTGTCATCCACCTGATCAGTCCCAGAATGATCGGAAGCAGAATCAGGACGAAGCCGCTGATTTTAATGCGTTTCTTGTTATTTTCGTGCAGTTCTTTTGCGTACGAACTGAGGTTGTTGTAACGGTTATCTTGCTTTTCCATTACATCACCTCCGTTTCTTTCATTCTATCGTACATGAACTGCTTCACGCCGGTGAATGGTTTTCTGACGAATATGCCAATCGCAGCAGCACATAGGAAGAAGACCATCAACTGCGCCAGATAGATAACGAAATCGTGCCCGTACATTCCGCAAATCGTTTCACGCATAGCGTTGATTGCATACGGGAATGGGAAGAACAGGTAGATTTTTTCAAAGATATCCGGGAGTATTTCAATTGGATAGGTTCCGCTGGATCCGGCGATCTGGACAATCATGATTACGACAACAGCCGCCCGTCCAATGTCCCCAAAGGCGAGCGTAAGCGCGTAAATCAAAGCCACAAATACCATGCTGGTCAGGGATGCTGAAAGCCACATGAGCCACGGATGAACAGGACTGCAGTGCAGCAGGAAGATATCACCCGCCACAACCACGGCTGCCTGAATTTGCCCAATCAGGAAGAAAATCAGATATCTTCCGAAGAAACCCTGTGTTTCCGTAATGGTAGGATATTTTCTCCGATCCACGTTGCAGTTCATGATCGTAACCAGCATGACGCCGCCGACCCAGAGTGCGATGATGGTATAGAACGGTGTCATCGCAGCGCCGTATGTAACAGGTTTATAGAATTCTTCCGCTTCAACTTCAACAAAATTAGTGAAAAAGTCGCTGTACTGATCCGGATCATTGCCGAGCAGTTTTGCCAGCACACCTGCTTTCTCGCTGTCCTTCGCATCCTGTACTTGCGTGATGATATCGTTCAGTTTTGTCTCCAGAGGAACAAGCATTCCCTGCAGTCCGGTCAATGAGGCATCAAGGCTATTGACCGTGGATCTGGCACTATCCAGTACGGGATCCATGTCATCCAGAGCACCACTTGCTGAAGTAAGAATCGGTTTCGTCCGTTCCAGCGCCTTCTCAATATCTGAAAGCATCAGTTTCAGACTCGGTTTCAGATCATCTTTCAGCAATTCTTTTAACGTCTCTGCATCAGTGACGATCTCAGGAACCGTCGGATCGCTTTGAAGCAGCGTTTTGATGTGTTCTGCATTCGCAATCATGACGTCCATGGAATCTGCCGCAATACGCCCTGCAGTGGTTTTAGGATCTTCCGGAAGGATCGTTCTCAAACCCTGCAGGATCGTCAGAACACGGTCTGTCTTTTCCAGCGCTTGTTCAACAAGCTTTTGCTTTGTCTGCTCATCGATGGGACCCTGCAACTTCTCTAATGTCTTCTTCAGATCGTCAACGGCTGTCTCCAGCTTCCCTGTTTCGCCGTCGATCGTCTTCGATACGTTTTTCAGTGTTTTCTTTGCCTGTTCGAGTTCTTTTTGGGCCTTGGAAATGTCTGCGCTGCCTTTGCTCCTGCCTTTATCCAGCTTGTTCTGCCCGTTCCTTAAGGCTTTTGTGACATCTCCTCTTGTCGACAGCATCTGTGTAATGGCTGCGTTGTAATCGTGAATGGCATCCCTGGTCCCGATGAGCTGTTCCAGGGCTGTATCCACAGCCTCTTCCGTATCTACTTCCTCGAGCGCATCCTCCGTATCACCAAAGTACTGATTGAGCATACTGTTCAGATACTTTGAGTTGATGTCAGCGAGCAGATTCGCCGAGGCGCCGTCCGTTATTTTACTTGCGACAGCGTTCTTCTTGATGTTTGTGTAGTATGTAATCTTCGGCTGCCTGTCTCCGATGGCTTCCTCGAAATGATGCATATCATAAGTGAAACCATCTTCAAAAATAATGGCAGCATAAAACCTGCCTGAGCGTACCCCTTCGATTGCCTCCTCCGGGTCGTCAAGCGGTCTGTATCCGATGTCCTTATCATCCTTTACATCAGCAATGACTTCGTCAGCACTGTTCACATGGGTTCCGTTTTTCAGATCGATTCCCGGATCTCTGGATGCTAGTGCCACTTCAACATTTCCCGCCCCGGCATATGGATCCCAGTTCGCATAGATATTGATCCATGCATAAAGTGACGGGAGTGTTCCTAAAGCCAGGACAATAATGAGTACGAAAATATATTTGACGATCGCGCGGATGTCATTTTTGAAAATACTGAAAATCGTTCTCATTGTAATTACCAATACCCCTTAAATATACCACAAATCCTAGTACGCAAAAAGAGCCGTTCAAGGTATCCTACGGGTACCTTCCCGGCTCTTTTATTACATCGTTTATTTCGTTATACTTCGATTTCGGGACCAGGCAGGAAGTGCCCTATTGCCGCCGCAATGGCGGTAGGAATCAACCAGTTGAATCCGAATGTATCCAACGGCAGAGCCGTATGAATCCATGAGAGTGCTGATATACCGAACGTATCGGTCAGAACGGTGAAAAGACTGATCAAAAAACAGATACACATACCGAACTGATAGAAATTCTTCTTTCGGAAGATGTTGCGGCCCAGACACGTCAGGGTCAGGAACATGACCGGTGGATAAAACAGCATCAGAATCGGTGCTGCAATACTGATGATTGCTGAAAGGCCGAAATTGCAAAGCACTGCGGAAACGATACAAATAACTACTACCATGAAGGCGTAACTGCGTGATGGAATCAGTCTGTTGAAATACTCCCCGGCCGCTGATGTCAGTCCTACTGCCGTGGTGAGACAAGCCAGTGAAACGATAATGCTCAGAAAAGCAACGCCAAAACTCCCCATCAGCGCGTCTGTGATATTTACTACCAGACCTGCCTGATTGATTTCTTCGCTGTTAAACTGCTGCAGCCACTGCGATCCTGTGGTCGCTCCCAGATACGCCATTCCTCCGTACACGAAACACAGGAGGGCACCTGCAATCAGCGCTGCGCCGGCTGCAGTCTTTCGCTCTTCTCTTTTACTCTGCAGTTTTCTGCTCCGGATGGATTGAATAATGATAATTGAAAAATAGATTCCAGCCATCAGATCCAAGGTCTGGTAACCATTGAAGATGCCGTCTCTGATCGGATTCTCTGATGTAGGGGCTCCGGCCTGCGCCGCAGGTGCCGCAATGCCTATGATAATCAGAACTGCGATGGCAACCACCAAAATAGGCGTCAGGTATTTACCCAGAATATCGACGACTTTGGAAGGTCTGATGGTCAGCAGAAGCACAACTCCAAAAAAGATGATAGAAAATACCAAGCGAAGGAGTCTGCTTTCCGGATCGATTCCAAATAAAGGTGAAATACCCATTTCAAATGTAACAGCAGCATTTCGAGGAATCGCAAGCATCGGTCCAATACAAATGATGCACACTGTATTGATGATCGTTGCGCCTTTCGGACCAATGCTTCCTGTCAGACGGTTCAAATCTCCGTCCACCTTCAGCATGGCGAAAACACTGCAGATACCAAGTCCGGCATCTGCAAGGAAATATGCAATATAACCTTTGTACCATTCAGTTCCCCCGGTAATTCCGATCTCCGGCGGAAAGATGAGGTTTCCTGACCCAAACAACATTGAAAAGAGGGCCAGACCCACAATAATATACACTCCAATATGATGCTTCATTCCAACAAGTCCTTTTCCTTTGGTGCATCCCAAAATACCCCACAGAGAAACATCGTAGCACAAAGGAATACTTTTCTCAACACAAAAAAAGAGCCGGATCAATGTTGACCCGGCTCATATCAGTAGATTTTCTGCACATCCTCCGTACTGATTCCATTTGCTTCACAGAACTCAAAAAGGTCTGATGGATTCCTGATCAGCATCAGTTCCGTCATCTCACCCGTCTGTCTGTCTTTGCTGCACAGCACTTGCTCCCCTGTGCAGATGCTGCATCTGAGTACGGGTTTGCTTTGCTCCAGAGAAATATGCGGGATGTCCTTATTCTTCTTCTTAAATAAACTCATCCATTCCTCCTTACGCTATTCATTCAGCCACATGGCCCCTGTTGCCGCTGAACATGCAATACAAATCACAGGTATCAATGTCAGGCCTGCTAAAAGAATAATCATTTTAATAATATGTCTTTTGTCTCCGGGAGACATGTTCTCCCAGTCTTTCTTAAAATCTTTGTTAATCAGTTTTGTCATATGAAATATCTTTGCCTATAATACATTCGCCGGATGTCATTCCTACTGTTATCGTTTCTTCTTATTCCAGCGGCTTAGTAGAAAACACAACATAGAACAGCCAGTTCTGCCCGACTAAACTTCCTTTGTCGAATGAAGCATCAAGCACGGAAGTATCAATAGTATCGCTTCCGGCACTTAGTGCTCCCAGATAGATCTTCTGACCATCCGTAATGTCCCTCGTCTCCGTTATGGATGTCACCGCGATATTCTCTCCTTCTTTCACCGGATAATCTGTAAGCTGAATATCAGAAGCACTGCCGGTGCTCCCGTTTGCTGATACGCCGATGGTTGCTGTTCCATCCACGCAGTTGAACCCTGCAATCCCCTGTGACGCCTCTTCGAGCGCAATTTCTCCCTGTCCTTCCTCTTTTACCAGCTTGCCATCCTTGTAATATTCTACTCCCATCTTCGCAGATTGATAGGTTTCATCAACATTGAATCCTGCAAAAGCAGAAAGTCCTCCTGTTGAAAGAATCTCTATGACTGCCCCCGCCTGCTGATCCGATGTGTCCCAAGGTCCAATGGTGTTCACTGCAGACTTGGAACCGCATCCGCATAAAGCGATAATGAATACCACACACAGTAAGGTAATTGCTGCCTTTCGTTTCATGTTCATCTTATACCTCCGTTGTACGCTTTAGGTTGCAATTATAGTCCCAATACCATTCTATTGTACCATTATGTTCTGTTTTTGCGTATAATAAAAACATGAAATGGAAAACACCTCAGCCGCGTGAATACTACGCGAAGTACAAACATATCAATACTGTCAACAGCCTGAACTGGTTCGAGTGCTACGAGCTTCCGGGAAATGTGATTGCAATCTGTGAGCCGCAGCACCTGCAGGAGGTCAACGTTTTTCTTATCTTCGGCGAGAAAAAAGCACTCCTCCTTGACACCGGAATGGGAATCTTCAGCATCAAGCCGCTTATAGAAGAATTATGTTCAAAGTACGACGCCGAAACTGCAAAAGCATCAGGCTCCTACTTCCAGTTCCTTCAGGTTGTCAACTGCCACTGTCACTTCGATCACACAGGTGGAAACTGGGCCTTTGATGAGATATTCGCAGTGGATGATCCTGTTGTACGCAGGCAGGCGCAAAAGGGCGTTCCTTTCGAACCTCTCGCGAACCAGACGGATGAGGATATGTTCCTTTACGACTACCCTGCTGGGTTCGATCCGAAAAACTATTGCATCAAACCTTATACCTTCAGACCGTGTGAAGATGGCCATATCTTTGACCTTGGCGGAAGAAATATCGAATTCATTACAACGCCGGGACATACGAATGACCATGCGATGCTGTATGACCACAAATACGGCATTCTTTTCGCGGGCGATATGATCTACTTCGGTGCGATTTACGTGCAGTTCGGCAACGATATCATGGGTTATTCCGATATCGATAAATACATCGCCTCGTTAAAAAAGATCAGGACGAGATGTCCTGATCTGAAATCCATATATGTTTCGCACAACGACTTTATCACTGACAAAGATGCCATCAGTCTAATCGAAAACGCACTGCGTCAGGTAGCGGATGGCAGCGCGGAAGGCACTCCCCTCCAGGATGAAAAGTACGGTTACTACATGGATCCACCGACCATGCGTCAGTACATATTCGATGGGTTTTCAATCGTTGCCGGAAAATAATCGCAAGTAATTACCACGTTACGGCGATGTCCAGTTGTCTGGGATTACGGGATGCGAAACCACCGGTATCCACAACGATGGCAAGGCCGTTACTGGATTCCACAATGCTCCCTTTAGGTCTGATACTCAGACCGGCTGCGCACATGACATAGTAGCCGTACATTTTGACGCCGTCAGACCTTACCCAATACGGTTCGTGGAAGCCGCGGCTGTTCATGATATTGATGCAGCCGGACATGTTCAGATTATAGTATGTCTCTTTTCCGGATGGCCCGCTGATCGCCCCTCTGGATCGGGAAAGGACAGGTCCGTCATAATCAAACGCACCCTGAACGGCTTTGTACTCCTCTGAGTTTTCGATATCTTCTTCCACGGTGCAATGCACAAACCGATAGGAACCATCCTCATTTAGTCCGTCATCCAGCTTGGTACCAACCATAACGACCTTGTCTTTGTCTTTTTTGATGACTTTTTTCTCGACGGTCTTCTTGGATGTCACCTTGCCGTTTTCTATGACCACATCTGATGATATTCTGCGTTTGCCGTCCTCACCTTCCTGTTGAACCTCCGTCTCCCCTTTCATGAGTTCATCGGTTTCTTTCATGACAGTATCCTTTTCAATGACTTCTGTCTCCAAAACGGTACCGATAATGATAATCTCACTGTCCGGATTTCTTAATACCTGCTCTGCGATTTCCTGACCATTCTGGGTCTGCAGGTGTTTGCGGAATTTCAGTTTCTCGAACTGAATGTCAAGATTGGTTTTGCCTTCTGTCAGAACCATATCACCAACGTATTCGTTGATGATATCTTTTACTGCTTCCTCGGCTTCCTCTCTGGATGGTGTGTAGCCCAAAAGCTGCGCTCCTGCCTTGACAGCATAGGCCTGTTCAATGCGCTTTCCATCTGGTGACAAGGCGTATGTATCCCATTTGACAAATGCAGAGATCCCAATCGTCACAACATTCAGCGCGATCAGGAAGAGAAGAATATTTCTTAGTTCTTTGATCTTTAATAAATTTCTCATTTGAACTGTAATCTCATCTTTGAAGTGTATCTTTTTCTATGCTTGTCTGAGTCATCACGTTTTTCCTGGAACCAAGTAGTATCAGAACCTTCTAATCTCGTGGGATGAAATAATCGACCATGAGCTCGTTGCCGCTGATCATATGGCAGTCTCCGCAATCACACTCCGGACACCGGAAATCGCCCATCACATCCTCTACTTCAAACTCTCTCCCGCATGCAGCGCACTGCATCCGGATTTCTCTCACATCCAAGTGAAGCTTAGCCTCCCTGCACATCGGGTGCTTCAGCCGAATGATCTGAAAAGCTTTTTCCATGAGGCCCGGGACGGCTTTTGCCTTGCCGACGACAAGACCTACTTCGCTTACTTCCTGTATTCCCATCTGAGCGGCTCTGGCTTCTACTGCATTCAGAGCGTAATCAATCAATGATGTTTCATGCATATAGTATCACCACTTTTCTGCCATTACTCTACCACAAAAATCATTATATCAAAAGAGCCGAACCCGTATCTCTGCGATACCTGTCCGGCTCTTTGCTTTTGTTGTTTCCATGTCAATCTGCGGTCCACTGATATGCTATTCTCGGTGAGCCGTCCTCAACATATATGATTCCGCACCTTTCAAATCCGGCCTTTTCGATTTGCCTTTGCATGGTAGCATTGTTCTCATGCGTATCGATTCTGACGTTTGATGAAATGCTTTTGCAGTAGTCTGCAGCGCAGCGGAAAATGCCATGTGCCTGACCATCCCCTGCTATTCTATGTATCGTCACATACGGTTCGTCATTGGGCCAGCTGCCGTTTTCAATATAGCGATAGGTAGGTTCCTGTCCTCTGAATAATGCAAATACACCATGTACCGTTTCTGTATCAGCAATCACATGACACACTCCCTGCTCGATATCATCTTTTACCAGTTCAGGCGCAGGATAAAAGTGCCCCCACTGATTCGGATTGCCCGCCTCAATCATAAAGTCCTGGGCGAACCTGTATATCTTCATGATTTGCTCATAGTCGCACGCTTCTGCCTTACGCACTCGCAACATAGTTATTCTATAGTTCTGTTTATCATATTTCTTTCCTTCGATCTCCAGCGCGTCTTTTTCTGTGCTGACTCGTGTCATTCCTGCACGCTCCATGACCTTCCTGGATCCAGTATTATCTGCTGCGCACCACGCTTTCACGCATCGGATGCCTTCCTCTTCTGTCAAATACCGGATGACTGCCCTAACAGCCTCACCGGCAAAACCATTCCCCCAGCTTTTGCGTTCAATGCTGCAGCCGACTTCGATGCTGTCTGTCTCGGGATCATAATCATATGCCCCGATCGTACCTATCAGCCTGCCGTCATACTCGATCGCCCAGCCATAGAAATGTTCATTATCATAGCTGTCCATAAACTGCCGGACAGTCTCCTCTGCCGCTTCCTTCGAGGCGTACGGATTCCATCCCGAATACCTGAACATTTCCGGATCCAGACCGAAATTCTGATGCAAAAGCAATGCATCCTCCAATATGTGCCGTCTCAGAATAAGACGTTCTGTTGTCAGTTGAACCGTTCCATTACTCATTTCACACCACACAGGTTTATGTATATACAACGTTTATTCAATAATGGTGATTTCAATTGGCTGCGCACCCTCGTACAGAATCTTACGGCCAAAATCATATAAATCATCCAATCCGTCTGTGATTGTCAGGAAATGGTTTCCCGAAAGCTGTCCATGCATGCTGGAGAAACAGCATCTGCCATATGCCAGTATGATTTCCATTTCACTGATGCCACCCGGGTAAAGCAGCATTTCTCCTTTTGACGGATGAGAGGTGTGATTTTCATACTCCAGTCCGAGACGCAGATCACCATACGGAATCCAGACACCTTCACCGCTCCATCTCACATGGATCATTTCGCTTTTCAAAGGCAGCATTTTCTTGAATGCTTCACATGTCTTTGGCGCTTCCTTTTCCAAAAGGTCGGCAATGAAGCAATAATCGCCGGAGGTAATTCTTACTTTTGTCATATTGAACACTCCTTCCTGTTCCGCATTGTCTGTTTTTACATTTATTTTGAATGACATCCGTGGTGACTGCAGTCCCCATGATGGCATTCGTGCCCCTCACCATGTTCATGATCGTGATGGTTGCAGGCAGTGTCAGGGTCATACACAAGGTTCCCTGCCAGATAGTTTCTGACTGCCTCGTCCGCACTTCCTGCTGCGCCCGGTAAAAGCTCTATGCCCGCTTCTTCCAGCGCCATTCTGGCACCCATGCCAATACCGCCGCAGATCAACACCTCAACTTCCGCTGCGCGGAGGAATCCTGCCAATGCACCATGGCCCGTGCCATTGGTATCTATGACCTGGGCTCCTGTGATCTGTCCATCCTGAACATCGTAAAGCTTGAACTGTTCTGTTCTTCCGAAGTGCTGGCCTATCATTTCCTGTTCATACGTAACTGCAATTCTCATGATATCGTCTCCTTTTTCTTTGATCTGGGCACTTGCCGGAATGGAATCGATTCGATATGTACCGCCCGTAATGCGAATACGCTTCCCGTTCAGCATGGCATCTGCTATTTTATAGCGTGCCTTTTCATAGATACTCGTCACTGTTGCTCTGGAAACCCCCATCGCTTCCGCACATTCTTCCTGCGTCATCTTCCGATAATCGATTAGCCGAATGGTTTCCAATTCATCCAACTTGAATGCTATCGTCTCCGTGACTTCTGATCCTTCCGGCAGAAAACTCCAGTAGTCGGGATATCCGCATATTCTTCTGCATCTCTTTGGTCTGGACATATCGATTCCTTTCTGGCATATGCCAATAACTATATTCAGTATAGTTTTATTGTTGGCATATGTCAATAATAATAGCAAAAGAGCCGGATCTGGTATCGCTGTTGTACCTGCCCGGCCCTTCTTTTTCCTTGTATGTGGGCAATTCTCTAGTAGTCAAATTCTAAACATCCTACTATTTCATCAGCCCTGTCTCCGTCAACGCTCTTTTCAAACGACATCATAAACGGAACCTTATCACCGATTATCCAAAGGCAGCACGCCTCACCAATATCGGAGGTATATTTGTAAAAACCGTCATCTTCCCTAAAGCTGTCACTGTCTTTATTATCTGCAAGATATTTTTCGTAGACTTCCTCTGTCAGAATCGTTGCTGTGACCATAGGATATGTTGAATCATCATATTCCCCATCAAATAACAGGAAACCGTCACTATCAAATGCAACCGACAAGCCCGTGCTGACATCAACTGTTACTTCTATTGGCATCTCGCCTTCAGTCATCGTTGCCGTCGCCGTGTTTTTTGCTGGTGTTGCTGCAGATTCCGAATCACCGCATGCAGCCAATACCATCAAAAAAGCAATTACTAACGCGGTCAAAATTATCACTTTCTTTGTCATAATATGTAGCCTCCTTTTCTCTCTGATTTTGAATAAGGGATACTTGTACTATCTGGTAATAATCATTTATCAGTCATCATAAATACTGTCGGTATCCTTGTCGAGGATGCTGCCTGTCTTCGCGTCGATATCGTACTCATACTTTGTTTCACCATTGACGAATTCGACTTCATAGATGTTTACTCCATCGTCGTCGTTGTCTCTTCTACCGGTTCCTCTTCACTGGATCCGCATCCCACGAAAGCAAAAACCATAGTTGCCGCAGCCAGTATTGCCATTAATTTTTTCTTCTTTATTATATTTTTTGCCATCCAGAATTGCAAGGGTAAAGCAAACACAAAACACTGAATCCTTGCTGTATCAAAAGTCCCAGCGATTCTTATCACATTTTTCTCCCTTCTCCTATTTCATATGAAAGATGTCATTTTACTCTCCAAATTGATGATGTGATAAAACAATTCCTACGGCAATTCAGAAAAAAATCCTTGACAAGGAGAATGTCTTTGATATACCATCTGCTCATTGAGATAGAGGATGCGTTTTGTCATCAGTAACCGCACACAGCGTTGTGCAGAACAGATGCGGTGAAAGGGACAGGCGCCGAAGCGGATCTCACCTGCATAGGGGATCCTGCTGGGCGGATGAAATAAGATTTGTCCGACTGTCGCAAAGAAAGATCCGAAAACGGAGACTACAATAATTTGCGGAGCGCTATCCTTGATAAAATCAAAATGGGTGTTGCATGTTATAATGCGTATCAGGCACTCCTTTTTGGTTGGGATTATCAAGCGGCTGCTTCGGAACAGCCGCTTTTTTAGTTCTCTTATCTCAATACGTTATTTTTCATTTGACGATAGGAGGTTAAAAATGTCAGAACCAAAAATGTCGTCCGGGCGCATGCCCGGCAAAATCCCGGCAATCCTCCCGATTCTGGTGCTTCTTGTAATCATGATTACAAACTATGTACTGGGATGGGGTCAGGATCCACACATTCCCGTGCTCATTGCCTGCGTAGTCGCAATGATCGTCGGCAGAGTATACGGATTCACTTACAAAGAAATGCTGGCCGGAGCTCTCTCCGCTGTCAGCCAGTCCCTTGAGGCGATCATTATCATTCTATGTGTCGGATGCCTCATCGGATCCTTCGAATGGAGCGGCGCCATTCCGGCTGTTGTATATTACGGTCTCAAAATCATTGCGCCCGGAATGTTCCTGCCCCTCGCATGCATTCTCTGTTCTATCGTAGGCATTGCCCTGGGCTCTGCCTGGACAGTCACTGCCACCCTTGGCATCGCATTCATGTCAATTGGCGCAACGATGGGTCTGAATCCTGCATTGGTTGCAGGTATGATCCTCTCCGGCGCATGCACCGGAGATAAGCTTTCACCGCTGTCAGACTCGACGAATCTCGCTGCAGGTACTGCGCAGACCGGTCTGTTCGACCATGTCCGTGCTATGATGACGACAACCTTGCCTTCACTATGCATCGCAATCATTCTGTATGCTATCATCAGCATCAAGGCTACCGGCGATTATGATCCTGAAGTCGCAAATGGACTGTCCAACGCAATCGTAGAACACTATGATTTCATGCATCCAGTGCTGCTGATTCCATTCATCGCAATCTTCGTTGTCGCGATTCTGAAAGTACCTGCCCTTCCGGGTATCCTGCTTCTTTCCGGTCTCGGTGGAGTTTTCGCTGTCATATTCCAGCATGCAAACTTCTCTGACCTGATTACTATGTGGCATTATGGATACGAAGCTGAAACAGGCAATGAGCTCTGCGACAGTCTGCTCAACAAGGGAGGTATGGACAGCATGCTTTGGACCAATAACCTTGTTATCATCGCCGTCGGCTTCGGCGGAATCCTACAGACGATCCGCGCGGTCGAATCGATCCTCGGCGGCCTGATCCACAAAGTCAGAACAGTCTTCCAGCTGGTCCTCGTTACAATCATTACCGGCATGTTCTGTATTACCACAATGTGCGATCAATATCTGGGACTGATCATCCCTGCTGCCATGTACAAGGATAAGTATGATGAAATGGGTCTTGGAAGAAACATGCTCTCCAGAACGATGGAAGACGGCGGCACGCTCTGGTCACCGCTCGTCCCATGGTCATCCTGCGGTGCTTATCACTCCAACATCCTTGGCGTCAGCACCCTGGCCTACCTGCCGTTCTGCTTCATGAACCTGATCAATCCTGTATTTGCCCTTGTGACAAGTGCTATGAAGGTAAATATCTTCTGGGCTGACGGAAGCAGAACCGATTTCACCGGCAAGCTCAGAAAAGGCGACCCTGCCGGCGCACCGGACGACGCCCATGAAATAGCCATGAAGGCTCTCGCAAAGATTCGGGAAGAAAACGGAGAGGAATAATGGAATATAAAGGCATTATCAAAAAAAGAAAAACATGGCTTACTGTCCTGTTCGTCATTCTGGCGTGTCTTATGCTCTGGCGTACCATCATCACCCAGCATTGGTCCTATATTCCGATTGTCGTTCTCGTCATTCTGGCCTGTTTCTTTACAAAAGAACAGATTATATCTGAAGACGGCGTCGACATCCAGTACACTCTCTTTGGCAGGTGGATCATGCACAACCTCTGGACCTGGGATGAGATCACATCCCTTCATCCGGACTACAGCAAAAAAGCTCCGAATGTAGAGCTTCTGATCGCTCGTGATGTTGTGATTCGCCCGTTCATCATGACACGTGAAGATACAGCCCATGTACTGAAATTAGCAAAGAAAATGAACACCTCCATCAGCATCGGCTGATGGAGGTGTCTTAGATGATCTTTTTCGGCTTTTTCACAATTCTTGAGACATGTTCTTCCAATCTTTTATTTACACTTCATTGTTTATTCGTTTGGTAGGAGTTCAAACAGATTATAAAAAACATAAGGGCCACCGGTGGAATCGAACGAATCAAAAGCACATCGCATCTTTATGGTCCTCGACTCTCCCTTTGCCGGGATGACATCATTACCCTTGAAACCATCAATGGCATTTTCTGTGGTGAGCTTTGCCGTGCCTATGACATAAAGATTCGAATCAAGCCTTTCGATTGTGTCATTGCCTTCTGCGTCAAAGCCAAACTCATTTATGTTTGCACCCATTTTGGTGAAGCTATAGTCTTCACATTTGAGCTCAAGCTGATTCTCCAGAAAATAGGTGTCTATATCACCGTTAAAAGGCTTGCAGAATCTCTTGTAGACAGATTCATCTGTCTCACTTCCAGCCATAACAAGCTTGCCAGGGTATTTCTCCCAGAGAATCTTGGAGGAGCCTTTTTCATAACCGGATCGTTTGATATCATCATCCTTGTATGATGCATTGAGCAGACCTTTGATCATTCTGTATCCAAACATGGATACCTTGGTATCATTTAAGTCCTCTATCGTTTTATCCAGTTCAGCTTCAATGTCAGCCTTGCTGGTTTTGTAAACAATATAGCATGCATCGCCATCTTCAGCGCCGCTCTCAACGTAAAAGTAAGATGCATCCGTCTTATCCATAATATTGAGTACTTCTTCATATTCATCCATCATATTTTCGCGGTAAAGAACAGGTTCAATGAGTGTTCTCTCTGAAACGGTATCTTCCATGTGATTGGTTTCATAGCCGTCGAAAAATTTGTTGTAAATATAGACGCCAAGAGCAGATAATAGCACGATTATCAATACGGTGGTTATGATTTTGTCGGATGTTTTTTTCTTCTCTTTTTTCTGTTCACTCATCATTAGATCCCTCCATAATTTGTATATCTCGTTGTATCATACCGTATCTCGTAAATGGGTTCCAGCGTTTTCATTTGCAGTTGCTTATGTCTTGAATTAAATTAAAGAAATCTTTGTTTTATTCTTAAGAAACAACCGTTTTTCTTTATTTTATGTTTAAAGTATACTTGAATTAACAAAAGATAAAGTGACTGGAACCAATCAAAGGAGGACCGGAATAATGAAACACAAAATGAGAGGAAACCTGATGCTGATGACAACAGCTCTTATCTGGGGAACAGCCTTCGTCGCACAAAAATCAGGGATGGATCTGGTAAGCCCTGTCGCGTTCAACGGTATCAGAACGCTGGTTGGTGCTTTTGCATTAATACCGGTGATCCTGATCATGGGACGAAACAAGAAAAAAGAGCGTCCGGATAAGACACTCATCATAGGGGGAATCTGCTGCGGTCTGGCGCTGTGCGCCGCCGGAAATGTCCAGCAGATCGGACTATATTACACATCTGTCTCCCACACAGGCTTTATTACCGCCCTCTACGTGGTCATAGTACCGCTGATGGGACTGTTCCTTAAGAAAAAAATCACGCCAATCATGTGGTGCTGTGTTGCTGCCTCGGCTGTCGGTCTCTATCTGCTTTGCATCCCGGCGAGCGGGTTTGGATCTGTCAATGTTGGCGACATCATCATCCTCGCATGTGCAATCTGCTTCGCGATTCATATTCTCGTCATCGATCATTTTTCCCCGAAAGTCGATGGGGTAAAGCTGTCATGCATTCAGTTCTTTGTTGCCGGCATCGTCTCGCTCATCATTATGCCATTTGCTGATCCTGCCATAGGTTTCGATTTGCCGTCAGTTGCTGATGTCTGTGCTTCCTGGTTCAATATTCTATATGCAGGAATCATGTCCTGCGGTGTTGCGTACACCCTGCAGGTGCTGGGACAAAAGGAAACTGAACCGACTATTGCTTCCATGATACTCTGCCTTGAGTCTGTATTTGCCCTGATTGCGGGTATGATACTATTGGGGGAAATTATGTCGATCAGAGAAATCATCGGATGTGTAATCATGTTCGCCGCGATCGTTGTCGCGAACCTGCCGCAGGACAGTCTCAAAATTTCCAGGTCCTGACGAAATCAATGAAGGTCCTGGCTGCCAGTGATAAGGATTCATAAGATCTGAAGCCAACCGTGATATCGGTATAGGATTCAACATCGAATGGTATTCCTTTGACTGGAAACATGCTGCTCTTGACCATGATCTTCGGATGAATCCCGAATCCGAGACCTTTGCTGATCATGGCGAAACAGCCAAAGTCATTGTTGACCATCATAATCTGATTCAGCGAAGCGCCGAACTCCCTCGCCAGGTCGTAATTATAGGAATCCAGCTCTTCGGAGCAGCCAATATAAGGATAGTCTTTCAGTTCTTTGATCGGAAAGACTTTCTTTTTTGCCAGAGGATGGTCTTTCGCTACGACCAGCATATCCTCCTGCCTCCCCAGCGGAATGATTTCCAGCTTATCGGATGAAACAATTTGCATAAACGCACAGTCTGCACTGTTGTTTACAAGCAGATCCGTCGCGCGCTCCGGAGAATCACAGTCAAACACTTCAATCGTTATCCCCGGATACCGCTCCTTGAATTCCTTCAATATTTCAGGCAGATAACAGACGATCACTGTATTGATGGCGAGCACCCTGATTTCCCCGGTTTCCAATCCGCGGATCTTGTCGACCTGCTCACGAACGATTTGTTCATCCTGATAGAGTTTCTGCATGGAGGGGAGCAGTTCCTTCCCCTCCTGGGTCAATCTTACTCCGCCGTACTCTCTTTCGAAGAACTTCATTCCAGCCTGTTCCTCCATGGAGTTGATGATGTAACTGATTCCTGCCTGCGTATAACCGAGTTTGTCTGCAGCTCTCTTATAACTGCCTAGCACGGCGACAGTGACAAATACTTCCGCGTTGATCTTTTCCATATCTTATCCCTTCTAATATCCTTTTCCATTGTTTGAAAGTTTTCTTTTGTTTATCCTTAAAAAACCACCGTTTTACTTTACTTCTGTCGCATATTATAATATAGACAGAAAGAAAGATAAAGTCATAATACATCAGTGGAAACCAGAGGGAGCACTGAAATGATTCATTTTGAAAAAGTTACGCCAGATAACTTTGAGGCGGTAATCAATTTACGGTTAAGGGATGATCAGATTGGTTATCTGGAAAACAATCTGTATTCTCTGGCCGAAGCAAAAGTCTTTGACTATCTTGAACCGAGAGCGGTCTATGATGATAACAAGCTCATCGGCTTCATGCTGTACTATTTCCAGCCCTATGGAGTGAATCGTCAGATGGGTCCTGGTGAAGGAAAGCACGAGATTCATTCCGGAGGCAAAGACTATATTTATTTCAAACGGCTGATGCTGGATGAAGGCGAACAGGGAAAAGGTCTGGGAAGACAGTCCATGATCGCCGCTCTGGAATATTTCAGAGAAGAATACCCCAGCGCGGCATTCGTCGAACTGATGCATTATCTGGACAACGATACCGGCGCCTCGCTCTACGAATCTGTCGGTTTCGAATCAACCGGAGAAGTGAGAAGAACACTCCGGCCCGGAACAGATGACGAATACGATGAGGAACTAGTGAGAAGAAAGTACTACTAAAAAATCGCCCAACAGGGCGATTTTTAATTCTTGGTTCTGGTCATTTGAAGATCTGTCCCGGAAGCACCAGCTTCTCCTTAAATGGGAATGACCTGTCGAATGCTTCCACTTCAGTTTCGTCTACGTAATAGCCCTGCGGAGTCTGGTATACCCCTGTAAGTCCGTCGAGGTACCCTTTTACAAGCTCCTTGCACAGGAAGAACGAGTCATCCACATCCTCCGGCAAGTCATGGTACCGGATCCCGAACCTGCGGGCATAATCAAAGCCGCTCTTGCCGTAGAAGTCGATGTTTCCTTCGAACAGGACCGCGCCGAAACCAAGATCGGTTGCTTTTGCAAGAGAATAGTCGAGCAACCGTTTGCCGTACCCTTTTCGTTTCAGCTCCGGCGTGATGCAGATCGGCCCCATCGTGAGCACATCAATATCACTGCCATCATCTGAACTGATGACAGTTCTCATGAACATGTTCTGCCCGATCAGCTTGCCATTTTGTTCCATGACAAAATCAAGTTCTTTCACGAAAGCAGGATCTTCGCGGAGCACATGGATCACAAAATGCTCACTGCATCCCGGTCTGTAAATGTTCCAGAACGACTCTCTGATAAGGTTTTCAACCTCTTTGTATTCTTCGTTTCTCTCTAAGCGTATCGTAATGTCATTTGCATTCATTGTTTTACCTCCTGAAAATTGTTGACTTCAATTGCTGTCCAGCGGGAGGTTTGTTTGATCATCAGCAAACCTCCCGGTCAGCCGACAATCTCCATTGTGTCATGCAGTCTTCTCAAACAGCACACTCCTTATCATAAATATTAGAAATAGATATAAAATAGTATATCACAAAAGAGCCGGACCTGTTATCATCATGATACCTGCCCGGCTCTTTGCTTTTGTAATATTCTCTTTTCCAGTCCTTTTTACGAGGTCTGTCTTTGGCAGTCATATGCCCGCCTGTCCGGAAGCCCAAAATCACATGCTCCTTTTTCAGATTCATGGCGTTCATGTCAATGACCATCCTTTTCTCCTGCTTGGGTGGAGCTACAGAAACGCTCCGTTTTCTCCTTTTGCTCATTGCTCTAATCTCCTTTACCTATTATCTTTACCTTTTATCATTTTATAGAAAAAGTCAGGAACACTGCTCCAGGACTTGTCCTTCCTGGCCAGATTATTTGTACTGACTCCTCCTATGGTATTGATCGCCTCTATTCCGCTTTTCCCTTTGTGTTTCAACTCCTGATTCACTTCTTCGTGCAGTTTTCTGCTATTAATGATTTCATCATCCGTTCTGGATGCTTTTGATTTGTTGATGGCTCTATTTCCGTCAATCAGAACAGAAACGCCAATTCCCAGCATTGCGATAAGCAGCAAAACCAATAATACTGGCGCATCTAATCCTATGAAAACAAATGCTCCGATACCGGCAAGCACCGCGACTGCGATTATGATAATTCCCTCAATTCGTTTCTTCACTGTTCGTCCTCCCCAAGAATGCCTTTCTATATTCATAGTAGCACAGAGGATTCCTTTATGGTCGTTTTTTCAAATGCCAGCCTCGGATAATCATCTTCTTCGACATAGATCGTCCCACAGTGGACAAATCCAAGTTTTGTTAACAGGCGTTGCATTACCTTATTGTCCCCATGGGTATCAATGCGCAGGTGACCGCATTGGTCGTAGGCCCAGTTTATACAGAATGCCCCGATACCCCCTCAGATCCATCGGCTGCGATTCGGTGCACCACGCCGTAAGGGCTTTCATCCATCCAGTCTCCGTCCGTTATCTTGCGATAGGTAGGCTCGATGTCTTTGCCACAGATAAGATAAAATGTGCCGATTACTTCGCCAGTATCATTCTCACAGACGTAGCTATTGCCTTCTTCAATATCATGATGGATCAGGTCTTCCGGAGGCCAGCCCGTCGGTCCCCATTGATTCGGATTTCCTGTTTTGATCATCTGTTCCCTCGCATAGGCATATATCTCCATCATGCGTTCAAAATCTCGTTCTGTCGATTTACGTATTCTCATTTTTATTCCCACTCTCCTTGCGCAACGATATAACAGTTTCCGCCAACTTCAATGACCCAATCACCGTTATTTTGAGAAGCATGGATATGGAGAACGGACTTCCGCCCCATATCTTCGCCCTGTATCACGGTATATTGAACATCCTGAGATCTGAAATAATCATGCTCCAGCAGGTAGCCTGCCAGATCACCGTTCGCACTCCCTGTTGCAGGATCCTCAATGAAATCCTCCATCATGCATCGTGCGGCCAGCATGTTCTCACCCATATCCACGAAGAAGAGATGATTGCAGTAGTTTTCCGGGTGGCGTTCAATGTATCTCTCAAAGGCTGGCCGATTCATTTTGATTTCTGCCAGTGCCTTACGGCTCTTTAACGGAATAACCACTGCTTCGAGCCCGGTGCTGACCCACTGCACCGGATATTTTTCGTCAATACTGTCCTCACCAATTCCAAAAACTACTGCGATTTCTTTCCTTTGCACAACGCTCCCGAATTCGGGTGGATTCTGGGACATTATCATGCCGTCCTCTGTCACGGCTACCGGAATCTGGCCAACCTCCAGGTTCAGTTTTACTGTTTCACTGCCGCCGTCTTCATAACAATTCCGGATCACATGGGCTGTACCTAACGTTGGATGACCTGCGAAAGGCACCTCTCCAACGTTCGGCGTCCAGATACGGACGTCATACCCGCCGTTCTCCTGTTTGTCCGAGAGGATAAAAGTCGTCTCGGAAAAGTTGATTTCGCGCGCGATTTTCTGCTGTTCTTCATCAGAAATCTGTCTATCCGCCTTTAGCACCAACAGTTCATTACCCTGATATTTTTCTTCTGCGAAACAATCCACGATAAAGAAGTTCATAAATCCACCTTTCTGCGCATTAAATTCCTTGCGGTCATCATTATACACAACATTATACAAAATTGATGGGAAATCTTCGAGTCCTGTCTGAACCACAATTTTAAAGGTTCTAAAAAATATGTTGGGGTGGCTCACGAACACTCATGCTTTCAGACATTCGGTTTGCAAGCGCCTTGATCTATGCTGGTGTGGATCCAGTTTCCGTCAGTAGGAGGCTTGGCCATGCACAGGTGAGCACGACTACGAATGTTTATGCCCATGTGTTCAAGAAGGCGGATGAGAGGAATGCGGAGATATTGGAGAGTTTGTTTTAGGCGCAGATATGATAAGAGCCGGTGCTGGTATCATTGTTGTACCTGCCCGGCTCTCTGCCTCTCTCGTATTCTCTTTTCCAGTCCTTCTTCCTCGGTCTGTCTTTTGTGGTCATATGTCTTCCTGTCCTGAATCCTGGAACAGTGTGCTCCTTCTTCAGATTCATGGCGTTCATGTCAATGACCATCTTCTTTTCTTGTTTCTGTGGAGTTACAGGAACGCTCCGTTTCTTCTTTTTGCTCATTGGTCTTGTTCCCCCTTTTCTCGTATTCTTCGATATAATTCATTCACCTGCCACCTCTTTATTTTGCTGAGCTGTGCAGCTACTCTTATGCTGTATACAATGCAAAAGATCAGAGCCAATGCCAGTATTATCTCAATGATCGTTGCAGGTACACGCCCTATCTCATTGTAGAAATAAGCATTTACACCGCAAAGAATAAATAACACAAAGCCGCTGATAAAACCTGCTGTCTGTCTCCTGTTCAATGCTTTGACAATAGGTGTCTCTTCTTTTGAGATGTTTGTAATGTCCTCTTCTTTGTATTTGCTGATATCAATCTTGCTCATCGATTCTATATGTCAAAATGCTTACTACTCTGAAATAATCTTTTCCATCTCAATATCGACATCTTCGTATCCGCTCTTGATATACGCCTTCCTGCCAAGCTCCGAGGCATGCAAGAGCAGCTTGGTGATGCCGCGTTTTTTCGCTTCCTCTTCCACTTTATCAAGCAACTGGCCTGCAATACCCCTGCCACGATACTCGTCTGCCGTATAAACATTGGCGACATACCCTGTCCGGCCGGTCTTGTTTGTAAAGGAAGGCGGAAAATCCATAAATACAATTGCGGTCGTGGCAATGATTTTCCCCTCGTCTTCGGCGATCCATTCAATCAACTCACCGCTGCGCATGTATTTCTCAAAGTATCTGTACAAGTCTTCATCAATATCGATTGTCGGCTTTTGCCCCTCATCCTGGATTTGCTTTTTACGGAGTTCTGAAATGTCTCTGATGTCCTCTATTGTCGCTGTTCTGAATATCATACTATCTATCTCTCTTTCTAATACTTCAATTCCTCAGACTGGTTCCAGATTTCAATTGCTACTCCATCTTCTAAAATCGTGAAGCCATGTTTTGCATAAAACGGAGCGTTTTTACTTTCGTCCGGCATGCCATCGATATACAGGTAATTCTTGTATTTTTCCTTTAACATCTCGACTAAGGTGCCGGCGATGCCCAGACCCTGATAGTCCGGATCGACCAGAATGTATTTCAGGTATGCTACGAGTTCAGTATCGTCCAGCGCTCTGGCGAGCCCTGCTAAGCGGTCGCCATCCCATGCTGTGATCACAGTGGATGAATTCATCAGTGCTTTGTACAGTCTCGTCGGATATTCTGCCGAGTGCCAGCCGACTTTTTGAAATAAAGCAACAACCTGCTCCTGTGTAAATTGTTTTTCTTCTGTGTATGTAATCATTTCGGTTCACCTTTCCTTTCATTGTCTGATGCAATTGTACTATGCTCATGGTGTTACGTCTAACTGAATATTCCTATTGGCTTCATTCAAAACCCCAATAAACAAGAGCCGGACTTGGTACCATCATACCTGCCCGGCCCTTTGCTCATTGGTTTAATCTACCCTTAGCCAGTAGTACAAGTTCATTGCTTCAGTTCTCCTATTATCTCCCCGTTTTTATAAACCACCGGCATAGGGTTTCCCTCTTCTGATCTGTAGTCCGGTCTGTCGGAAAGCATCTCTATGAGATCATTCTCATCTTTTACGAGTGTGATTTTGAACGGATCGCCAAAAGCGATCTTCTCCACGAACAAATAATTGCTATCGACAGATTCCATATCTCTGCAATCAATCAGAATACCGGTGTGCCCAACGAATGCGTTGTCCTCGTTATAAGCATTGAACAGGATGCTGATGATGCAGCATTTATCGCTCTCCACATTTATTCCATGCTTACTCCAACTCTCCGATAGAGTCTCGGCAAAGCCATTATCAGAAATCGTCATTTCTCCAAACATGGTAGTAAATAACTGTTTCTTATTTTTCAGCATGCTGTACTCGTCGTTATTCTCTATCGCATCCACATCGAACATCAGATAGGTGCCATCATAATCCTCTTCAACGCTGTCATATTTAATCAGATCTCCTGCGAGAAGCATAACTGTCATACGGCAATCGGCATCAGTAAAGCCAGATTCCTCCGAATTGTCTCCTGACACTCCGGATGACGAATCCCTCACCCATTTTTCAAACACGTCCACATTGGAAAGCCCCGCCTCATCTAGAATTTCGCATACCTGTGATACGTTTTCTCTTGTTATGTCGCCAGATTCAAGTGGCTTTTCCTTTTCTGAACCGCATGCTGTAAGCGCGATTAGCATCAGAGCCATAAGAAGGCTCAGTATGATTGATTTTCTACTCATTTATCCCTTTTTACCGTCCCTTTTGTTATCTGCATCAGAATTTCTATGTCATGAAGTTCTTTCTCTTCCGGATCATACCCACTGTGAAAAACCTTCTGACCCTCTAGCGAAATACAT
>JAFRKJ010000044.1 GCA_017431785.1 Bacillota bacterium | reverse complement strand
TCTTTTGTTTTTTCCACCTTTTGGTCTGGCCATATTTCCACCTCCATTTCCATTTTACCAAAGAAAAAAGCAGACACTCTTTCGAATGTCTGCTTGTGAGACCGCTCTTTTTGAAGTGTCTACTTTTGTTTTACCACTTCAATAGACGATATGCCTCTTTTTGATTCAAATCTATGATATAATATTATAGTTGTGCAATATAGGGGAAACTGAAAGGAGATAGAAGTGAAAAAGAAGACAATCATAGCGGTAGTAATGAGTGTATGCATGCTGTTTGCGTTTGCTGCATGCGGTTCGGGAAATGATGACAGTGCTGCTACAACTGCCGCGGAAGGCGAGGAAGCAGAAGCTACGGAAGAAACAGTGGATGAGGAGTATCTGGAACAGCCAGATATGTCAGTGTTCCTGGCCATTGATTTCGCGGAAAGCACAGATAAGGAAGACGTTGCCGATACGATGATCGAGATGTCTAAAGACCAGACTGCGGCAGATGCGTTGCAGCTGTTTGCCGAAGCGGAAGGCATGGAGATCGATATCGATGTCAACGGCAATGTGAAGTCGATTGATGGTGCAGAAGGAAACTGGCATTGTGAAATAAATGGAGAAAAAGCATCGGATGGAGGAATGACCGTTCCTTCAGACGGAGATGATGTTTACTGGATCATGAAATAAGAGATGCTGGATTTTTACAGACGAGTTCTTCTGAATACAAAAAACGTAGAGCGCTCGAGTTACATCTGGAACGCTCTGTATGGCATTATCTTCGCCATGCAGTCGGCGATCCTTCTGATCGTGATCACAAGGACCAATAGTCTCGACGATGCCGGGGTGTTCTCGATTGCCTTTGCAATATCGGGGCTGTTGTCTTTTATTGCAGATTTTGGCGTGCGGAAGTATCAGGTCAGTGATATCAATGAAATCAATTCATTTACAGATTATTTTTCATCCAGACTGCTGACTTGTACGGCAATGATTATTGCGTGTGTCATTGCCTCCATTTATGGATATGTATTCAGGAGCTATTCTGTTTCGAAATGTCTCGTCATCATGATGATCGGCTTTGTGAAATTGTCAGAATCCATCAGTGATGTGTTCTTCGGCAGATTTCAGCAGCAGGGAAGACTTGATATCGCTGCGAAGACCAACAGCTACCGCATCATTGCGAGCATGCTCTGTTGCATAGTAGCGTTGATCATTACACATGATTTGCTGATTTCGTGTGCAATCTGGGCGGCAACGTCCACGATCGGCGTCTTCATCTTTATCCTGCCGTTGGCAAAACCATTCTGCAAGATCAAAGTCAAGTTTATCAAAGCCGCCCAGAAGAGGATCATAGTGGAATGCTTCCCGCTCTTTGTCGGAAGCTTTCTTCTGATATATCTGGGGAACGCACCGAAGTACGCGATCGATGTGTACATGAACGAAAGTGCGCAGGCGTGCTACAATTTCATCTATATGCCTGTGTTCGTGATCGGGCTTCTGGCCAATTTCGTGTTCAATCCTGTGCTGGTGGATATGTCCATGGCATGGGACAAGGGTGAACACAGGATATTCAATAAAATCGTACTGAGACAGCATCTGGTCATCGCGGGTCTCACAGCACTCGCCATTGCCGTTGCTGTTACAATAGGCTGTCCTGTACTGGGATGGCTTTATCATACAGATCTGTCTGCGTTCAGACTTGAACTCTCTATATTGATGATCGGCGGCGGAATGCTTGCCCTCGTCAACTTCTATGCTGTTGTAGTAACTGTGATCCGCAGCCAGCAGCTGCTGACAATCGGATATATTGCTGTTTCAGCCATAGCGTTTCTGATGTCAGGGAAATTCGTTCAAGGATACGGACTCATGGGAGCGGCAGTTCTTTACTCAGTCCTTATGACACTGTTGGCAGTTGCCTTTGCAGTCATCTTGTTCATCAGCATCAGGAAAAAGAAAGCAAGTATGAAAGCAGGTATGACCGAAGGAAAAAAGGAGGAAGCAAACTAATAATGATGAGAAGCGGCAAATTGTTTTACACAAAAAGAATTGGGCTAGTTGTTGTCGCAATCATTCTGACGATGACCCTTATCATGCCGGGAACTGCATTTGCAAGGGAGTATGACCCAACCGATCCTAGAGAATACAATACAGATACCATTACAGAGGATGGCGGCGAACAAGGCGGAAACGAACAGGACACCACATCCCAGGAGGTATCGTCTTCTGAAGAATCGTCTGACACGGAGGCGATTTCGGAGGAAACTTCAGAACAGACCTCTGTGACACCGGTCGATCAGACGACGCACAAGAGCACAACGGCAACAAAGGCAACAAAGGCGAAAACCACAGTAATCATACAGACGAAAGCTGTAAAATCGAAGAGCTACAAAGGCAAAAACGCCACCAGAATACCGATTATCACGTATCACAGAGTCATTAGTGACAAAGAAAAGAAGAGAATCAAAGGTAAGAACAGCAGCCTGTTTATCTCCGTATCCATGTTCCGGAAACAGATGCGGTGGCTGCACAAGCACAATTACAGAACAATCAGCACACAGGAATTCTACGATTGGTATACAGGCAAAATCAAACTTCCGAAGAAGAGTGTTCTGATCACATTTGATGACGGCAGCTATTCCGTCATCAAATACGCGCTCCCAGTGCTGAAAAAGTACAATATGAAAGCCACATTCTTCATCATCGGGAAGAAGACGCACGCCCGCACAAACAAAAAGGCAATCGCTCCAGGGCGCTACCATTGTACCGGATTGGACCTGATCAATCGCACGATCAAGAAATACCCGAAATTTGAATTCCAAAGCCACACTTACAATATGCATCGGCGGATCAAAGGAAAGGCTGCGCTGCAGAAGACATCCTATGCAGCACAGAAAAAAGATTTCAAGACCATGCATGATAAATACGGATTTACCTTCCTGGCATATCCGTATGGTACGTACACGAAGACCTCTGTGAAAGCGGCAAGAGCCGCCCATGTCAAAATGGCGTTTACCTACGGAAAAAATGCTTTTGCGACAAAGAAACAGGGTCGTTACGCGATCAGGAGAATCAAAATCAACGGCAATCAGTCCATGAAAAAGTTTTACAAATGGTTTAAATAAATGTCATTCACATCGGTCAGTTTTCTGCTATTCGCTTTGGCGACTGTAACAGCATACTACATCATTCCCATCAGATACAGATGGGTGGTTTTGCTTGCCGCCAGTTATGCGTTCTATCTTCTGTCCAGCCCGAACACGTTCATCTTCGTCCTGTTTACCACTGCGGTAACTTATGCAGGCGGGCGCTGGATCGGGAGCTGCAACGATAGTCATAAAGCATACCTTGCAGAGCATGGGGAACTGTCCCGTTCTGAGAAAAAGGAACTCAAAGGGCGCAATCAGAGGAAGAAACGGTTGATCGTTGCGTTGATTCTCGTGATAGATTTCGGAATTCTGGCAGTGCTCAAGTACTTCAGATATTACCTGCAGCTGGCCGGGATTTTTGATACCGGGGCGCTTCTCATCCCTCTGGGTATCTCCTTTTATACATTCCAGTCAGCAGCTTATATATTCGATATCTACAGAAATAAGATCGATGCAGACAAGAACATTGGTAAATTCGCATTGTTCACTGCATTCTTCCCGCAGATTATTCAGGGGCCTATCAGCAGGCATGATCAGCTGGCGCATCAGCTCTATGAGGGGAACAGATTCTCCTATACAAATCTGGCTCACGGAGCACAGCTTATGCTGTGGGGATTTTTCAAGAAGCTCATCATCGCAGACAGGGTCGCCATTCTCTGCAGTGAGGTATTCAACAACCATGCAGACTACACGGGAGGAGCCGTCTTCGTAGCGATGCTCTTCTATACGATCCAGATCTATGCTGACTTCAGCGGTGGAATCGATATCGCAAGAGGCGTAGCACAATGTATGGGAATCGAGATGACAGATAACTTCAGGCGTCCGTACTTCGCCAATTCTCTGTCGGATTTCTGGAACAGATGGCATATATCTCTGAGTTTCTGGTGCAGAGATTACATTTTTTATCCTGTGGCACTCTCCAAATTCTTCGGCAAAATGGGAAAGAATCTGCGCAGAGTCTTCGGTGACCGCGTCGGCAAACTGTTTCCG
Source organism: Bacillota bacterium (assembly GCA_017431785.1). GTDB lineage: Bacteria > Bacillota > Clostridia > Peptostreptococcales > Anaerovoracaceae > Lentihominibacter. The sequence continues at coordinate 71,767 of JAFRKJ010000044.1, read as the reverse complement.
GCAATCATTGCTCAGTACTGCACATTCCTGACGATTGGACTTTGGCACGGAGCCGATTTCAAATATGTAGCGTACGGTCTCTACAATGGTACGATCATCGTACTGGCGCTGCTGCTGGATCCTTACTTCAAAGCGGCAGTTGAGAGACTCCATATCAACATCAGCGCATGGTGGTGGAGAGGTTTTCAGATCATCCGAACTTTTTTCATTGTTGTATTCGGCAGACTGTTCCCGAAGGCTGCGTCTTTTAGTGTTGCAATCAGTATGTTCTGCTCTGTTTTCAGACCGAACACGGGTACTCCGTTCAGCGAAACGATTATGTCTCTCGGCCTTAGTGGTATAGATTTCGCCATTCTGTTTGTGTGCTGCGGCGTATGGTTTATCGTCAGTCTGATTGAGGAACGAAGCAGGGCTAAAGCAGTGGGAGATACTGAAATCAATCCTAACAGTGCTGTACGCGTATTGCTGGATGAAAAGCCGCTCCTATTGAGATGGGCGCTGTTCCTGCTCCTGCTCGCGGCGGTTTTGTCCCTAGGCATTTATGGTCCCGGATATGATGTGAGTGCCTTTATTTACAGAGGCTTCTAAGAGCTGCTGCGGCGCTTGGTAAACTTGCTTTTTTCGGGTAATACGATTATCATTATTATGGATATTACCGATCATATTTTAAAGGATTAAAGAATGAGAAGAGAACAGGAAGGCCTGCTTTTGCTTCTAAAAGAGCTGGACGAAATCTGCAGAGCCAATGATATAACATATTACGTCTCAGGAGGAACTGTCATAGGCGCTGCGCGTCATGAGGGATTCATTCCATGGGATGATGACGTAGATGTTTATATGACGCGGGACAACTGGAACAGGTTCCGTGAGGTGATGAAGACACAGATTCCGGATATGAGAGCCTTGGAATGTTGGGAAGACCACATTGAATTCAACAATCTCCTCGGAAGATATATGAATGAGGCAACGACACAGATCCACAAGTTCCAGCTGTACAATGCTGTTGCAATGGGACAGCTGGTCGATTTGTTTGTGCTTGATCCGATGATCTGCGATGATGAGGCGATAAAGCAGTACCGGAAGGATGTCATGCTTGCCTCGGATCTGATCAATGATTTCGCCGTGTATTCCGACCGGGCTGTCTTATGTGAAGAATATGAACCGCTGCGGGACAGGATGGACAGGGAAGGACGCGAGAAAGTCATCAGGGAAGTCGTCACGCGCCTTGAAAAATATGATGAGGACAATTCAGACTGCTATATTCTGAGATGGGGAGGCATACCCCATGTGTTCCCAAAGGAAATGTTCGGGGAGCCTAAGTACCTCAAGTTTGAAGATATGGTAGTTCCTGTGCCGACAAGAATGTGTGATTACCTCACACAGCTCTACGGCCTTGATTGGATGTATATTCCGCCTCACGGCGAAAGGCTTGTTCATACAGATATCTTCGATCCAGATCAGCCGTTCAGAAGATTTGCGGACCTGATCTTGCCGAGAGTGAAGAATACAGAAACTGGGACCTATCTTGTAAACCGCAAAAAAGAAGTCTTCAACAACCTTCAGTTCACACACGATCTCGACAAAGAACAGTTGCTGATGGAAGGCAATTTTGTCAAGCGGAAACTGTTCAGCCAAATTGAAGAAAAAGGCATCGATTTAGTTGAAGCCGCGAGCCTCAGCGACCTAGGAGAATTACGCGATCTAGTGAAGGACTATATTCGGATGCAGACCCAGAAATCCTTCATTGGAGGCGATGATTTCTATAATTACTATAAAAAAGCGAATCCTGTTTTCATAGATATCGGGGATAAACTTTTGGCTGTCTCCATGAGAGTGATGATTCAGGAAGGACGTATTTCCAAAGCGTTCCGCTTGATGCAAATCCGTGAGAATGAAGTCAGCAGGCCATTAGAAACTTGCCTCGAGGATATTAAGTACATGCTGAACGGCCTGAGGACTGTCCAGACATTATTTGAGTTCAACAGATTAAGTGAGGCTGAGGAACTGTTAGATTCGATCTCCGAAAGAGAAGATAACATCGAGGTCTATAAATACAGGCTTGAGATGCTTCAGAGGAAGAATGGCGGGAGCAGCGCAGAGGAATTCAAATGTTTGCTGGATGAGTGCCTCAACAAGTGGCCCGATGATGGAGATTTCCACAAGTACAAAGGCGACGAACATTATGATGCAGGTGATGTCAGGGGCGCGATAGAAGAGTACACTGAGATGCTGCTGAAGAGCAGTAATGGTTTATTTATACTGGACATAGGTAAAAGGATTAACAGTAACAAAGCGGAGTTGATCTCATTCATAAAAGAGAAAATCGATAGCGCAGATCATGCCGCAGAAATCACAAAGGCATGGAAAGGGGTCTTTGATAAAGACCATGATGTGATTGGTCTGTATATTGAAGCGCATATAGATAGAAAAGATCCATTTGCAAAGATCTTTGCAGAGAATACGTTCGCAGGAGACGAGGGGACGGTCGAAGCAATTTGTGAGGCATATGCCAAAGGCCTGGGATGGAGCAAGGAAAACGTCAGATTTATTCTGGAAGAGAAGGGATTACTCAAAGCAGGGGGAAAGAACTTCAACTCTTCTGATGACAACAGGGATATCTCAAGATACATCAATGCAGTCATGATGCAGAAAAACGGAGATGTAAAGCAGGCATATGAGATTTATCTCCAGCTTTTGCATTCCGAAGATCCATATGTTTCAAAATGCATCAGGGAAAAGCTGGAAAGTGATCACAAGCTTTTCATACAGAAGAAGACCAATGAGGAAGAACATTATTTCGACTTGGATTATCAATTGAAATATGGAGATCTTCCGTATGAAGAGTACTTGAAACTTCTGAAGGAGGCAGAAGAATCTGCTGAAAAAACAGAAGAAGTTCAGGCAGATTTCGACAGCCAGCCCAGAGAGAATCCTTGGTTCATGCTTCTTGCCGAGCTTGTGGATATCTGCTCTGAAAATGGCGTTGAATACTTTCTTGGGGGTGAGATCCTGCATTATCTTGGTGATAACGCAGACCCGTTGCCACATGATTTCAACAGCATGGAAATCATAGTGGATGGAAAGAATGCAAAGAAACTGATGGAAGCATGCAGAAAACTTCCTCCGGGGAGAGCGCTGGAATGTGTGCTGAACACTCCGAAGCTGAGAAGTCCTGACATGTTTTATATCAACACAGAGTCGACAGGAATCGATTTCAGAACGATTGACCGCAGGAGGAGTCTGGGTATTTCGATTACCATACGAATTGCAAGACCTCAGGGAAAATCCTTCAGCATGAAGAAATCCGCTCTGTTTGATAAGCTTTGGATGGTTAATTACGGGTATCATTACCGTGTGTTGAAACTTGATGAAAAAGAGAAAAAGCAGAACAAAAGATTCATAAAGATGAATCGGGATGGTGATATTGCCACTTTGAAGAATTTCAAGAGCAATCTTGATCAGGAGATCAAAAAAGATACAGAGATCATATACATCTATTCCAAAAGCACCAGAATCATGCATAATGCGAAGCTCTGGAGAGAAAAACAGGAGCGGGAGCTCTTTGGAATGAAAGTGGTTGCGCCGAAGAATGCAGACCGATACTTGAATTCGATCAGCCAGAATGACAGGTCATTCATTGCAAAACAGTCAATGATCATCGACGAGGCCTATGCAGATCACGAAGGTGAAAAAGAAATTTATAATAATGGCGCATTTTGGGGTAAAATAGAGAAGAACAGACAGTACACATTCAGCAAAAGAGATCAGGCCAAGGAGTTCCAATACAACTGGAAGATGGCAAATGACATCTTCGATGGTATCAATGCGGAAGATCAGTTCCGCAGAGATTATGACAGGCTCAAAGGTATCTATGATAAAAAAGCATATACAGAGCTGATGAGTCAGATCGATGGATACCGCAAAGTCATCATGCTGAAGAAAAAGTACAACATTGAAATCGATTCAGATTTAGAACAGTTATATTACAACACAAAAGAACAGGTACAGTAGATTTGCAAATTGCCGGGGAGTGATAATATGAAGAAAATAATAACATACGGCACATACGACCTCTTTCATGAGGGTCACTACAACATGCTGAAAAGGGCAAAGGCGGAAGGAGATTATCTGATCGTCGGAGTTACCGGCGACCGTTATGACGTGGGCAGAGGTAAACTGTCAGTCAAGGACAGCCTTGCGACGAGAATCGAAAATGTTAAGAAGACCGGTTTCGCAGATATGATTATTACAGAGGAATATCTGGGGCAGAAGATCAGCGATATCATCAAATATGATATTGACACCTTTGTAATCGGAGACGACTGGCGTGGTAAATTCGACCACCTAAACAACTACTGTACTGTGAAATACATCAGCAGAACAGAAGGCATTTCGAGCACACAGATCAGAGAGGAAGTGTTTACGATCTACAAGATTGGAGTCATCACAGACAAGATGAGCGACAATCAGATCGTTAAAGAATCCAATCTGATCGCCGGAGTTAAGATGGGGAAGGTCTATTCTGAAGATAAAGACATCGCGGAAGAATTCTGCAAAAAGTATGAGCTGCCAGGAGTCGCTGAAACCCCGGAAGAGTTATACGAGGATTCAGACGTCATTTTCGTAAGAGCGGATATAAAAGACAGATACAGACTTGCCAAAGACGCCCTTCAGGCAGGAAAGCATGTCATTTGTGACTTCCCGTTCTCATTGGATTCCAACAAGCAGAAAGAACTGTGGAATATCGCCAAAGAAAATGATAGGATATTACTGGACAATATCAAGGCACCATACTCCCAGACCTTTATCCAGATGATGTGGGCGGTCCAGGGGGGATTGATTGGAGATGTCATCGACTTCAATTGTTCCGTTTCAAAGAAGGATCTGGATATTCCGTATCTGTTCTACGAACTGGCAGGTATGGCGGTTGTTCCTATGTTGAAGATACTTGGACATGATTACCTCAGCATGGACAGCAGACTGATCTATGAAGGCGAATCGATTGAATACGCAACGATGTATTTCGAGTATCCGACAGGGAAAGCGAAGATCAATGTCGGAAACAAGATCAGAGTAGGAAATCAGATCGAAATCATCGGAACAAAGGGAACGATCAGCATTGGCGATAACTGGTGGAAAGCCGATTACTTCGAAATGGATAAGACCGATGGCTCCAGCCAGGTATTCAATATGAACTTTGACAGCAATGGATTCCGATTCCTGCTTGCCAATCTGGTTGACATGCTGAATCAGGATATCATAGAAACAAAGTTTTTCTCGGAAAAAGATTCTTGGAAAGTTACTGCAATTTTAGAAGAAGCGATAGCAAAGGAAAGATAGGAAAGAGACATGTATTATTTAAACCCAAACGTCCGCGATCTGTTCAGAATATTTGACCAGAATTCCAGAGAAGAGTATCTTCGTATGGACCTGAATGAGAATCCGGGAGGACTGCCGGAAGATTTTATCAGAAAGGTCCTTGATGAAGTAACGCCGCAGTTTGTTGCACAGTATCCGGAGACAAAGGAGTTCACAGAGAAACTCGGCGCGAAGATAGGCGCCAAGCTCGAAGAGATATGCCTTACGAATGGTTCTGCGGAAGGCATCAGACACATTATTGAAGCGTATTCAAGACCTGGCGGAAAGATCCTTTCCGTTGCGCCTTCATATGCCATGTATGAAGTATACTCAAAGATGTACGGAAGGCAGCACATCGGCGTTTCCTATGAGGATGACCTCACATTCAATGTGGATAAGCTGATTGAGCAAATCAAGCCGGACATCGATATCGTTGTGGTTCTGAACCCGAACAACCCGATGGGTGATGTCTATTCTTACGAGGACATGGACAGAATCGTCGCTGCTGCAAAAGAAAATGAGGCTACCGTTCTCATCGATGAGGCGTACTATTATTTCTATCCAAATTCTTTCATAAAGTATGCACTTGAAAATGACCATGTCTTCCTGACGAGAACATTCTCGAAACTGTTCTCTCTGGCGGGATGCAGACTCGGTTATGTTGTCGGTCAGGCTGATGGAATCGCAATGATTCAGAAACTGTGCACACCGCACAACGTCAATGCTTTTGCGATGAAGTTCGCAATGGCCATCATGGAGACACCGGGCATGCTCGAATCCCTGATCGAGAAACAGGTCAACGGCAAGAAGCATCTCGTAGAGGAACTTAGAAAGCATGGATATCAGGTCAATGCCAAGGAAGGAAACTTCATTTTCATTGAGCCTAAGACAGATGCGAATACAGTTGTCGCCAGAATGAAAGCGGAGAAGATGATTCTGATCAAGACATACCGCGGTATTGGCGATATGAATGACTGTCTGCGTGTTACGACAGGCGAAGCCGAACTGATGGATCGTTTCATCGAGGCTTTGTTAGAAATTGATAAATAATCATGTATTGATTTACCATTTTTGGTTCAGCTCCCAGCACACTGCTGGGAGTATTGTTAAGGAATATATGTCATGAAAAGAATAATAAGCATTGTTTTGACAATCTCTATGATCTTTGCTTTTGTCCCGGCTTTTGCCTTCTCGGCTGAAAATGAGGGCTCTGAGCAGGAAACAACTGCAACAACGTCTGCTGCAGCGACTTCAGCAGCAACGGAAACCGGACAAACTTCATCAGAGGAGTTGGATGCAGGCACTTCTGCCGGAGAAGCAGGTGTGCCGGAATCAGGAACAATCGTAGACAACCAGGATGAAAATTTCAACGAGAATCCAGGTGGAGAAGCAAACGGAGAACCTGGCGGAACTGGTGAAGAGCCGGGAAGCGGGGAAATCGTTCCGTCGCATAATATAGAGGATTACACCTTTGCGCTGTCCCAGTCGAAGTTTTTTTATGATGGACAGCCACATATTCCTGATGTGGTTTGCAATGATTTGATTGAAGGCGTTGACTACTATGTAGATCATGATTATGAAATCGTGCAAAGAGAAGTAGAACAATATAATGAGCAGGACGGCGAATGGTATATATCTTATGAGGAAGCAGAACAGGACCCTACGAGTGTCGGAACATATAAGGTATATATTTGCGGAATGGGAGATTATACAGGGAGTGTCGAGCTGACATATTCAATAGTGGCCACTTCCATCACTTTGAACAAGACTGCTGCAACACTGTATCGTACAGGGACGCTTCAGTTAAAGGCAACAGTGAATAACCCAAATGGGAAGACCACATACACTTCCTCGAATACGAAAGTTGCAACAGTTACTTCAGCGGGTAAGATTACAGCGAAAGCCAAAGGAACGGCAACGATTACCGCAAAGAACGGATTTGCGAAGAAAACAGTAAAGATCACGGTCAAAAACCCAAGCCTGAACATGAGCAAAGCTACCATTTATCTCAAAGGAAGCAAAGTACTGAAAGTCACAGGCAAGGTCGGCACTGCGTATTTCAAGTCCAGCAATTCGAAGGTCGCAACAGTAAGCAGTGGGGGCAAAATAACAGCCAAAAAAGCAGGCACTTGTACCATCAGCGTGAAATCAAACGGCATTACTCTCAAATGCACAGTGACTGTAAAAAAGCCGTATTTGAGCCCCAAGAGCGTATCTCTGGTAAAGGGCAAAACAAAACAATTGAAGATCATCGGCAAAGTCGGGACGGCAAAATTCAAGTCATCCAATAAAAGGATTGCGACTGTTTCGGCGAAAGGAGTCATAAAGGCGAAAAAGAAGGGCAAGTGTACGATTACAGTAAAATCAAACGGTGTTACATTAAAGTGTAAAGTGACCGTTAAAAATCCGCCGCCAGTATATGTGTATACGACGAGAACCGGCAAACGATATCACTGTGATTATTACTGCTGGGGCTTAAGAAATGCAAATGCAATCTACAAATCAACTTTGAGCAAAGCCAAGAAAAGAGGCCTGACACCATGTCATGTGTGCTATTAAGCGCTAATAATGGGAACAATAAGAGTCGCGTATGCGGCTCTTTTTTGTTATAATAAACGCTGTATGGACGAAAAACACAACACTGCGAAAAAACCAACGACGAAAATCATCCTCGGCATAGTGATATTTCTCCTTTGCACGGGGCTTTTATTCTGCTATCTGAACAAGGTATTCAGCATGGGCGACGCCGATGCGAACAGGCAGACATTCAAAGCTTTTTATGCAGAACCGAAGGACACGATTGATGTGATGTATCTGGGCACCAGTGCATCGAATCGCTACTTCATCAATCCGTTGGCCTATGAAGAAGAGGGGATGACTTGCTTCACCGTTGCGACCATGGGTATGCCGATGTTCTTCGTGCCGGATCTAATCGACGAGGTGCAGAAGACTCAGAGCCCGAAACTGTACGTCATCGAGATGCGGTGGCTGCTGAAGAACAGGGACATGATTACCGACGCTCACATCCGCAGGGTGACAGATAATCTGAAGTATTCGTCTATCAAGAAAGATGCCCTGGATACTGCCTTTGCAGAAATGGATGGAAACAAGGGAATGCTGGGCGATATCGGTGAAAACGGTCTGGACTATTACATTCCGATTTTGAAGTATCACGGCAGACTGGCTGAGGGCAATATGTCACCGGGCGACTTCAAAATCACGGCGACGAAGAATCAGACCAAAGGCTACGTCATGAGCTTCAATACGACCAAACAGGTGAATCAGTTTCCGGGCAAAGTATCAGAGAAACGGGAGCCGCTCTCTGACATTGCAGAGCATGCACTCAATACGACGCTGGACAAATGCGATGAGCTGACGAAGGACGGTGACGTGCAGGTGCTGTTCGTCCTTTCGCCGTACTGCTGCTTGAAAGGGCAGAAACCGGTTTTTAATACAGCTTTCGATAAGGTACGGAAGCGTGGCTATACTGTGTTGGATTTCAATACACTTGAGATGTATGAGGAACTTGGGCTGGACTTCGATAAGGATTACTACAACAGCAAACACGTAAACTACATCGGTGCAGAGAAATACACGCGTTACCTGACCTCCTATCTGAAAGACCATTATGATTTGCCGGATCACAGAGGAGAGGCGGGTTATGAAAGCTGGGAGACTGCTTTTGCAGCGTATGAAGCGTATGTGAGCGGTGGAATTGATACGATCGGCGTCAAGGCGTACCGCGGCGGTCCGGTGACCACAATCAAATACAGAGGAAAAGTCCTCAACAAAAATGAAATGAAAGAAATGGAAGAAACGAAGGAGGAAGTCCTGCAGGAGAGAAATGAGCAGGATGGAGTCCTGGAAGAAGCGGAGCAAAATCAAGAGGAGCAGTAAGATGACAAAAGATATGAATGTCTTCAAAGGAAGCGACAATTACGTAGTAACAGACGAACTGATGAACGCCGTCAACGTGTCCATCGCCTTGAAGAAACCGTTATTGATCAAAGGTGAGCCGGGCACAGGTAAGACCATGCTGGCTGAAGCGATTGCGGAATCACTGGATATGCCCCTGATTATCTGGAGCATCAAGTCCACGACAAAGGCACAGGATGGCCTCTACGTCTACGATACCGTACAAAGACTTTACGATTCGCAGTTCGGCGAAGGTGATGTCAAAAACATCGGTCAGTACATCAAACTGGGTAAGCTGGGTGAGGCATTTACGTCGGATCAGCAGGTGGTGCTCCTGATTGACGAGATCGATAAAGCAGATCTTGAGTTCCCGAACGACTTACTTTGGGAACTGGACAAGATGGAATTCTACATCAACGAAACGAAGGAAACTGTCACGGCCAAGCACCGTCCGATCGTCATCATCACTTCCAACGCGGAGAAGGAACTGCCGGACGCATTCCTGCGCCGCTGTATCTTCCACTACATCGAGTTCCCGGATGCGGAGAAGATGGAAGAAATCATCCACGTACACTATGGCGACATTGATAAAAAACTGGTAGAAAACGCACTGGATGCATTCTACAAGATCCGCGACATGAAAGACCTGCAGAAGAGACCGTCCACATCGGAACTGCTGGACTGGATCCAGGCTCTGATGATCAGCGGTGTCAGCGTTGCAGATCTCTATGAAGACATGCCGTTCCTTGGCGTACTTCTGAAGAAGAATCAGGATATCGATGTGTTTGAAGAAATCAGGGAGAAAGGATACAGCCTGAGGAACTGGTAAGAATCGGCCGATACAGAGGTAATATGTTTTTAGAATTCTTTTATTTGCTTCGTCTGCGCGGATTGAAAGTATCCATCAATGAGTGGATGACACTGGTAGAGGCTTTGGACAAGGGTCTTGCCCATTCATCCCTCATGGGATTCTATCAACTGTGCAGGAGCATTCTGGTAAAAACTGAATCAGACTATGACAAGTTCGACCAGATTTTCGCAGAATATTTTCAGGGAATAGAAACACCGGAGGATCTGCCCGAGGAGTTTTGGCGTTGGCTCAACGAAAGTGAACTGGAAAGGGATCTGGAAGACCACGGCAACAAGAAACTATTTGCGAAGGAACTGGAAGAACTGCTCAAGATGTTTGAAGAGAGAATCAAAGAGCAGAAGGAAAAGCACGACGGCGGCAACTACTGGATCGGTACTGGCGGAACATCTCCTATGGGTCGCGGCGGATACCATCCGAGCGGCATCAGGGTAGGGGGCAAAAGCCGCCACAAGACAGCTTTGCAGGTTGCCGGTGAGCGGAACTTCAAGGATTTTCGCGAAGATACGATTCTAGATATCCGTCAGTTCCAGATGGCTTTCCGGAAACTGCGCCAGTATTCATCCCGCGTCGATACAATGGAAAAGGAACTGGATATCGACAAGACCATCGACGAAACGTGTGACAATGGCGGAATGCTGACATTGGCATACGAGAAACCGCGAAAGAATACGGTCAAGGTTCTGCTGCTGATTGATTCGGAAGGGTCCATGCTGCCGTACAGCCGTTTGTGCAACCGATTGTTCCAGGCTGTCAGCAGGTCTAATCACTTCAAGGATCTGAAGATCTACTATTTCCACAATGCGATTTACGACCAGCTTTATACCACGCCGCACTGCAAGCTGCGTGATTCTGTAGAGACCACCTGGGTATTCAATAAACTCGATGCTGAATACAAAGTCATTTTCGTCGGTGACGCAGCCATGGCGCCGTCAGAGCTCTATCGCAAAGGCGGCAATGCCATTATCGGGCTCTTCAATCGCGAGACTGGTATGGAGTGGTTCATGAAGTTCAAGAAACGCTTCAAGAAGCAGATCTGGCTCAATCCGATTCCGAAGAAGACCTGGGAATACACCTACGGGTCAGAAACCATCCATGATGTCGGAGAAGTCTTTCCGATGTACGAACTATCCTTAAGCGGACTGGAAGAGGGAATCAAAAAATTACTGGTAAGATAAACAAAAGAGCTGCCGCATCGAATTCGATGGACAGCTCCTTTTATAATTGCAATCGTTGTTATCTGACTCTGATCTTCTTGACTGCAGACCATGAAGAGTAATACTTGTAGCCTTTGTCGGTTATCTTGTAGACTCTTACCTTGACGTAGTAAGTTCCTTTCTTTGGAACCTTTATGGTCTTGTTGATATTCTTATATCCTTTTACAGTAGTGCTTTTGCAGTTCTTACTGAACTTTGAACTTGTACTGTATTTGATCTGATAGCCGGTGATCTGCTTGGTAATCTTCTTGTACTTCACTTTGAACTTCTTGGATCCAGCCTTGCTGAGGCTTGTGATCTTAGTGCTCATCGGATAGATTCTGAATGTCACTGTCTTGGTTCCAGTGAACGTTTCTTTACCTGTGACGGTGATGTCATATCTGCCGACTTCCTTCCGGCCTTCCGGATACTTGACGGTAAAGTTCGTGTTCTTGGTCAGACCATAGATTGATACAGCCGGTGTGCGTACTTCGCCGTTGTAAACATATCTAGCAGTCGAAAGCTTGACGGTGTGCTGTGTAATATCTGATGATACTGTTTTGACCGGGGCTGCTTTTTCATAGGTGATAGCAGTTCCGCCAATATAGATGCCTGTCGGTTTGCCGTTTCCGCCATAGGCCGGATTGCCTGTATCAGGATCTGTCGGGTCCCAGCAAAGGGAACTTCCGGAGCCCAGCTTCTTATATGTCGGCTTGCCCAGAGGGCTTGCTGTGGAGCTTCTGTACACCTTGACGACAGTGCCGGTAGGACAGTTGTCATAGATCCACTTGGCATCGACGACTCTCAGACGGACACAACCTGCGGAGGCTACGCCGCCCAGCTTGTTATACTGGCTTCTGTACATTTTGCTGTTGTCTCCACGGCTCTTGTAAGGAACAGAGTGGAAACAGATGCCGTGCTGGAATCTGACCAGATACTGGGCATAAGAACTTCCGCCACTCAGGAGCGCCCATCTCGATCTGCCGCATTTTTTCTTGTATGGGCCAATCTTGAAGGTTCCTGTCGGTGTAGTTTCACCGGAACGTCCCGATGAACAGACGACCACCTTGAGAGGCTTGTATGTGCCATTTGCCTGTTGCTTATAGAAAGTGACAGCCTGGCGGGTCAGATTGACTTCCACGCGGTATGTGTTGGCATCGACGACCTGCACATTTGAAAGACCCATTGCGCTCATCTCGCTCTCAGCCTTCTGCTCTTCAGCTTCCGTCTTGGCAGGAGCTGTATTGATGTCGAACTTCTTTGTCTCTGTCTGTCCGTTTACGTCGGTGACGATCATTTCAGCTTCAACGGTATTGCAGATTGCCTCCTCAGTGCTTTCGGATTCCTCTCCGCCGCTAACAGTTTCGGTTTCCTGTTCTTCTGCTTCGGCTTGCGGTTCTGCAACTTCAGATTCGCCCTCTGCCGCGGTTGCTTCTGCTGCGACTTCCGGTTCTGCAACTTCTGCTTCAGGCACAGTTGCTTCAGGATCCGTTGCTGGCGCTGTTTCGGTTTCCGTCACTGCGGCTTCATTCTCAGCGTTCGGGTCTGCTGCTTCCACTTCCGTTTCCGGCTCTGTTGCTTCCGTTTCAGCTTCCGGCTCTGTCGCTTCCGTTTCAGCTTCCGGTTCTACTGTTTCTGCTTCCGCTTCCGGTTCGGTTGCCTTTGCTTCAGCCGCTGATTGGAGCGCCTCGGAATCGATGACTAATGAATCTGAAATAGAAGTAATCGGTTCCGATGCGCTTGCAGGCTCTTCAGCCGTCTCGGTTTCCTCCGTTTCCACAGTGCTGTCTGCGTTAATGACTTCGCCGTCCGCTGTCTCAATACAGTTCGAAGTATCATATTTCTTCTCGGCCAGCGTTTCGCCATTAACCACAATTGCTACACTGCTGATTCCGGCGTCATCATTCAGGCTGAAATCAACGTTTAAATCTCCTGTGTAATATGCGGTTTCGTCGGCTTCGATTCTGTCTCCGGAAAGGGAGATGTCCTCGATGACCTCTGTCGCATCGCTGCCTTCTGTCGCCAGGTTCACACCTGTATCAGCATAACAGGTGCCTGTGAATGCAAAGGCAGCAGCTGTCGCGATTGCAATGATTTTTTTGATTTTCATGATTTTGTCTCCTCACACGTTACGATACAAAGCCATCATACATTAATGTAAGAAAAAATTGGGTCATTATTAACAAAAGACAAGCTTAATAAATTGTAATAATGGAGGATTTGGAGTATACTAAAGACCAATTCGCGAAACAGATGGGAGAAATGGCGCGTGAGCAAACCATATCGGAGATTCAGTTTCAAAAACATGTATATTATCGGAATTATGCTGCTGGTGGCGGTGATTGCGCTGCCGGCATGGTTTGCGTACATCACAAATATCGATAATTACAAGCTGACGCTCAATGCTGAGGCGGCTGAGTACACCGGTGAACCAGTCAAGCCGAAGGTTAAGCTCCAGAACGGACCGTTCGTGCTGGAAGAAGGGGCAGACTTCACCGTTGAATATGAGAACAACGAAGAAGTCGGTGAAGCAACAGTCAAGGTGACCGGGAAAGCAACTTACCACGGTTCCAGTGAGACGAATTTCTCAGTCGTCAAAGCGCACCAGGAGATTGAAGGCAAGACGAAAATCACCGCCAACATCGCTGACGATATCAATGTGAATCAGTCGGCGGATACAGATCTGACCTATAGCTCCAGCGACGAGGATGTACTCAAAGTCGATGAGGAAGGAAACGTGGAAGCCATTGCAGCAGGTGAAGCGACGGTCGAGGTCGAGGCGGCAGAGACAGACACTCACGAAGCAGCTTCAAAAGAAGTTAATATAGAAATCACGGAGACAGAGGCCCAGGCGCAGATCAGAGGCACTCTTGAGTGGGCGCGCAAAATCGCAGCGGATGATGCCTATACGTATGGCCGCGGTCAGTGCCCGGTCTGCCACGGCGGGAACAAAGTATACGACTGCATCGCGTTCATGACGGCGGCTTACTGGCATGGCGGACAGGTCGATATGATGGAGCGCTGGTGCTGGAATCACAATCACACCAGTGTCATCAGACAGGCGATGATCGATTCGGATGTCTGGGAGGGAATCGGCAATCCTAAGGAAGAGGATCTTCAACCGGGCGATGTACTCTTTTATTACAGACCGGGTGACGGACGCAATGGCTCCGGATGGTTCCATGTTGAGATTTACAACGGCGACGGTCAGGTCGTGGGGGCGCATACTTTTGGCGGCAAGCGCTGCATCAGCGTCGAACCGTTCAACAACTACTTCCGCAGCTACAGCGATGTATATCGTTATGTAGGGGAAGGAGAGCAGGAGGAAGGACAAGAACAGGAGCAGGAACAAGAGTAGAGACGAAACAGTTCTGGCTCGAGGCTTTTGTATAAATAAAAAACAAGGATGAAAATGCAAACAAATGTTTGCATTTTTTGTTTGTTTGTGATATTATGTTCGCGAAAAGGGGAACAAATATTCGGAGGTCATGTTTATGAAAGAACGTGAGAAGAAGATACTTGAATATATGAAGGCCGAGATCCGGGAGAAAGGCTATCCGCCAACAGTCAGAGAAATCTGTTCAGCCCTGGGCATCAAGTCCACCTCGACAGTGCATAAGGATATCGCCAGTCTTGAGAGAGAAGGATATCTGAAAAAGGACCCGGCCAGACCACGTGCGCTCCTCGTAGTAGATGATGATTTTGATCAGCTTGCTGCAGTTCGCTCTGCTTCTGAAGCAGGTTTTGGCGTCGTTCCTGGTGCAGCTGACGCCCCTCGCGGCACCGCAGAAGTTGAGCGGGCAGATGTCATAGACGTTCCTGTCGTCGGAAGAATCGCTGCAGGGACACCGATTCTGGCCGAACAGAACATTGAAGATTCTTTCCCGATTCCTGCCAGATTCGTAGGGAACGGCACAACATTTATGCTGACAGTTCACGGTGAGAGCATGATCGAAGCCGGCATCATGGATGGCGACTACATCCTCGTGGAGCAGTGCAGCACAGCGCGCAATGGAGATATGGTCGTGGCAATGGTCGACGGTTTCGAAAGCGAAGCAACCGTTAAAACCTTCTATAAGGAAGCCGACCACATCAGGCTGCAGCCGGAGAATTCCTGCATGAGCCCGATCATCGTCAACGATGTTAAAATCCTGGGAAAAGTCAAAGGCGTGTTCCGGTATTTCTAGCTGACTTCAGCTACGCAATTTAGAAAAGTAAACACAGAAGAAAACGGCGACTAATATAATCGTCGTTTTTATTTAGGTAAAAAACAACGAATGTGCTATAATGATACAGAAATGTATCAGCAACTTGATGTTGCTTAGAATAGATGCGTTTACAGGAGTATTGCATATGATGATCTTCAATAAAACAGAGTTGACGCTTGACCAGCTCTTGCCTATATTCGATGGTATTACGGACGCGGTGTTCATCGATGACGCAAATGGTGTTTGTCAATGGTGCAACGACGCATGTGAGGATATATACGGAATCGAGTTTGATGAGATCGTCGGACGGAACGTCGACGACCTGGAGAAGTCCGGTATATTCACGCCGTCTGTTACGAGGCGGGTGCTGGATGAGAAGAGAGAAGTTACAATCATCCATGAGAACCGGTTCGGTCGGAGACTGCTCACGACGGGAACGCCGATTTTCATCCCGATGACCAGCGGCGGCTGGGTCGCTGCAGGTGAAGGCCGGTATACCAGAAAGATTGCTTTCGTAGTAACCACGTCGAGAGACATTACGCAGATTTCCGATGCAGCCGGCAAGAATGCAAAGACAACAAATACCGGCGTGTTCGGACCTGGGTTGCTGCCGCCGGGAGGGCTGTCTGAGAAGGACATCTTCGGGCAGGACAAGACACAGGATACACAGGGAACAAATGGAACCGGAAGCGAAACGGTCAGAATCGTCTCCAGAAGTGAGGCCATGAAGAATGTCATCGCATTGACAAAACGACTGGCTTCCGTCAATACGACAGTACTCATCACAGGGGAATCCGGCGTCGGCAAAGGCCTCATTGCCAGAACACTTCATGAAGAGGGCAATCGCTGGCAGAAACCGTTTGTCACGGTAAATTGCGGTGCGATCCCGGAGAATCTGATCGAGTCAGAATTGTTTGGCTATGTGGCAGGTGCATTCACAGGATCAAGATCTGGCGGGAAGAAGGGCCTGTTTGAAGCGGCTCAGGACGGAACCATATTCCTGGACGAAATCTCCGAACTGCCATTGAATCTGCAAGTCAAGCTCCTGCAGGTCATTCAGGAAAGACAGATCACACCAGTCGGTGGAACCAAACCTGTGCCGATCGATGTCAGAATCATTTCGGCTACGAACAAGGATCTGGAGAAACTGGTTAAGGAAGGCCGGTTCAGAGAGGACCTCTATTACAGACTGAACGTTGTGCCGATCAATGTACCGCCGCTTAGGGAAAGACCAGATGACATCCTGCCGCTGATCCAGAGAAATCTGGTGCGCTGCAACCGGGAACTGGGCGAGAGGAAGACAATCAGCGCCGATGCACTGGCGATTCTGCTCAAATACCCTTGGCCGGGCAATATCCGGGAGCTGCAGAACATTATAGAGCGACTTGTCATTACCACGTCACACAGCGTCATCACGGAGGACGACATCTTCATCTTCATCAAAGAGGCCGCCGACGAGAACCCTACTGTCTACGAAGAACTATCGCTGACGGCTGCTCTCGAAAAAGCGGAGAAAGAAATCCTCAGCCAGGCCATCGATAACTATGGATCGACGAGAGCCATCGCACGTGTGCTGAAGGTGAGCCAGCCAACCATCGTGAGAAAACTGAACAAATACGGATTGACGACGGAGAAACAATAAAGAAACAATCCAACCCAACAGACAACAAAGCGATTCAATTATGTATCAGCGATACATAAACGAATCGCTTTCTGTATTGTGCTTGAAAATACGCAAGTTAGCCTGTGCCAACGCTTTCCGCATTTGTGAAAAAAGCATCAAGGCGGGTGATACAAAAGTGAATCAAAACCGAAGGCGCAGTGCGGGAACGTGGCGCGGACTTCAGATTAGACAGCCGGCCGAAGATAAAATATCCCACGACCTTGAAAACCCGCGAAACCCAGTTGCTGCAAGGGCCAAGCGAGATTTGTTGCCTTTGCATGAAGAAGTTTACAAGAATTCTTCACAGAGTTGGCACAGTCGTTGCTTAATATGAAAGCGGGTCGGAAGGGGGGCTTTCCCCGAAGACTGGAACAAATACGTTAACCCAAATCCATTTTTATAATATTAAATAAGGAGGAAATTAAAAATGGCAGAAGAACTGAACATTCATGAGTATGTAGAAGGACTGGTTGCTAAAGCAAGAGCAGCTCAGAAGATCGCTGAGAACTTCACTCAGGAAGATTGTGACCTGATGACAGCAGCAGTAACTTATGAACTGACTAAGCCTGAAAACATCAAGGAATTTGCTGAGAAGCTGGTAGAGGAATCCGGAATGGGCATCCCTGCTGACAAGGAAGGCAAGATCATCGGTAAGGTTTGGGGTTCATATCTCCAGATGAAGGACAAGAAGTCCGTAGGTCTCGTAGAAGACAATCCTGAAACTGGAATGCAGGCTTATGCAAAGCCAATGGGCGTTATCGCTGGTATCATGCCTGTAACGAACGGTGAGGCAACTCCTATCGTTAAGTCAAACATGGCTCTGAAGACTAGAAACGCTATCATCCTCGCACCACACCCTAAGTGCAAGAAGCTCAACGTTGAAATCGTTGACAAAATCAGAGCAGTCCTGAAGAAGCTCGGATATCCAGAAGATCTGGTTCAGACATGTGCTCCTGAATATGTTAAGATCTCCACTTCACAGGAACTGATGGCACAGTGCGACTTCATCCTGGCAACAGGCGGCGAAGCACTCGTAGAATCAGCTTACTCATCCGGTACTCCAGCTATCGGCGTTGGTGTTGGTAACTGCGTATCAATCGTAACTGGTAAGACTGACCTGGACGATGTAGCAGAAATGATCTGCACTTCAAAGGCTTATGATAACGCTACTTCATGCTCAACTGAGAACAACATCCTCGTTTACGAATCCTGCTTCGACGAGTTCGTAGAGAAGATGAAGGCTCACGGCGCTTACATGTGCAATGAAGAAGAGAGAGAAAAGCTGAAGGTTACTATGTGGCCGAACACTCCTAATGACCACGTTCTGAACAGAGCAATCGTAGCTCAGAACTGCGAAACAATCGGCAAGATCGCTGGTATCCCTGTACCTGCAGGAACTAGATGCATCATGGCTATGGAAGAAGGCGCAAGCCTCGAGCACCCATTCGGCGGCGAGAAACTGTCACCAGTATCCGGCGTACAGATCGTAAAGGACCTGGACGATGCTATCGACAGACTGAACACAATCCTCGACTACCAGGGCAAGGGCCACAGCTGCGGTATCCACACTAACGATGACGCAGACGTTGCTAAGCTCGCAGCAGCAGCTCCTGTAACTAAGTGCGTTGTTAACCAGCCTCAGTGCCTGACTAACTCAGGTGGCTGGAACTGCGGATTCCCAGTATCCATGACTCTGGGCTGCGGAACTTGGGGCGGCAACAGTGTATCCCACAACGCTACATTCGCTGACCTGCTCAACTACACTTACGTTTCAAGACAGATTCCTAACTGGAAGCCAGCTAAGGTTGAAGACTTCATCGACGCTGATGTAATCGCTAAGGTTGATGCTTAATCACTAGTACAAAAGCAACATACACGAAGATGAAATAAACTGTGAGACGGACGGCCGGAAGGCTGTCCGCCTCAACAGGCTTTACAAAAGGAACAAAAAGGAGATATTAAAATGTCAGCAATTAAAGATAAAGATTTAAAGTACAATCTGCATTCATGGTCAGCACAGGGCGCTCTGAACCCTATCGTTGTTACCAAGGCAGAAGGAATCTACTTCTGGGATGAAGATGGCAAGAAGTATGCAGACATGTCATCACAGCTGGTTAACTCAAACCTGGGACATGGCAACAAGGCTATCGTAGATGCTATCGTTGAACAGGCTCAGAAGATTCCGTTCATGGGACCTGCATTCGCAATGGACTGCAGAGCAGACGCTGCTGAAGCAGTAGTTAAAATCTCAGGATTCCCAGAAGGATCAAAAGTATTCTTCACCAACGCTGGTGCAGAAGCTAACGAAAACGCTATCAAGATCGCTCGTCAGTACACTGGCAAGTGGAAGATCTTCTCACAGTACAGATGCTACCACGGTTCATCCGCAGGCGCTGGCATGCTGACTGGTGAGCCAAGACACTTCTTCAACGAGCCGGGCGGCCCTGGATTCGTTAAGTATGATGGACCTTATGCTTACAGAGCACCTAAGGCTTGCAAGTTCGAGAACGATGACGATGTAGCTGATTTCTACCTCGAGCTGCTGGAAAACCAGATCCTGTATGAGGGACCTGAACAGATCGCAGCAATCTGGCTCGAATCAGTAGTAGGTTCAAACGGCGTTCTGATCGCTCCTAAGAAGTGGTATCAGGGCGTAAGAGCTCTCTGCGACAAGTATGAAATCCTCATGGTTGCAGACGAAGTTATGGCTGGATGGTTCAGAACTGGTAAGGCATTCGCTTACATGAACTTCGAATATCAGCCAGACATGATCACATTCGCTAAGGGCGTAACTTGCGGTTATGTTCCTCTCGGCGGAGCTGTTGTATCCCCTAAGATTGCTAAGCACTTCGACAACACAGTAATGGGTTGCGGACTGACTTACTCAGCTCATCCAATGGGCTGCGCAGCTGCAGTAGCTACAATCAAGGAATACCAGGATCTCGACATCGAGAACAAGATGAAGCCTGTAAGCGCTAAGCTGGCTGAGATCCTCGACGGTTATGTAGACAAGCACCCTTGCGTAGGACAGGTTAGACACATCGGTCTGTTCTCAGCAATCGAGCTCGTTAAGGATAAGGAAACCAGAGAACCGCTGGTACCATTCGGCAAGGACCCAGAAGGCATTATGCCTAAGATCATCGGCATGCTGAAGGCTGACGGATTCTGGACATATTCACATGAGAACATGTTCGTAGTAACTCCACCGCTCATCATCACTGAAGAGCAGCTGGTAGAAGAAATGGCTAAGGTTGACAAGGTTCTGGATGCAGTAGATGCAATGATCTAAGTCAAATTAGTATAATAGTCCTTTGCAAATCAAGCAGTGCGGCTGTCATGGCCGCACTGTTTTAGTTTTTGTATTTGATCCTGATTTCTTACAAAAACTGTGAAAAAAATGAAAATAACTATTGACAGTTAGCATAGACTAACTTATAATGGCATCAGAAAGGTTAGTAACGACTAACCAAGACAAACCCGAGAGGGGATATACATTTTACTCATGCGGTTATCCTCCTATCCACCACACTTAATAAAAATAATTTGCCTCATTAACAACTAACTGATTCTGCAAATCAAAAGTTAAACACTCAGATTACCGCATGAAACAAAAGGGAAAAGAAAGGGTATTAACCTTTACATCCTTGAAAAAAATCAGAGATCCAGCCACGTGGATCTCTGATTTTTTATTTCTTGGTTGTTTGTCAGACTTACTTCATCACGGCGCCCTGTGCTGCCGGTTGTACATAGCGGGCATAGCGTACGAGCCATCCGCTGGTAACAGTTGGGGCAGGGGCTTCGTAATCTGCGCGGCGTGCTTCGAATTCTTCATCGGTCACGCGGGCGTTGATGGAAGCGCCCGGAATATCAATGTCGATGATGTCTCCTTCACGGAGGAGACCAATGTTGCCTCCCATAGCCGCTTCCGGACAAACGTGTCCGATGGATGCGCCACGGGATGCGCCGCTGAAACGTCCGTCTGTGATGAGTGCGACGGTCTTGTCCAGCTTCATGCCTGCGAGGGCGCTGGTCGGATTGAGCATCTCTCTCATACCTGGACCGCCCTTTGGCCCTTCGTAGCGGATGATGACGACGTCGCCGTCGACGATTTTGCCTGCATAGATCGCTGCAATCGCATCATCTTCACTGTCGAAGACGCGGGCAGGTCCGGAGTGCTTCAGCATGGATGGATCGACAGCGCTGCGCTTTACTACGCAGCCGTCCTGGGCGATGTTGCCCCACATGATCGCGATGCCGCCTGTTTCGCTATATGGATTGGAAACAGGACGGATGCAGTTTTCATCCTTAATATGCGCACCTGCGATATTCTCAGCAACGGTTTTACCGGTCGCTGTAATCAGGGAGGTATCAATTACGCCGATCTTATCCAGCTCTGCCAGAACCGCCGGAAGTCCGCCTGCGTTGTTCAGGTCGTGCATGTGGGTCGGGCCGGCAGGTGCCAGATGACAGAGGTTCGGAACCTTGCCGCTGTATTCGTTGAACAGATGAAGGTCAAAATCAACTTCTGCTTCATTTGCGATTGCCAGGAGATGCAGCACTGTGTTTGACGAGCATCCCAGGGCCATATCGCATGCGAGAGCGTTACGCAGTGACTTTTCATTGATGATGTCGCGCGCCTTGATGTCTTTTTCGACCAGGTTCATGATGGCCATGCCTGCATGCTTCGCCAAAAGCATACGTCCTGAGTGGACTGCAGGGATGGTGCCGTTTCCAGGAAGAGCGATACCGACTGCTTCGGCCAGACAGTTGATGCTGTTGGCTGTGTACATGCCGGAGCAGGAGCCGCAGCCAGGGCAGACATTTTCTTCGTACTCAAGCAAGCCTGCTTCGTCGATCATGCCGGCCTTATATGCGCCGACTGCTTCGAACATCTTGGAGAGGGACGTCTCTTCGCCGCCTACCAGACCGCTCATCATCGGGCCGCCGGAACAAACAACAGCAGGGATGTTCATACGAACGGCTGCCATGATCATTCCCGGAACGATTTTGTCACAGTTCGGGATGAGTACCAGACCGTCAAATCCATGCGCGATGGTCATGGTCTCTACGCTGTCTGCAATCAGTTCACGGCTGGCCAGGGAATACTTCATTCCCAGATGACCCATGGCGATGCCGTCGCATACGCCGATGGCCGGGACTTCGATTGGAGTGCCGCCCGCCATGCGGATGCCGGCTTTTACAGCTTCTGCGACCTTATCCAGATGGATGTGACCCGGAACGATTTCGCTCTTTGCGCTGACAACGCCGATCAGTGGGCGCTCCAGTTCTTCCTTTGTGTATCCCATTGCGTAGAACAGACTCCTGTTTGGAGCGCGTTCTGCGCCTTTCTTTACATTATCACTTCTCATTTCCTTTTCCTTTTCTTGCTTCGCAGCTGCTGTTATTTCTGCAGCCAGCTCATCATCTTACGCAGTTCTGCGCCTACTGAGCAGAGCAGGTGGGAAGCTTCCTTCTTACGAGTTGCCAGGAAGCGAGCCTTTCCGCCGGCGTTGAATTCCTGGATGAATTCGGAAGCAAAGGAACCGTCCTGAATTTCGGAGAGAACCTGACGCATCTCTGCGCGAGTGTCCTCGGTGATCAGACGCTTACCTGTTCTGTAGTCACCGTATTCTGCAGTGTTGGAGATGGAGTATCTCATCTTGTCGAAACCGCCTTCGTTGATCAGGTCTACGATCAGCTTCATCTCGTGGATGCACTCAAAGTACGCCATCTCAGGAGCATAGCCGGCTTCTACCAGTGTATCAAATCCTGCCTTCATCAGTTCGGTTACGCCGCCGCAGAGTACGCACTGCTCACCGAAGAGGTCAGTTTCTGTTTCTTCTTTGAATGTAGTTTCGAGAATGCCTGCGCGGCCTGCGCCGATTCCGGAAGCATATGCCAGAGCATAGTCCTTAGCTTTTCCGGATGCATCCTGATAAACAGCGATCAGGGACGGAACGCCTCTGCCTTCCAGGTACTGGCTTCTAACTGTGTGGCCAGGGCCCTTCGGCGCGATCATGATAACGTCCAGATAGTCAGCAGGGATGACCTGGTTGAAGTGGATGTTGAATCCATGAGCGAAGCAAAGTACATCGCCTTCCTTCATGTGCGGAGCAACCTGCTCTCTGTAAACCTGTGCTGCCAACTCGTCCGGAACGAGCATCATAACGATGTCGCCTGCCTCAGCAGCTTCCTCGATGTCCAGTACTTTCAGACCGGCAGCTTCTGCCTTTGCAGTATGAGATGAACCAGGACGGAGGCCAACTACTACGTTGCAGCCGCTTTCATTCAGGTTCATTGCGTGGGCGTGACCCTGTGAACCAAAGCCGATGATAGCGATGGTCTTGCCGTCCAGCATTCCTAAGTTACAATCCATGTCGTAATACTTTTTGATCATTTTTTTTATCTCCTTTCAGGGTGATGTGTTCCCATTCTTTACTCTTCGTCCAGGCCTCTGTCGCCGCGCTTGAGTCCGGTGATGCCGGTACGGCAGACGTCTACCAGTTTATAGCTCGCCATCATGTTCATGAAGCCGTCGATCTTCGCGGATTCTCCCGTGACCTCAACAATCAGGCTCCTGTTTGACAGGTCGACGATGCGTCCGCGGTAGATGTCGACGATTTCTTTGATTTCGGAACGTTCCTTCTTCGATGCTTTGATCTTCAGAAGAAGAAGCTCTCTGTACAGATCCGCATCTTCCATGAGTGAAATCGATTTGACAAATTCCTGCTTGGCAGTCTGTGTGAAAATCTGGTTGAATTTGCGGTCGTCGCCCGTGAGCACCAGAGTGATTCTGGTCAGTTTCGGGTCGTTGGTCGGTGAGGCAGTAAATGAATCGATGTTGTAACCGCGGCGGGCGTAAAGCGCGGTCAGTCTTGCCGCGACACCAGCCTCATTTGTTACCAGCATGCTGAATACGCCGGTTCTTTCGTTGTTGTCCATTGTATCCTCCTTATCCTATGATCATGTCCTCGACGGTTCCGCCTGCCGGGATCATCGGAAGAACGAATTCGTCCTTGGCGATGTGGCAGTCGATCCATACCGGACGATCTGTCTCTTTCAATGCTTCTGCAAAGGCAGCAGCGAATTCGTCCGGAGTCTCTGCGTGGAATCCCCGTGCGCCGAAGGCCTCTGCGAGGGCAGGGAAGTTGGTGGTGCGTCCGGGGTCTGTCGCTGAGTGTCTGCCGTTGTAGAAGACATCCTGCCACTGGTAGACCATGCCGAGAACCTGGTTGTTCATGATGATTGTGATGATCGGCAGCTTCTGGCTAACTGCGGTGCATGCTTCGTTGAGATTCATGTGGAAGGATCCGTCTCCTGTAAAGTGTATGATCCTGCAGTCAGGAAGCCCGAAACTGGCACCGATGGCTGCGCCGTAACCGAATCCCATAGTGCCAAGTCCGCCGCTTGTGATGAAACGCTTGGTCTTCTGGTGCTTCAGGTACTGGGCCGCCCACATCTGGTGCTGTCCAACGTCCGTTACATAAACGGTATCTTTATCTGTCATATCGCCAACGATGCCGATGATCTCACTTGGGTGGAGATCAGCAGCAGCGCTCTTCACGTCGCCGGTCTTGGCTTTCCATCCCATGGCCAGGCTGACCCATTCACTGCGGTCCTTGTCTTTGATTTTTGGAAGGAGGGCGGTCAGGAATTCTTTGACATCTGCCGTGACACCGCAGTCGACGATGACATTCTTGTTGATTTCGCTGGCATCGATGTCCACGTGGATCTTCTTGGCGCGCTTGCCGAATCTCTCCGGAGCCAGGGCGACTCTGTCGCTGAAACGAGCGCCGAGTGCAATCAGAAGATCAGCTCTATCCATGGCCTTGTTCGCCGCGATGGTTCCGTGCATTCCGCCCATGCCCAAAGAGCGAGGATTGTCATATCCGACACAGCCTGCTGACATCAGCGTGTGTGCCGCCGGAATGTCTGCCTTCGCCATAAGCTCGTTCAGTTCCTCCGCTGCGTTACAGGATGCAACACCGCCGCCGCAGTAGATGACCGGACGTTCTGCTACGTTGATCATATCAGCGACATGCTGCACTTGCGCTTCTGTAAAGGAAGGGGTAGGGTTGATTTCCATTGGTTTGCCCGGCTTGTAGTTGATTGTCGCTGCCGTGACGTCCTTGGTGATATCCACGAGTACGGGGCCTTTGCGTCCGCTGTTGGCGATTCTGAATGCGTTGCGGAGGGCCGACTCCAGATTGTTGATGTTCCTGACGAGGTATGTGTGCTTCGTGATCGGAATCGTAATGTTGGAGATGGCAACTTCCTGGAAGGCGTCACGTCCGATGAGATTATCGGGAACATTAGCTGTGATCGCCACCATCGGGATACTGTCCATAAAGGCAGTTGCAATGCCTGTTGTCAGATTGGTCGCACCAGGACCGCTTGTTGCGATGACGACGCCGGTCTTGCCGGTTGCTCTGGCAAACCCGTCGGCCGCATGGGAAGCGCCCTGTTCGTGGGCTGTCATAACGTGATTGATTTTGTCTGAATACTTGTAGAGTGCGTCATAGATGTTGAGCGCTGCACCACCGGGATAACCGAAGACGGTATCCACACCGTGCTCGAGCAGCACTTCCATAACTAGCTCTGAACCGTTTAAGCGCATGTTATTCAGTCCTTTCTATGTGTTTTGGATGACGGCGCGAGGTGTTCGCGCCGTGCACGTATGCGTGCATCTACAATTATATAGGAACATCAGCCAAATGCAAGAGGAAATATTGATTTTATGTTTTTACGAACAAATAGTTTTTAATTTTATTGTATATTCAAAACAAATTTTGTTATGTTTTTTACAAATCATTGATTTTTACGGAAAAACAGGCATGAGTTGCACGGGAGCAGTTGACTTTTAATGCGGAACTGTGGTAAAGTTTGCGCGTTATTAATAGAGAAGGGATAATAGCATGAGCATTTACGACGAGTACAAAAGCAAACTGAAAACACCGGAAGAGGCCGTACAGGTCGTTAAGGACGGAGACTGGATCGACTACACGATTTCACAGGGTCAGCCGGTGCTTTTGGACGCCGCACTGGCGAAGCGCAAAGGTGAATTGAAGGACGTCAACTGCAGAGGATATTTCATGTTCGAGCCGCTGCAGATCGTGGAACAGGATCCGGAGCGAGAGAGCTTCACCTACCACAGCTGGTACACAGCCGGCATCGAGAGAAAATACTGGAACCAGGGGCTGATCAGCCATACGCCGATGATGTATCGGAACCAGAGTAGTTTCTATCAGCTGGGCTACTGCAAAGTCAACGTCGCCATGATGTGCGTCTCGCCGATGGACGACGAAGGATACTTCAACCTGCACTTTGCGGTTGCGACGGCGAAGCCGGTTCTGGATGCGGCGGATATCGTCATACTGGAAGTCAACGAACGGCTGCCGCGAGTCCGCAATATCAGCGAACGACTGGCACAGGGCATCGACGCCAATAGAATCCACATCAGTGAGGTAGACATCATTGTCGAAGGAGAGCATCACCCGATGGTGGAAATCAAATCACCGCCGCCAAGCCCGGAGGAAGTAGCCATTGCGGATTTCATCGCACCGGAGATTCCCGAGAGAGCTGTGCTGCAGCTGGGCGTCGGCGGAATGCCGAACATTCTGGGCGAGCACCTGGCGAAGTCGGACATTCAGGATCTGGGATGCCACAGCGAGCTGATCACTGATGCATTCTTCAACCTGTATGAGCAAGGGAAACTGACAAATAAATATAAGGAAGTATACCAGGGCAGAAGTGTATTCGGCATCTGCGCCGGAAGCCAGAGTCTGTACGACTGGTTGAATGACAATCCGGAGTGCTGCGGCGACATGGTCAGCCACGTCAACGATCCGAATGTTATCGGACAGCTGAGCAATGTCATCGCCATCAACGGATGCGTCAGCGCAGACCTGTATGGACAGGTGTGCTCAGAAAGCGTCGGCACAAGACAGATTTCCGGTACGGGTGGACAGGTCGACTTCGTCGAAGGTGCCTACAAGTCACCGGGCGGCAAGGCCTTCCTGTGCATGAACAGCGCCTACAAAGACAAAGACGGCAATCTCCACAGCAACATCAAGCCGTACTTCTCTGCCGGCGAGATCGTAACGACGCCGCGTTCCATGTCCCACTTCATCGTCACCGATCAGGGCAAAGTCAACCTGGCCGGCAGGAACACGTGGGAGAGGGCGGAACTCATGATCAGCATCGCGCACCCGCAGTTCCGTGAAGAACTCATCAAAGCGGCTGAAAAGCAGGGGATCTGGAAACGGTCCAACAAGAGATAAGGCCGCCATCTGGTTGTTATCTGTAGATTCAGAACAAAACAGATGCATTTTTTCATAGAATCCATAACAAAAAACCGCGGGCATGCCTTGTGTAGGGCATGCCTTTGGTTGTATAATCAATTATTAGGTTGCACTTAAATTGTATTTTAGATCAATCAAATATAATCAAGGAAAGAAGAGGAAATCATGGCAGAATCAGAAAGAACTTTTATGACGATGGACGGAAATGAAGCTGCAGCTTACATGGCTTATCCGTTTACGGAAATCGCGGCGATTTATCCAATTACTCCATCATCACCGATGGCGACACTCACTGACAAGTGGGCCGCGATGGGCAGAAAGAACATGTTCGGACAGACGGTCACCCTGACAGAAATGCAGTCAGAGGCCGGCGCAATCGGAGCAGTACACGGCTCCATTCAGACAGGCGCGCTGACGACGAGTTACACATCGTCCCAGGGCCTGATGCTAATGATTCCAGTGCTATACAGAATCGCAGGTGAAAGACAACCTGCTGTGCTGCACGTTGCAGCAAGAACCGTAGGAACCCACGCCATGAGTATCTTCGGCGATCACTCCGACGTCATGGCTTGCAGAGAGACAGGCTGGGCACAGTACTGCACCGGCAGCGTACAGGAAGTTGTAGACCTTACGCCGGTCGCACACCTGGCCGCTATGGAATCCAACATTCCGTTCATGCACTTCTTTGACGGGTTCAGAACATCCCACGAAATCAACAAGGTCGAGATTCCGGATATGGACGAAGTCGTCGCTCTTATGGACAAGAAATACGTGAAAGCGCACAAGGACAGAGCCCTCAATCCGGAACATCCGACACTGAGAAATACGGTACAGAACCCGGACGTCTACTTCCAGGTTCGTGAATCCAACAATTCAGATTACACCAATCTGCCTGACATTGTGGAAAAGTACTTTGTTCAGATGAACTCCATCACAGGCAGAGACTACAGACTGTTTAACTACTACGGCGATCCGGAAGCGACAGACGTCATCATCGCCATGGGCTCCGTCACAGGCGCCATCGAGCAGACCGTTGACACCCTCTGTGCAGAAGGCAAGAAAGTCGGTTTCGTGCAGGTCCACCTCTACAGACCATTCTCTGAGAGACACCTGTTCAAGGCTCTGCCTGAGACTTGTGAGAGAATCGCTGTCCTCGACAGATGCAAAAGCATGGGCGACCTGGGTGAGCCACTTTATCAGGATGTCTGTACCGCCATGCTCAAGGCAGCCAAGAAGGATCCTGCCAAGAAGGATATCAAGATCATCGGCGGACGTTACGGCCTGAGCTCCAAGGATACGGATCCAGCACAGATCGCAGCTGTCTATGAAAATCTGGCAGCGGACGAACCAGTCGAAGGATTCACCATCGGCATCATCGATGACGTAACGCACAAATCGCTGGAAACAAAGCCGTTCCAGATCGTCGGCGATGATTTTGTAAGCTGTAAATTCTGGGGTCTTGGAGGTGACGGAACCGTCGGCGCCAACAAGAGCACCGTAGATATCATCAACAGTACGACCGAGATGTACGGCCAGGCTTACTTCGAATACGACGCCAAGAAGACGCTGGGAACAACCAAGTCCCACCTGCGTTTCTCGAAGACGCCGATCAGAAGTTCCTACTATGTCAAGTGGGCGGACTTCGTCGCCTGCCACAACCATCACTACATCAACGAGTTTAATGTGGTCGATGAAATCAAACCGGGCGGTACGCTTTTGCTCGAGTGTCCGTGGGAGCCGGAGGAGGTTGGTGAAAACCTCTCACCGAAGGTCAAGAGACTGCTGGCGGAGAGAAATATCGACTTCTATGTGATCAACGCTACGAAGATCGCAGAAGAAATCGGCCTCGGCAACCACAAGAACTCCATTCTTCAGGCGGCCTTCTTCTCCATCAGAGAAGTCATTCCGAAAGCGCAGGCCATCATGGAAATGGAGAACGCGGTCAGAAAGAAGTACAGAGCCAAAGGCAACGCAGTTGTAAAAATGAACATCCGCGGCATCGAAGCGGGTGTGGAAGGATACAAGAAAGTAGAAGTCCCTGCTGAATGGGCGAACTGCCAGGATGAGCCGGCACAGCCGACAGGAAATCCTTGGGTCATCGACAACCTCGTTCTGCCGATCGACAGACAGGTGGGAGACGATCTCCCTGTCAGCATCCTGGAACACTACAAGGATGGTCACATCGACATGGGCCTGACAGCATACGAGAAGAGAGGTCTGGCAGTGCATGTTCCGGTATGGGATCCGGACAAGTGCAACCAGTGCAACAGATGCTCCTTCGTATGTCCGCATGCGGTTATCAGACCGTTCCTGCTGGATGAAGAGGAAGCTGCAAAGGCACCGGAAGGCTTCGACATGGCTCCGCTCAGAGGATACAAGTCAAAGGGCGGCACGAAGTACCAGTACAGCCTGCAGATCTCAACCCACGACTGCACAGGCTGCGGCTCCTGCGTACCGGTATGTCCTGCGAAGGAACCGGCCATCAGAATGGTTCCGGCACATCCGACTGAGCAGGATCTGGTCAACTGGAACTACGCTCTGAACCTGTCAGACAAGGGCGACCTGTTCGCACCGTATTCCATCAGAGGAAGCCAGTTCAGACAGCCACTGTGCGAGTTCTCCGCTGCATGCGCAGGCTGCGGCGAGACACCGTACGCGAAGCTGCTCACACAGCTCTTCGGTGACAGAGTTTACTGGGCAAATGGCACAGGATGCTCACAGGCTTGGGGCTCCGGTATGCCAGGTATTCCGTACTGCCTGAACAAGAGGGGACATGGCGTCGCATGGACGAACTCCCTGTTCGAGAACAACGCAGAGCTGGCACTCGGTATGTATCTGTCCGTCAAGCAGCAGAGAGAACGTCAGAAAGAATTGGTAACCAAATATCTGGAAATGGCCGGCGACAATTCTGTAGGATTCGAATGGATCGACACCTACGATGATCTGGAGGCTAACAGAAACGCCACCGACCTGCTGATCGATGAGATGGAAGAGGTCGTCAGGGGCGACGTCAAGCAGGCCAATGCAATGGAAGAAGAATTCATCGAACTGACCGAAGAAATTCTTGAGCGTAAGGATATGCTGGCCAAGAAGAGTTTCTGGATGTACGGCGGAGATGGTTGGGCATACGACATCGGCTTCGGCGGACTGGATCACGTTATCGCAACCGGAGAGGACATCAATGTCTTTGTCATAGATAATGAAGTATATTCCAATACAGGCGGTCAGAGTTCAAAGGCAACGCCGCTAGGCGCAGTTGCAGAATTCCAGGCTTCCGGCAAGAAGAGCAGGAAGAAGGATCTGGCGCAGATTCTGAAGACTTACGGAAACGTCTACGTGGCCACCGTCGCAATGGGGTATGACTTCAACCAGCTGCTCAAGGCAATCAAGGAAGCCGAAGAGCACAAGGGACCATCCGTCATCGTCGCTTACACACCTTGTACCGTACACGGCATCAAGGCAGGTATGCATAATGTACAGGAAGAAGTAAAGCGTGCCGTACAATCAGGTTACTGGCCGCTGTACAGATACAATCCGGACATCAAGGACGGACCGAAGATGCACGTAGACTCTAAGGAAGCAACCATCCCGTACGAGGAATTCCTCGACGGTGAGAACAGATACGCTGCCTTGAAGATCACCTTCCCGGACAACGCGGAGAAGCTCTTCAAGGAAGCAAGCGAAGACGCACTGGATAAATACAAAGCATTCAAACGTCAGGAAGAGGAATAAGACATGGCTAAGATTTCGGGAAATGAACTTCTCATCAGAGCCCTCCAGGCGGAGGGCGTTGAAAAAGTATTCGCATATCCCGGCGCAACAGTAGTAGGCATTTTTGACGAGCTCTACAAGCAGGATGATGTAGAACTGATCCTGCCTCGCCAGGAACTGGCTCTGGTGCACGCAGCAGAAGGGTATGCGAGATCCACCGGAAAGGTGGGCGTATGTATCGCCACCAGCGGTCCGGGGGCGACCAATCTGGTCACCGGTATTGCAGACGCAAATCTGGACAGCGTACCTCTGGTGTGCCTGACCGGTCAGGTACCATTTGAGCTCATTGGAAACGACAGCTTCCAGGAGGTCGACATTGTTGGTGTGACGAAGAATATATGCAAGTACTCCGCGATGGTCCACAATCGGGCAGAGCTGAACAAGATGATCAAAGAAGCATTTTATATCGCTTCCACGGGCAGACCGGGACCGGTGCTTTTGGATCTGCCGAAGGATGTTATGGAAGCGTTAGGAAGCGACGTCTACCCGGACAAAGTCAATCTGCGCGGATACAAGCCTCCGACGACAGTTCACGCAGGCCAGATCAAGCGGGCTGCAGGCATGATTCAGAAGGCGAAGAAGCCGCTGTTCATTCTGGGCGGCGGGGTCAAAATATCCCGTGCGCAGAGCGACATGACGAAGCTGGTAGAAGCTTCGCAGATTCCTGCTGTTACAACAGTCATGGGGCGCGGGAGCATCCCGACCAACCACGAACTGTACTACGGCAACGTGGGCATGCATGGAAACTGGGCAGCGAACAATGCAGTTAACCACTGCGATATGCTCATTTCCATCGGCACCAGATTCAATGACAGAATCACAGGCAGACTGGGCACCTTCGCTCCGTCGGCTCAAATCATACATATCGACATTGATACCGCATCGATTTCCAAGAACGTCAATGTAGACGTTCCGATCGTAGGTGACGCAGGCAAAGCCATCCGTGCTTTGCTGAAACAGCTGGAGGAAAGCGGCAGCTGCAGACGTGAGGCCTGGATCAAGCGCCTGGAAAAGTGGCGTGCGGAGAAACCTCTCACCCAGGAATTCGGCGATGATATGCCAGACTGCCTGAGCGGTGAAAAACTTCGTGCGAAGCAGATCATCGACGGCATCAACAAAGTCTTCAAGGAACCGATCGTCACGACCGACGTAGGACAGCACCAGATGTGGACGTCCCAGTTCTTTGAAGTGTACGGCAAGAGACAGCTGATCACTTCCGGGGGCTTAGGAACCATGGGATACGGCCTGCCATCTGCTATTGGTGCGGCTTTGGGCAACCCTGATATGGAAGTCGTCACCGTTGCTGGCGACGGCGGATTCCAGATGAACTCCCAGGAACTGGCCACTGCAGTTGTCAACGAACTGCCGATTACCATCTGCGTTCTGAACAACGGCTACCTGGGCATGGTCCGTCAGTGGCAGGAACTGTTTGCAGGCGGCGTCTATGCGGGTACCTGCCTGAGAAAGCGCAGAAACCTCTGCAAAGAGTGCCACGGACGCGACAAGACTTGTCCTCCGTACGTTCCGGACTTCGTTGCCCTGGCTGAGGCCTATGGCGCGAAAGGCCTGCGTGTCTTCGACGCCGATGAGATCGAACCGGCATTGGAGGAAGCCCGTCAGAACAAGAAGGGTCCGACCCTGATCGAATTTATTATCGAAGATAAAGATCTGGTCATGCCGATGATCGAACCAAACGGTGCGATCACGGATCTGATCACGGAGATGTAGGGGAGGAGGTACGATATGAGCGGTAATACAGCAAACGGCGGCATGAGAAGACGTTGGATCTCCCTCTACGTGGAGAATAGAGTCGGCGTACTCGCAAGGATTTCCGGATCCTTCTCAGGCAAAGCCTACAACATACATTCTCTGACTGTTGGTGAAACAGAGGACACGAACATTTCCCGCATGACAGTTTGCGTGGACGCGGATGACAATACCCACGAACAGATCAAGAAGCAGCTCAACCGCATGGTCGAGGTCATCAAAGTCATCGATTACACAGACAGAGCGATCCGCAGCAAGGAGGTCATGTTCATCAAGATTCTCAACGTTAGCGAGAAAGACCGTGCGGAGATCTTCCAGATGGGAGAGGCATTCCGCTTCCAGGTCAAGGACATGGACAAGAAAAGCGTCCTCATAGAGGCGACCCGTACTGAGGCAAAGAATGATTCCATTCTGCGCGCCATTAATGAGCGGTTCAAGAACATCGAAGTTGTCCGCGGAGGTCCGGTTGCCATCGAGTCCATCAGCATGCAGGATAGATAGACTGAGCAAGTAGACAGGACAAATAAATATGCAATGATAGGGAGGTTCATGGATCTCCCTTTTTATTACCATTTTTCTCCCGATTGTTACAAATAGGGTGCGATGTGATTGCCATCTTATGGTCTAGATGTTAAATAATGGTATATATGTGTGATGCCGCTGGAAGAAGATAGAAGCACAGTGAAGATGACAGAAGCATCGTGAAAAGGGGGGAGTGGAGATGAAGATCAGCAGGTTGCCGGAAGGAGAGAAACCGCGGGAAAAGCTTTTGCGGGAAGGGGCAGAGAGCCTGTCAACGGTGGAAGTGCTGGCAGTCATTCTCGGTACAGGCACAAGGAAAAAGTCCGTGGTAGATCTGGCCGGCGAACTGCTGGCTATGGACAAACGGGGTTTAAGGTATCTGGCCGAGTGCAGTCCGGAGGAGTTGAAGCGGGTCTCCGGAATGGGTGACGCGAAGACTTGCATGCTGATGGCAGCGCTGGAATTGGGCAAACGGCTCATGTGCCTGCCGCCGGAGGAGCGGGTTCGGATCAAATGCCCGGAGGACATCGCACAGCTGTTTTTGGAACGGCTGCGGTATGAGAAAAAAGAACACTTTAAGTGTTTGCTGATCAATTCGAGGGGAGAGATTCTGGAAGAGCACGAGGTGTCAGTGGGTGACATCAACTCTTCGGTAAGCCATCCGCGGGAGGTGTTCAGTCCGGCCGTCAGGAGAAGCGCCGGCTCAGTCGCCTTTATACATAACCATCCGAGCGGGGATCCCAGCCCCTCTCAGGATGACATCGACTCGACACGCAGGCTGGTGGAGGTCGGCAAACTGCTCGGCATTCCGGTGATCGACCACATCATCATCGGGGACGGGGATTACGTTAGTATGAAGGGACTTGGCTATATCACCTGACCATAGTCAGATAATTAACACTTGACTCCAGCAAAAAATCAATGCACAATAAAGTGTAAATCTTTTTTTTGCGGAGTATTGTAATGGGTAAAGTTCTACTGGTCGCCTCCGGTAAAGGGGGAACTGGAAAAACAATGTTTTCGGTGAATATGGGAGCAACGCTGGCCCAGAGAGGTTACAACGTGCTGCTCATCGACATGGATATGGGTCTGAGAAATATGGACCTCTATCTTGGCATGGAAAACAGAGTTGTCTATAACATCATGGACGTGCTGTCCGGCATCTGCAGGATCAGCAAGGCGATCATCCGTGTGGATGGTTTCAGCTCACTCTACTTCATGGCCGCAGCACCGAGACTGGATGAACGGGATATCACGCCTTTGCATATGGCGATACTCTGCGCGAAGCTCAGGGAAGTCTTTGATTACATCATCATCGACTGCCCGGCAGGCATCGGGGAGATGCTTGAGGTGTCGCTGGAACCTGCGGACAAGGCGGTCATCGTGACGGAACCGGAATTTGCTGCAAGCCGCGATGCGGATATGACGGAGCGTTTCCTGCAGAGCAAAGGTCTCACAGACACTTGCGTCGTCCTGAACAGAGTCAATGTTGAGCTCATGAGAGAAGGTTTCATGCCGGATCTGGCAACTGTGACAAGCAGTTTCGTGAGCCCGCTGGTGGGCATCATCCAGGAGGACGACAATATTCGCATCTCTACAAACAAAGGTATTCCAATCGTGATGAAGAGAGGCACGTACATCGAGAAGAACTTCGTGGATATCGTAGCGAAGATCATCCGGTAGTGTGGCGAGAACCGCCCGGCACGGCGGCAGCAGATCTAACGCAGATAAGAACGGGGCATCCCGTTCTTTTTTATTGGCGTTGGCTTCTGTAATTTTTTGTCAATTTTCATTGACGAAAGTGCCCTTTACATATATAATAACTGTGTATGCTTTTAACTTTTCTTAGAACTTTGGTTCAGTTAAAAATATAGTCTGTCGGCTCCTTGCAGGGATCCGGCAGTGAATCTTGAAAACAGAATATTTGGAAGGAGGAAATGATACTATATGGCAAATATAATCATACCTGTAGTAGTTTGCCTGGTAGCTCTTTTGATTGGGCTGCTGGTTGGATATATATTACGTAAATCCATTGGCGAGAAGACTATCGGAAACGCCGAAACAAAGGCGAAAAACATGCTTCTGGACGCGGAAAAGAATGCAGAGAGCATTAAGAAAGAAATCGTACTGGAAGCGAAAGAGGAAGCGCAGAGACAGAGAAACAGCGCAGATAAGGAGATTAGAGAGAGAAGGAACGAGATTTCAAAGGCAGAGCGGAGATTAAATCAGAAAGAAGACTCCATCGACCGCAAGCTGGAGAACATAGAGAAAAAAGAAGAAAGCATTACAAACAAAGAAAGAAAAATCGAAAACAGACTTGCAGAACAAGACAGGATTCTGAAGAGACAGCTTGAAGAGCTGGAGAAAATCTCAGGATACACAGTCGAGGAAGCAAGAGAAATAATTCTGCAGAAAGTGGAACAGGAAGCCCGTAGCGATGCAGCGGTACTCTACAAAGAGATCGAAAGCAAAGCCAAGGACGAGGCTGACAAGAAGGCGAAGGAAATCATCACCGGGGCAATCCAGAGATGTGCCGCCGACCACGTGGCAGAATCAACCGTATCAGTTGTTCCGTTGCCGAATGACGAAATGAAGGGCCGCATCATCGGCCGTGAAGGACGTAACATCAGGGCAATTGAGAACGCAACTGGCATCGACCTCATCATTGATGACACACCGGAAGCGGTTATCCTGTCGGGATTCGATCCGGTCAGAAGAGAGATTGCAAGACTTGCACTCGAGAAACTGATCGTAGACGGACGTATTCACCCGGCCAGAATCGAAGAAATGGTCAATAAGTCAGAACGTGAGGTCAACACCATCATCAAGGAAGCCGGGGAACAGGCGACTTTCGATGTTGGCATCCACAACCTGCATCCGGAACTGGTGAAGCTTCTGGGAAGACTCAGATACAGAACTTCATACGGACAGAATGTGCTGAAGCACTCCGTCGAAGTTGCGCATCTGGCAGGTCTGATGGCAGGAGAGCTGGGGCTTGATATCACCCTGGCAAAGCGTGCAGGACTGCTGCATGATATCGGCAAGGCCCTTGACCATGAGCGCGAAGGTACCCATGTCGACATCGGCATCGAAGTACTGCGTAAGTACAAAGAATCCGAGGCGGTCATCAACGGTATGGCAGCCCACCACGGCGATTATGAACCGAAGTCTGTAGAGGCTGTTCTGATCGCTGCAGCGGACGCACTTTCCGCAGCAAGGCCTGGCGCAAGACGTGAGACACTCGAGTCCTACATCAAGCGTCTGCAGAAGCTTGAGGAAATTGCGAATACAACGCAGGGCGTTGAGAATTCCTACGCAATCCAGGCCGGACGTGAAATCAGAATCATCGCGAAGCCGGATGAAGTGGGCGACGATTCCATCGCACTGCTGGCCCGCGACATTTCCAAGAAGATCGAGTCCGAGCTGGAGTACCCGGGCCAGATCAAGGTCAACGTTGTCCGCGAGACACGCGCAATCGATTACGCGAAGTAAGACGATGCAGCGCGGCGGCCTGACAGCTGCGGATGCGGCTTAACGGCTGCGGACAGTAATACTGAGAACACAGAAGTTGGCAGAAGGAACACCTTCTGTCAACTTTTAACATGAGCCCCAAAGGCACGAAAGTGCCGGACAAGGAAGCATGATTTATTTAGACAACAGTGCAACGACAAGACAATATGATGA
Source organism: Bacillota bacterium (assembly GCA_017431785.1). Taxonomy (GTDB): domain Bacteria; phylum Bacillota; class Clostridia; order Peptostreptococcales; family Anaerovoracaceae; genus Lentihominibacter. Next base: position 34,514 of record JAFRKJ010000044.1, on the reverse strand, counting down.
AGTGACCGAGGCCATGGTCCAGGCCATGAAGGAGGATTACGGCAATCCGTCTTCGCTCTATCAGATGGGCGTTGACGCGGAGAAAGCCGTCAAGATGGCGCGCCGTCAGGTCCTTGAAGCTGCAGGATTTACAGCGGGTGCAGGTGCATCTGGTGCAGGCGCGGGGAACTGGGATGTGGTGTTCACGTCAGGTGGCACAGAAGCCGACAATATGGCGATCTTCGGTGCGGCACGGGCACTGCGCAGACTGGGCAACCGCATCGTGACGACAGCGGTTGAGCACCCGGCGGTTTTGGAGTGCATGAAGAGACTGGAATCAGATGGCTTCGAGGTCATCAGGATTGGTGTCGATCATAACTGTCTGCCGCTGATCGAGCAGCTTCGGGCAGCGGTCAATGAACAAACGATTCTCGTCAGTATGATGCATGTCAACAACGAAGTCGGCACGGTGATGCCGGTGGGATTGGTCAAAGAAATCATGGAACAGAATGGTGCGCCGGGATTGTTCCACTGCGATGCCGTACAGAGTTTCGGCAAGATGCCGCTTCCAACTGATGCGGATCTGATTGCAGTAAGCGGTCATAAGATCCATGGGCCAAAAGGCAGCGGCGCGCTTCTCATAAAAAAAGGAAAAACAGCCTCCGGCAAAGGCAGCGGTGCTGCAATCAAGGCAACAAACATACCGGCCTTTATTGTGGGCGGCGGGCAGGAGTCGGGCAGACGTTCCGGCACAGAGAATGTTCCAGCCATCATCGGACTTGGCTGCGCTGCACAGATCGCAGCGGCGGACGGGAAAGCTGGTGCAACTGGTGCTTACCTCACAATGGCAGACATCGCCGAGATGAGACAGAATCTGCTGGATGGCCTTTGCAGTAAAATCGATAACATAGAAATCAACAGTCCGCTGGAAGCAGGAACGGTTCCTGGGCAGTGCTGTCCGAGCGTGCTGAACATCAACTTCAGGGGGACCCGAGGGGAAGTGATCCTTCATACGTTGGAGCAGGAAGGCATCTGCGTATCCACTGGATCCGCATGCTCGTCTAACAAAAAAGGGCAGAGTCACGTGCTGGAGGCCATGGGACTTTCAAGCAAGGACATCGAAGGCGCGATTCGCTTCAGTCTGGGACGGCTGAACAGTCCGGAGGAAGTGGATACAGTGGTGGAAGCTGTCGCCCGTGCGGTTGGACGCTTCCGGAGACTCGGCAGCTTCCGGTAATTACGCAGCAACTTAGAAAAGGACAGATACATGACAGACGAAATCAAAAAAACAGGACAAGACGAATACATCTTCATCGTGCGGTGCGGTGAAGTGGCGCTGAAGGGCATGAATAAGCCGTACTTCGAGCGCATGCTTTTGGAGCGCATCAAGAAGCTGCTCAAGAAGTTTGACGGTGTGAAGGCTTATCGCCACGAAGGACTGATTTACGTGCGCGCGGAGAAGTTTCCGGAAGGCATTGCGGATGAGGCGGCAGCAAAGATGCGAAAGGATGAGATTATCCGCGAGATTGGTAAAGTATTCGGCGTAGCGTCCATCAGTCCGGCCATGGAGTGTGAGAGCACAATGGAGGACATCGGACGCACAGCGGTCGCATACATGATGGAGGCCATCGAAGAGCGCGGAGTCAAGACTTTCAAAGTCGAGGCCAAGCGTGCGGACAAGAACTTCCCGGTCAAATCACCGGACATTGCGAGAAAAATCGGCGCTTCCGTGCTCAAGGGATGCAAGGTCCTCCGTGTTGATGTGCATGATCCTGACGTGAGACTTTTTGTCGATGTCAGACACGATAAATCCTACGTTTATCAGGACAAAATTCCGGGATTCGGCGGACTCCCGCTCGGCACGAACGGCAAAGGCATGACGCTCCTCAGCGGAGGGATCGACTCCCCGGTCGCAACCTGGATGATGGCGAAGAGAGGCATGCTGATTGAAGCCGTACACTTCCATTCTTATCCGTATACAAGCCAGCGCGCAAGAGAGAAAGTAGAAGAACTGGCATCGCTGGTTGCGACATACTGCGGAAGGTTCCGGATGCATGTGATCAATCTGCTTCCGATCCAGGAACAGATTGTGACCAACTGTCCGGAAGAAGAGACGACGATTCTGGTCAGACGGTTCATGATGAGAATTGCTCAGGAACTGGCCAAAGACAACGGCTGCAACATGCTGATCACCGGTGAGAATCTCGGTCAGGTCGCAAGCCAGACAGCAGAAGCACTGGTCGTCACGGACGCCAGTGTGCAGATGCCGGTCATGCGGCCGCTTATCGGCATGGATAAGGTGGACATCATGGATCTGGCGCAGGAGATCGGAACTTACGAGAAGTCCATTGAGCCATATGAGGACTGTTGCACCGTATTCCTGCCGAAGCATCCGAGCACGAAACCGAAGCTCGAGAAGATTCTCGAGAGCGAAGCGAAGATGGACTGCGAGCAGCTGATCAAGGATGCGATCGAATCCGAAGAAATCGTGACAATACTCCCGCACAGGGACTAAGCATATATAACCAGGAGGGTTTAGATAATGAAACGAATTATGTTAGGTAATGAGGCGTTTGCCAGAGGCGCATGGGAAGCCGGCGTCAAGGTGGTAAGCTCTTATCCGGGCACCCCAAGCACGGAGGTCACAGAAACGCTGGCCAAGTGCGGCGACGAGGTGCATGTGGAGTGGGCGCCGAATGAGAAGGTCGGCGTTGAAGTTGCAGTGGGAGCATCCATAGGCGGAGCACGGGCGCTTTCCTGCATGAAGCATGTAGGGCTGAACGTGGCTGCAGATCCGTTCTTTACGGCGGCATACAACGGCGTAACTGGTGGACTGGTCGTGCTGGTGGCAGATGACAACGGATGCCACTCCAGCCAGAACGAGCAGGATTCAAGATATCACGGAAGAGGCGCAGGCGTTCCTGTACTGGAACCGGCTGATCCGACCGAGTGCAAAGACTACATGAAGCTTGCATTCGACATGAGTGAGAAATACGACACAGTGGTGCTGATGCGTTCCAACACAAGAATCTCCCATTCCAGGGGAATCGTCGAGGAGGACGAACGCGTAGAGCACGATGTGATTCCATATGAGAAGAACTTCCGCAAGTACGTGGCGATGCCGGCCATGGCCCGCGTCAATCACGTGAAGCAGGAACAGCGTCTGGCACAGATTGTAGAAGACGCCCACGACATCGTCGTCGGAGTTCCGCTCGGGTCGGATGACATCACCGCAGCAGTGGAAGGATATCCACTCAACAAGGAAGAGATGAACGATTCGGAGATTGGAATCGTGACCAGCGGCATCTGCTACCAGTATGTGAAGGAAGCGCTGCCGGAAGCGAGCGTTTTCAAACTCGGACTGGTCAACCCACTGCCGCTTCAGGACATTGCTGCTTTTGCGAAAAAAGTCAACAAGCTCTATGTCATCGAAGAGGGAAATCCGTTCCTTGAGGAGCAGATCCGCGCAGCAGGCATTCCGGTGCATGGCGGCAAGGAACTGTTCACGATCCAGGGAGAGTACAGCGCTAACATGATACGTAAGGCCTTCGGCATCGAACCGCCGGAAGGAGAAACAGACAGCACAGACGCACCGGGAAGACCGCCGCTTCTTTGTGCGGGATGTCCGCATAAGGGACTCTTCTATGTGCTCAGCAAGCTGAAGACGACGGTCATGGGCGACATCGGCTGCTACACACTGGCAGCGCTGGCACCGACCAATGCCATCGATACGACGATGTGCATGGGTGCTTCCATCGGTATGGAGCACGGATTCGAGAAAGCCACAGGCGACAGCAAGAACCTGGTTGCGGTACTGGGTGATTCCACATTCATCCACTCCGGCATCACAGGACTGGTCAATATGGTCTACAACGAGGCGAAGGGCACGGTCATCATTCTCGACAACCGTATTACGGGCATGACCGGACACCAGCAGAACCCGGCCTCCGGAAAGAACGCCAAGGGAGAACCTGCTCCTGCATTGGATATTTATACTCTCTGCAGAGCCATCGGAGTCAGAAACGTATTTGAAATCGATCCGTTTGAAGTCAAAGAGCTGGAGAAGCTCATCAAGGAAGAAACAGAGCGCGACGAGCTGTCTGTCATCATCACCAAGAGACCTTGCGCGATGATTGTGAAGCAGCCAGGTGTTCCGAATGTCATCACAGATAAATGCAAAAATTGCCGTCAGTGCATGAAGGTCGGATGTCCGGCCATCGCGATGAAAGACGGCAGACCATATATCATCAAGGAAAGCTGCGTCGGCTGCGGACTTTGCACGAGAGTATGTCCGTTCGATGCTATTGAAAGCACGGCACGCGGCGGAGCAGGAAAGGAGGACAAATAAGATGGAAAAGAACATTCTCATCGTAGGAGTCGGCGGACAGGGAACTCTGCTGGCCAGCGTCCTTCTGGGAAACCTGGCACTGATGAAGGACTACGACGTCAAGCTCTCCGAAGTGCACGGCATGAGCCAACGCGGCGGTGACGTGGTCACACACGTGAAAATCAGCGATACGACAGTTGCTTCTCCGCTCATTGAGAAAGGTGAAGCGGATATCATCATCGCTTTTGAGAAACTCGAAGCATACCGCTGGCTTCCGTACCTGAAGAAGGGCGGCGCCATGTATGTGAACGAGCAGGAAATCGTACCGATGCCGGTCGTCCTGGGACAGGTGGACTATCCGACCGACATTGACGACGCTCTTGCAAAGGCAGCATCGACTCTCGTGAAGTTCGACGCTCTCGCCCTCGCTGAGGAAGCGGGCAGCAGCAAGGCCGTCAACGTGGTCCTGCTGGGCGCAGCATCGAAGGTACTCCCGTTCACCCAGGATGAGTGGATGGAGGTCATCGAGAAGAACGTCAAGCCGAAGTTCATCGATCTGAACAAGGCAGCTTTTGCGAAAGGACAGGCAGTATAGATGGCAAGATCCAAAGGCAACAAAAAATCCTTCGGTCTGGTCCGCTGGATCCTGGTCATCATCTGCGCCATTGTCATATGTGGCTGTGCCGGATATTTATTGACTTACGTCAAGGACAAAGTGGACACAGAGAAGGACTTCGATACACTCCGGTCGCATAATCTGTCAGAGCTCTATGCCCAGAACAATGATCTGATCGGCTGGATCACCGTGCCGGGAACGAAGATCGATTACCCGGTCATGCAGACACCATCGGATCCGGAGTTCTACCTGCACTCAGATTTCAATAAGGAATATTCCGAGTCGGGCACACCGTTTCTGGATGCAGGCAGCGTGGTCATGCCGCGGGTCGTTGCAGCTGATGATGCGGTCTACGGATCCTCTGCCGAAGGCAAAACGCTCAACGTCACCTGGAACTGGCTCATTTACGGTCACCACATGATGTATGGGAACATGTTTGCCGGTCTGGACAAATTTGAAGATCAGGAATTCTGGCAGGAACACCCCGTCTTCACGTTTGAAGTTTACGACCCAACGACAGACACCACATATACGGCAGACTACGAAATATTCGCCGTCAGCCGCTCGGAAATCAGACCGGAAGATTCCACCGCCTTCAAATACTACCAGTATGCAAGCTTTATCGATGAAGAGACTTTTAATGAGTACGTTGCCGGGGTGAAAGCAGAGTCCAGTTTCGATACGGGAATCACTCCGCAGTACAGGGAACAGCTGATTACCCTGTCCACCTGCGCATACCATGTGGAAGAAGGGCGTTTCTACATCGTCGGACGGCAGGTGAGATAATAAAGGCTTTCTTCTACAAGTAGTCAGCGAAGAAAGCGTGAAGATGAATTAGTGGGATAGTTATTGACATTTAACGCTTTACTATAGTATATTATAGACGGATTGTGACATATGAAGGTCGCGGTTTAGGTCAATCATAATTGGAAGATTGGATAATAGTTGAGAATGTTTGAAACAAGCTCACTTGAGACCAACGCATAGTTTGCGTTGGTCTTTTTTATTCAGAGAGAGGAGGAGGCAGATGAAAAAGAAGTTAATGCTTTTGCTGCTGATGCTGGCGATGGCCTTTGCCTTTGCAGCTTGCGGCAATGACGATGCAGACTCTTCGGAGGCGGAAGGAACCGATACCGAAGTGTCAAAGGAAGAAATCTATCCTGCAGGATTCCAGGCATTCATGGATAACCTGGATTTGGATTTCGCAACGGAAGTTGACCAGTTTATTTCAGAACAGGGCGATGACCCGGTGTATGGATTCCGCGGGGCAGGTTCACCGGCAGAGCAGGCAGTTGTCGACCACATGGAGCAGACCATGAAGGATATCGGTCTGCAGAATGTCACAGTGGAGGAAACCAATGTTGACGGCTGGACGTATAAAGGCGCCAATGTGACATTCACAAATGCGGATGGTGAAGAACAGACTGTCGACCTGGGCGGATACCAGACCACATGCAAAGCCGACAATGAGAAGGTTGGTCTCATCTGGCTCGACAGAGGAACGGCTGCAGATTATGAAGGCGTAGATGCCACAGGTAAACTGGTTCTAATCGACATCAATCAGAATGAGGACTGGTGGATCGACAAGCCGGCACTTCAGGCTAAGGTCAAAGGTGCAAAGGCAGTCATCGCCATGTCAGAACTGCCGACAGAAGATAAAGAAGGCAACAGAGTTGGAACACAGGATATCTGCGGACCAGCAGACGCACCTGCATTCGGCATCAGTGCTAATGACAGAGATGCTTTGAAAGCAGCCATCGAGGCTTCCGGCGAGAAGGAAATCGAAGTTACATTCAACGCTGATTCAGAAGTAACAATGGATACGACCAGCCACTGCGTATGGGGCGAAATCCCTGGTAAGACGGATGAAGTCGTTTACATGTTCGCACACATGGATGGTTACTTCCACTCCTACTGGGATGACGCATCTGGCGACGGCCTCCTGATGGCTGTTGCAAAGGCTATGATCGACAGTGAATATCAGCCGACGAAGACCATCAGATTCGTCTGCAACGGTGCGGAAGAATTCGGTCGTTCCGACAGTGAATGTGACTGGGCAATCGGTGCTTTCGAGCTGGTGAACAAGAACCACCCAGAGTGGGCTGAGAATGCCTTTGCAGTAGTAAATATCGACGGTGCATACTGCGTGGAAGGCGAGACCACATTCGGTATCGCAGTACCGGAAGAACTGCGCGGATGGGCGAAGAAAGTCGCAGATCCGCTCATCGCAACGACGGATTATAAGTACAGATATCTGACGCCGCAGAGCACATACAAGGAGGACTTCAACTTCACAGCACAGGGTGTTCCGTCCGTAGGAACTGCCAAGGGTGAAGAAACCGTCTTCTATGATTTCGGATATCATACGAGCTATGACGCTAAGGAAGCTACTGGATTTGACGCAGATGCGTGGAAGTGGATGCATGAACTGTACGGCATGTATGTCTATGCATTAGACCAGACGCCTGCAAGACCGCTGAATTTTGCAGCAAGACTCAAGGCGCTGAAGAAATCCTATGATGAAAATCTGGTACAGGATGAAGAGTTGATGGCAACTATCGACGAACTCATTGCAGCAGCAAAGCCGCTGAACCAGAAGATCAAGCAGATCAACGCAGACTATGCGGCAGCTGTTGCAGCGGAAGATACAGAAGCAGCGGATGCACTGTTAGCAGAAGCAGCGGAACTCAACAAGAAGACACGTGAGCTCTACAAGGCAGAACAGGATGTACTCCTCTGGTTAGACGGAGAGCTTTCCATCGTATTCCCGCATGAAACGAGACAGGATAACATCAACAATCTGCAGGCTGGCATCGATGCCCTTGCGGAGGGCAATGCGCAGGAAGCCCTCGATGAATATCTGTGGGCTGTCGGCAATGGCTGGTATGCGATGTACTTCGATGATGAGACGCTCACTATTGATGAGAACAGATATGAAGAAGGTCTGAAGGATACATGGGCAGAAGGCAGAACTGATGTAGATACCATCGAAATCGACGATACTATCCGAACCATCATGGAGAAGTCCGAAGCCAAGGATGCTGATTATACAGAAGAAATCGAAGCATTAGAAGCACTTAAGGCAGAGCAGGAGGACTACCTGGCAGAAGCCATCGATAAGGAAAAAGAAGGATTGAGCGGACTGATCGATATGTTCAAAACACTCGAATAGTTTCAATAATACGTTGCCTTGAAACACTGAAAGAGCCGGGAACTTTCCCGGCTCTTTTATTGGGTGCTTGCACCTGCGCGCGGCGAATTAGTTTATAATTCTGTAATGCGGAACGTCAGTTTGTCAGTTCCTCTCTTCGGGGTGATGGTTATTTGTGGGTCAGCAACTGTAACGCCGCATTTCTGCAGCATCTGCAGAAAATCATTCTGACAGGTCAGATAGAAGTACCGTCGAGACTGCTCTACGATGCTGGCATTGGAAGATTTGCGCATGAGCGTCTTTTCCATCGGGTTCAGCACATCGTAATAGATGATTTCCAGCTGTTCATTGCTGAGAAAGACAGAAGTGTCCCGGGGACCTTTGCCGCTGTTCTGCTTGAGGAACAGCGTTGCCTGCTTCTTAATCTCCGATTCCAACGCACGCTGTTTTTCTTCTGGGAGCATTGCGGTTTTTGTTGCCTTTGCATCATGCTCCCGAGAGAGTTCTTTCAGGATAGCATCGAGCTTCTGCATGTCGATAGGTTTGATGATGTATTTGACGATGCCGACATCGATGGCTTCCAGCATGGAGTCCGTTTCACTCACGGAAGAAGTGATGATGAAGCGGCAGTCAGGGTCAATGGCGCGCATCTCCTCCAACATATCGATTCCATGAAGGCCGGGCATAAGGAGATCAGCAATCACGACATCAGGGTGGTGGTCCTGAAAGAGGGCTAATCCTTCACGGCCGTCCGCAGCGAGAATCAGCCGACGGACACGTCTCCGCAGAAAAATGCTCAGCTCCTGTCTGGTTTCTTCATCATCCTCGACGTACAGTACCGTAAGTTTGGCAGTATCACTTGTCATCAGAGTCACTTCCTTTCTTATGCAAAAGGATCAGGCAGGTTACGCCGTCCGTTTCGTTATATAGCTGCAGTGTCCCATCCATATTCTTTTCGATAAGATTCTTTGAAATCGCAAGGCCTAGACCGCTCCCGTCGGCAGCGGATTTTGTTGTGTTGTATGGGGTGAACAAGGTCTGTTGTATTTCATTGGAGAGAGGGCCTCCATTGTTATGGATTTTGATGGAGACCATGTCGCCAGCCTGTTGGTTGGTTTCGTCTGTCGGCCCTGCAGTTTCATCGACCTGGCGGTCCGTGCTGATGGCGATGTATCCGTCGCTTTGTCCGGTGGACTCGATGGCGTCGATGGCGTTGGCGATGATGTTCAGCAGCACGTGGTAGAGGGCGTTCCGGTATCCGACAAGCATCTCATTGAACTGATAGTCCTCAATGATGCGGATGTTGTTTTTAGTCAGTCTGTCTTCCAAAAGCTCCAGCACGGAGAGAATCGTCCGCTGCAGTGAGAAGGCAGAAGGTTCAGATTCCGGTTCCAGATATCCTCGGAAATCGTTGATGGTTTCCGTCATCGACTGCACGATTTCACGGGAGCGGGACGCAGTATGTTTCAGATCTTCTTCGGTGAGATCTCCGTATTCCACAGCGTCTTCCAGATTTCCATACAGAATGTTCAGCTTGTTGAGCGGCTGTTTCCACTGATGGAGAATGGCCGACAGCATTTCGCCGGCTTTTGTGAGGCGCGACTGGTGCGCAATGAGAAGATCCTTCTCGCGCTGGCGGTCAACTTGCCTCTGCACTAGTTGCAGTAAATCCTCCTCCTGCTCATTGGACGGATTATCCGGGTCGATGTTGCGCAATAGGTCTTCTGCCTTTTGCATCGGATCCGTGAAACGGCGGAAAATAAGAAACATCAGCAAAAGCAAAAGCGCCGCCAAAAATGCTGCCACAACCAGAATGAGATTTTGAATATGATTGATGTGTTCGTATAGCTGTGCTTCTGTGTTGACAACGGCCAGTTTCCATCCATTTGTAAGGCTGCCGTATGTGACGACATAAGCGGTCTGGTTCGCACTGACAGTAAGGATGTCGCTCGGCTTGTTCGCCATCTGCTTCATACACGCCTGCCAGATGGATTGTGTGTTGAGCCCTTTTTCTTGTTTGGAGGCGACGATCTGCTTGTCATCTGCATTGAGAAGGAATGCAGCGCCGCCGTCTTCAATATCCAAAGCACTGATCAAATCAGTAGTGTGCTGTGTATAAATATCAATGCCGATGACACCAATCATCTTTCCATCGATGAATACGCCTTTTGAGCAGGTGATGACATCCTGCTCGATATCCGGGTCATATGCTGGGTCAATCCAGACGGTCTCACCCGGGTGCTGCTTTGCCTGAAAGAAGTATTGCATGTGGGGTGCATTTGCATCATCAAATGCCTCGAAGTAGACACCGTTCACGTTGGCATCCGTATGGATTGGAGTGCCATTTTCATCAAGGGAATACCAGATCTCATAGGACTGGTCGCGCCCGAAGTAGTCAGGGTCGAATGTGCAGTAAAGTCCTGCGGCGTCGTTAACATTCAGTAGGGATGATTCGATTATTGGAGCAAGCTCTTCCACATACTCATCGATATACGAAGGGTCATTTTGGTATCGGTCCGCGTCAAAGCCGTGCCGTACGACGACTTCCAAAGTATCGACCGTACCCTCTGCATTCTCAAATACAGTACTGATAGCATCGGCGCTTCGCATTGTCTGATAGTAAGCTCTCTCTTTCGTTTCTTCTGTAAGCGCGCCAACAGACCAGTATGTGCTGACAATAGCAAAAGCAGCTAGCACACCGATTGCGATAATCGAGAGTATTGAAATTGTTTTTAGAAGATTTCGTTTCATGATGTAGACCTTTGTGCCTTATAGTTTAGCAAGAATTGAAGAAAGAATCCACAATGGTATAATGTGAATATGAAATCAAAGCAATTCTACCAACACGTGATCCACACTTTCGGACCTCTATATAATGCGGATTCCAGGATCCTGATCCTGGGATCGATCCCATCGCCGGCGAGCCGGGAGGTGGGGTTTTACTATGGGCATCCGCGGAACCGGTTCTGGCCGATGCTGGCTGAGCTCTTTGCGGTGCCTTTGCCTGAGAGCATTGAGGAAAAGAAGGCACTGGTGCTGTCCCACGGGTTGGCGCTGTGGGATGCGATTGAGGAATGCGACATCATCGGCGCATCAGATAGCAGCGTGAAGAATGTCGTGCCGACGGTAATTCCGACCTTGCTGGCGGAGACGAAAGTAGAGCGGATCCTTTGCAATGGAGCGCTGTCGAAAAAGATTTATGACAAGTACCAACTGGAGGGGACGGGGATATCGGCGCAACAGATGCCGTCAACCAGCCCGGCCAACGCGGCCTGGTCGCTGGAGAGACTGGTGGAAGAATGGGGAAAGGCGTTGAGATGAAAGATCATGTAACGAACATCATTTTTGATATGGACGGCGTAATCTTCGATACGGAAAAGCTGTATCTCGCATGCTGTGTGCCGGCTGCGGAGAAGATGGGGTTCAAAGGCATAGAGAAAGTCGCGTATGAATGCATCGGATTAACCGAGGATGAGACACATAAGAAGCTGCAAACTTTTTTTGGAGATGATGCACTGGTAGAACAGTTCGATCAGGAGATGTATCGAATTTTCAAGGAACAGTATGAAGCAGATGGACTGTCTTTGAAAGAGGGCGCTGTTGAGCTGCTGACATATTTGAAGGACGAGGGTGTCAGGACTGCGATTGCATCTTCGACGCGGTCGGATATCGTGGAGATGGAGCTGCGTGATGCGGGGCTTCTTGGATATTTCGACGTCATCGTCGGTGGCGAGATGGCGGGAGCCAGTAAGCCTGCGCCGGATATATTCCTGTTGGCAGCGGAGAAGCTGCGTGCGGTTGGGGAAAAGAATCAAGTCGCAGACACAGCGGATGAAAAAGATATGAAGGAGTTCATCGTGATAGAGGATTCTTTCAATGGCGTGCGTGCGGCACACGCTGCAGGGGCTACTGTATTTATGGTACCGGATTTACTGGCACCTACAGAAGAAATTCTCAAACTGACCAATCGTGTGTTTCGTTCACTCGTGGAAGTGCAAGCATGGCTGGAAGGAGAACTAGAAGACAATGAGTAAACGATTCTATTTGAACAATGACTGGTACTTCGCAGAGAACTGGGACAAGCCGGAGTTCCGTCAGGTGCGGCTTCCGCACACTTGCAAGGAACTGCCACTGCATTATTTTGACGAGCAGGAGTACCAGATGCTGTGCGGATATGCACGGGAAGTGTTTGTGCCCGCAGAGTGGCAGGGAAGTGTCCTGCTGCTGACTTTTGAAGGAGCGGCGCATCAGGCGACGGTCTATGTGAACGGTGAGGAAGCTGGGGTGCACAGCTGTGGATATACGGCGTTTACACTGGACATCAGCGAACTGGTAAAGTATGGTGAGTCCAATCAGATTGCCGTGAAACTGGATACCAGAGAGAGCCTGGACATCCCACCGTTTGGATTTGTGGTCGACTATCTGACCTACGGTGGAATCTACCGTGATGTTTATCTGGATGTAAAACCGTCGACATACATCAAGGAAGTTTTTGTCAGGACAGGCAGGAAAGCATCAGATTCCTATGCACTATTCACCGAGATCGATTTGGGCGGAGAAATGCCTGAGGAACCGCAGCACATGAAGATCCGCCAGTCCATTCGTAAACATGGAGAAAAAGAGTTCTCCGAGCTGGGCGAATCGTCTGCTTTAGCTGTCGTTACGAAGTTCGAGCTGGACGATGTGGTGGAATGGAGCCCGGATGCGCCGCAGCTATATGATGTGAAAACGGAGTTGATCGCAGTGGGTGAAAAGGCGCCGATTGACGAAGAGGCAGCGGCAGATGAAGCGTTGGTCGGCACTGATGCACCAACCGCAGATGTAATTGAAATAATTGACGTGAACGTGACGACGATGGGCTTCCGCGAGGCGGAGTTCCGCAAGGATGGATTCTATCTCAACGGCGAGAAACTGAAACTCCGCGGACTGAACCGGCACCAGAGTTACCCATACGTGGGCTACGCCATGCCGGACAGCATGCAGAAGCGGGATGCGGACATCCTCAAGTATGAGCTGGGACTCAATGCGGTGCGGACGTCTCATTATCCGCAGTCTCAGGCGTTCATCAATCGCTGTGACGAGGTGGGATTGCTTGTGTTCACAGAACTACCCGGATGGCAGCATATCGGCGGCAAAGAATGGAAAGAGCAGGCAATTACAAATGTGAAGGAAATGGTTTTGCAGTACCGCAATCATCCGTCGATCATCCTCTGGGGTGTGCGCATCAACGAGTCTGTTGACGATGAGGAGTTCTATGAACGGACAAATGCCGCAGCACACATTCTCGATCCAACCCGGCAGACGGGCGGAGTGCGCTGCTACAAGAAGGGCACCTTCCAAGAGGACGTATTCACATACAACGACTTCAGTCACAGGGGAAGCAACGCCGGTGTGGAGAAAAAGTCCCGCGTCACCAGCGACAAGGACAAGGCATACCTGATTACAGAATACAACGGTCACATGTACCCGACGAAAGCCTTCGATGATGAAGACCAGAAACTGAACCATGCTTTGCGCCACGCCAATGTGCTGGAAGACGCAGCGGCTGAGGAAGACATCGCCGGCACCTTCGGATGGTGTATGTTCGATTACAATACGCACAAAGATTTTGGCAGCGGTGACCGCATATGCTACCATGGGGTTATGGATATGTTCCGCAATCCAAAGCTTGCCGCAGCAGTATATGCCAGCCAGCAGGATGAGACGCCGGTTCTGGAAATCAGTTCGACGATGGATATCGGCGAGCATGCAGGCGGCAACCGCGGTGACGTCTACATCTTCACCAATGCAGACAGCGTGAAGATGTACAAGAACGGTCATCTGATCAAAGAGTACGAGCCGGACTATGGCAGCAGATCCAAGTACGGACATCTGGCGCACCCGCCGATTCTCGTGGATGATTATCTCGGCGATTTGCTGGAGACGGGCGAGCAGATGCCCCATGCGCAGGCGGAGGACATCAGTAAACTGCTCAATGAAACTGCACGTTACGGTCTCTATGATTTACCAAAGACTGCATATGCAAAAGCAGGGCGCGTGCTTTTGAAGTACCACATGAATCTGTCGGACATGACGGATCTTTATACGAAGTACATCGGCGGATGGGGCGGCGAGTCGACTGTTTTTGAATTCGTTGCCATCAAAGACGGACAGGAAGTGAAACGTGTCTCGAAGGCGCCGGTGGAAAAGAAAGCATTGTATGCAGAAGCTGATCGGTTGCTTTTGCATGAAGGAAAAAGCTATGATGTTGTGGCGGTCCGCATCCGTCTGGTGGACGAGTACGGAAATACTTTGCCGTTCGCCAATGATCCGGTGACGCTGGAAGCAGAAGGCAACGTGGAACTTATCGGGCCGGGCATCGCTTCTCTGCAGGGCGGCATGGGCGGCACCTATGTGCGCACGACAGGAGAAGAAGGTGAGGGCAGGCTTACCATCCGGACAGCGGAAGGACTGGAGGAGACAATCCAATTCACGGTTGATAAGGCTTGAACCGGCAAAGCGTAAGAAGATAGAAAGAAGATAGATAATTGAAAGGTTACAAAAAATGAGATTATCAAAGAGAGAAAAAACATCATACGGACTGGCTGCAGTGGGCAAAGACATGGTTTACATGCTCTCTGCCACCTATGTGCTGTACTACTTCCAGGACGTCATGGGTGTGAGCGCCATCGCCATGGGCATCATCCTGATGGCAGCCCGTGTGTTCGACGCATTCAATGACCCGCTGATGGGCATCATCGTTGCAAAGACAAGAACCAGGTTCGGTAAGTTCCGCCCTTGGCTGATGATCGGAACCCTCACCAATGCGGTGATTTTGTTCGCCATGTATTCGGCGCCGCCATCGCTGGACGGCAAGGGACTCGTCGCCTATGCGGCGGTGAGTTACATCCTGTGGGGCGTGACTTATACGATGATGGATATTCCATACTGGTCCATGATTCCTGCCTTTACAGACGGCGGCAGGGAACGTGAAAATCTGACCACGCTGGCCCGTTCCTGTGCTGGTGTAGGTTCTGCGCTGATTACGATTATCACCATGAAATGCGTCATGGTGCTCGGCGCAGGAGACGAACGAGTTGGATTCAAACTGTTCTCTTTGATCATAGCGATTCTGTTCATCGTGTTTATTGTCTTTGCATGTATCACTATCAAAGAAAAGTCCACAGTCAATGTGGATTCGCCGTCGGTGGGGCAGATGTTCAAAGCCCTTGTACAGAATGACCAGGCGATGACAGTGGTTGTAGCCATCGTGCTCATCAACTGCTCACTGTACATCACATCAAACCTGCTGATTTACTTCTTCAAATACGACGTTGCCGGTACGGCATGGGCGGATGCGTATTCACTGTTCAACGCCTTCGGCGGAGGAATCCAGATCATTTCTATGATGATCTTCTTCCCGCTCCTCAGGCACTTTATCAGCACGACAAAAGTTTTTTATACGAGTCTGGTGCTTGCCATGGCGGGATACGGCATTCTGCTGATCTTCATGGTGGCCGGCATCAAGACACTGTTCGCATTGTTCGTTCCGGGATTTTTGATCTTCGCAGCTTTCGGTATGCTGACGGTTCTGACGACGGTCTTCCTGGCGAACACCGTTGACTACGGTGAGCTCAAAAACAACCGCAGGGATGAGAGCGTCATTTTCTCCATGCAGACTTTTGTGGTCAAGCTTTCCAGCGGCATCGCTGCGCTGATTGCTTCGATTTGTCTGGCGGTCTTCCACATCAGTGACAATACTGATGCGGTTGTGACAGCTGCTGCAAGTCAGTCATCGCTGATGGGATTGCGTATGACCATGACGATTCTGCCGATCATCGGCATGTTTGCGGCAGTCATCGTATTCCGGAAGAAGTTCATTCTGAATGAGGCAAAGGTGGATGAAATCACCGAGACGCTGAAGAATAGAGAAGGCCGGGAGTGAGACAGAGTGATGGGACCACAACCAGCAGAGAGGGAAGAGAATGATTAAGCAATTTGAGAATCTGTTTGTTCTGGAAACGGCGGCGAGCAGTTACGTGTTTCGTGTCCTGGAATCAGGGCATTTAGAGCACTTATACTACGGAAAAAGATTAACCATCGAGAACGCGAAAGATGCAGAACTGCTGTGTCCGACACGAGCATTCCCGCCAGGCAACAGCGCAGCCTATTCTGCGGAGTACCCGGCGTTGTCGCTTGAAAAGCTGTGCCAGGAAGTTTCGAGTCTGGGTAAAGGGGACTACAGCATGCCGTTCGTGGATGTGATTCACGGAGACGGCAGCAGAACCAGCGACTTTCTGTTTGCAGGTGCGAACATCGGGACAGGAGCGCCGTGCGAGACAGGTGCGCCGTGCGAGGACGACGGACTTCCGCATTCCTGGGAAGGCCCGGGCAGTGAAGTGCCGGGCTGCCTGACTGTAACGCTGGTGGATGAAGCACAGCAGATGCGTCTGGAAATCTGCTGGTTTGTATATGCAGAGTGCGATGTGATCACGCGTACGGCGAAGATCTTCAATGATTCACCGGATGCTGTGCGGCTGGAGACCCTTGCATCGTGTCAGCTGGATTTCCCGGTGCGCGGGACAGCAGACCGCGGCATGATCTTCACCACCTTCACTGGAGGCTGGGGCAGAGAGATGCAACGCAACGATCAGTCTGTCATCAGCGGACGGTACGTCAGCGAAAGTCTCTTCGGAGCATCATCCAGCAGAGCAAATCCATTCTGCATGCTCCGCGCGGCAGATTCCTCAGAGGACCATGGACGCGTTTACGGATTCAATCTGATCTACAGCGGCAACCATAGAGAGACAGTGGAGGTCGCAGGCGAGCGGATCCGGTTTATGACTAGCATTCATCCGCAGGGATTCGAATGGCTGCTGCAGCCAGGCGATGCATTCTGTGCACCGGAAGCAGTACTCAGCTTTTCAGAACAGGGCATGAACGGATTGAGTCAGAATATGCATGATTTCGTGCGGGAGCACGTCGTACGCGGACCATGGCAGCACAAGCCGCGTCCAGTGCTGCTTAATAGTTGGGAAGCGTGTTACATGGACATCAGCGAGCGGAAGATCCTGAAACTTGCACGCGCTGCGAAGGAAGCCGGCATCGAATTGATGGTCATGGACGACGGATGGTTCGGCAAACGGAATGATGACACCACATCGCTGGGAGATTGGACTCCGGACAAAGGCAAACTGCCGGGCGGGGTCAGAAGCCTTTGCGAGAAGGTAAAGGCGTTGGGCCTGGACTTCGGTATCTGGGTAGAACCGGAGATGGTTAACGTAGACAGCGATCTGTACCGCGCCCATCCGGACTGGACTCTTGAGATTCCGGGGCATGCTCACTCGGAGGGGCGGACGCAGCGGTTTTTGGATCTGAGCCGCGATGAGGTCGTAGATCATTTGATTGGAGCTATGTCGGATCTCTTCGGGAGTGCCGATATCAAATATGTAAAATGGGATATGAACCGGAATTTCACGGATGTGTATTCGTCGGCGCTGCCGGCGCAGCACCAGGGAGAAGTGGCCCACCGCTACATGCTTGGCTTATACCGCCTGATGCGGACGCTCACAGAACAGTTCCCGCAGATTTTGTTTGAGGGCTGTGCGTCCGGCGGCAACCGCACGGACCTGGGAATCCTTTGTTATTTCCAGCAGATCTGGGGCAGTGATAATACGGATGCCCTTTGCCGTGCGGAGATTCAGACGGGATACAGTTATGGATATCCGCTGTCTGTGATTGGAGCCCACGTTTCCATCGTACCGAACCATCAGACCCTGCGTGAAACGCCGCTTTCTTCCAGATATGCAGTGGCGGCTTTCGGTGTGCTTGGTTATGAACTCAATCTTACGGAGTTGTCATCGGAAGATCGCGAAGCCATCGCGAAGCAGGTACTGTTCTACAAACAGTGGCGAGACGTATTTTTCTTCGGGCGTTTTTACCGTGGCCGCAGGTTCACGGGAACATTAGGCGGCCGCGGCAGCGGAGGTGCTTTTGCATGCGGCGCTGTCGGCGCAGAAGATACACCCGGCGATACGATGGAATGGACCGTGGTCTCCCGTGATCAGAAGCGTGCCGTTGGTCTGATGATGCAAAAGCTATCCCTTCCGAATCTCCCGGAGCAGTACTATCTGCCGAAGGGTCTCGATCCGGTGCGCAAATACCACTTCACAAATATCCAGGAAAAGCACAATATCAAAGTGTTCGGATCGCTGGTAAACACCGTTGCTCCGGTACATATCAAACAGGATTCCATCGCTCACGAACTGGTGTCACGGTTCATGAAGGTGGATGGAGAAGAAGAGAAAGTCGTTGCTTATGGTGATGCCATGATGGCCGCCGGCATCCGGCTGCATCCTGCTTTTGCGGGAACCGGAATGGATGAAAACGTACGCCTCTTCCGCGACTTTTATGCGCGGATGTACTTCATGGAGGATGTCGATGAGAGAAAATAAATTGCTGAAAGCTGAATTGCATGCTGCGCTGGATGGACCAGAGTTGCAGGCGACGCTATGCCGTCTCTACGGAGCGGATGCAGTGGATGCGCAGCTGGAACGGTACCGCAACGCCGTAAACAAGTTTGAAGAACTGCTTGGGAAAGATGCAGAAGGTGCCAACGGCACTGGGAGCGCGCAACTTGTCGGAGCACGTTTATTCCGTGCACCCGGACGAATTGAAATCGGCGGCAACCACACAGACCATCAGCACGGGCAGGTGTTGGCGGCGGCTATTGATCTGGATGCCATAGGGGTGGCTGCCGCGTCAGGAGATGACTGGATTCGGATTTATTCCGAAGGGTTCGGTTGGATTGAAGTCGATTTAAGTGGCGTCGGCGCCAAGGACGCTGCCGGCAGTGCAACTTTTGCTCCGGGTACGCCTGAGGCATTGGTGTTCGGCGTAGCGGCAGAACTGCAGAAGTACGGCTACGAAAGCGGCGGTTTCCGCGCCTATGTGACCAGCAACGTGCCGGAAGGTGCCGGACTGTCGTCATCAGCTGCCTTTGAAATACTGGTTGGTGTCATTTTGAGCGGAATCTACAATGACGGAACCGTTTCTCGGGAAGAACTGGCACAGATTGCACAGACTGCGGAGAACCGTTATTACGGAAAACCATGCGGTCTCATGGATCAGATGGCCATTGCCATGGGGGGCATTTGCCATATCAATTTCAAAGATCCTGCATCGCCTGATGTACAGAAACTTGACGTGGATTTCCCAGAGATGGGATACAGCATCTGCATTACTGACACCCATGGTTCCCATGCGGATCACACTGATGATTATGCTGCTGTCCAGACAGATCTGCAAAAGGCAGCAAGCGTATTCGGAAAACAGGTTCTGGAAGACGTCTCCCGTGCGGAGGTGATCGAGTGTTCCGCGCAGATTCGTGAAGTCGGCGGCGACCGCGCTTTTCTGCGCGCCATGCACGTGGCGGCAGAGAATGAACGCGTTCGCAGGGAGGCAGCAGCATTGAAGCGGAAGGACATGCAGGCGTTTCTGTTCCTGGTCAGACGATCCGGTGATTCGTCCTATAAGCTGCTGCAGAATGTTTACACTGACCGGACTCCTGAGAAACAGGAACTTGCCGTGGCCCTAGCTGTCAGCGAAGCTGTGCTGATCAACAACCACACCACGGGCGGCGTGCTCGACGCAGCGGCAAGCAGCGCCTGCCGTGTGCACGGCGGCGGGTTTGCAGGCACCATTGAAGCCTTTGTACCGGAAGAGGAAGCTGACGATTACAAAGCAGCCATGGATGATGCCTTTGGCGAAGGATCCTGCTTCGTAGTCCGCATCTGTCCGGAAGGCGGCATGGAAGTGTAAGGGTTCCGATAGGTAGAAGTATCCAAAGTATTAGTGAATTGAATTAGAAATGGATACTTTTGAGGCTTTTGGCTTCTTTGTTTAAGATAAAATATCCAAACCTTAAATGATTCTGCTCTATTTTGGATACTAGAAAGACGAGCATTTAGATAAAAGCATGTAAAATATGCAAAAGCAACAACATTTGTTATCAGAATGGATAAAGTTACCTTATTTCCAGAACAAGTCAAATATAAACTGACAAAAAGATAATTGAAGGATACAAAAAACACCCCGCATTGCGGGGTTTTGTTTTCAGTCTTTCATTTTTGTCGTATTAATCTCTGTCGTATTCGTCAGGCGTGTGGTCGTCTTCACTGACTGCAGCCTGCTTTTTGTCATCACGTGAAAACAGGTTTCTGATGTCTTTGCGCTTGAGAATTGCGGTCGCGAGAAGTTCACCGAGCACATAGCAGCCGATGATTTCACCAATGGCGATGTAGATGATCAGCAGCCAGATGGACATGTCGATACCGTATCCATACTTCAGGATGAATGGGATGATGACTGAATTGGATACGATAGTTGGAATCGGTACGAGCCAGCGGTTGAAGCGGAGCAGGTATCCGAGGGCGGCGCCGATCAGTGTGGCGATACTTCCGAAGATGATGTCCCAAAGGATTGCACCGCCGAGGATATTTGCCAGAAGGCATCCGACGAACAGTCCCGGTATGGCTGCCGGTGTGAACAGCGGCAGGATGGTGAATGCTTCAGAAATACGTACTTGCACAGCGCCGTATGAGATTGGTGCGAATATGATCGTCAAAGCGACATACATCGCTGCGATGATAGCGCCAAGCGCCATGAATTTTGCGTTAAATTTTGTTTCCTTCATAGTTATTGTTTTTTTGTCCTTCTTTTTTCGCGTTCCACAACATCATAACAGTACGGTTGAAAGATAGCAAGAAAAACGTGATGGTAGCGTCAAGTGACGTATGAAAACTCGGAGTCAGAAGAAAAAGGCTCCAAACGAACCTTGAAAAGTAAATCATGATGGTTTCAATAGGTGCTGCCACCCTTGACAACGCACCCACGCAATGCTGAAGAGACCTCACCGGCGCCTCGTTTTTATGTTAGTAGGGCGTTAGTAGTTTTTGCATAGTATCAAGTTGTTGTATACTGTGAAAGGGGGGAAGATCTATGTCGACGAGCTATGAAACAATTGCAAAGGCATTATTCATCAATTACGAAAGCCTTTATGATGTGGATATTGACACGGGAATGTATTACTGCTTTTACGAGAGTAAATCTTATGAAAAGCACGGACTGGAAAAGCACGGAGAGGATTTTTTCAGTGAACTGGAGAAGAAGGTTCCCGAAATAATTGCACCGGAAGATCAGGATTACGTGCTGGAGATGCTGAGTAAAGAGGCGCTCCGTAAGGGCACGCAGGGAGGGGAGTGCTATTCATTTATCTACAGGGTGCTCCGGGGTGGAGAGCCGGTGTACCATAAAATTAGGGCCATACAGGGGACGGCTGGCGAGAGCGCTCATGTTTATCTCGGGGTGAGGGACATCGACTATCTGATTCGTCAGGAGCGGGCTCATTCTGAAGAAGTGCGATCGCTGCTGCAGAAGGAACGAAACCACATGAATGCGATCCTGGCGAGCACGGAGGGGTATCTGGAAATCAATCTGAGCAAGGACATGGTTCTGGAGAGATCGATCGGGGAAGTACCGGACAGTTCCAAACCCCTTTCAACGGTTCCGGACCGGCAGGAGTTTATGAGGTATTCGACGCTGAGCCAGTGGTTGATCGATCATCTGCTTGCCACAAACAGAGATGTTTATCAGCTGGTCACAAAAAATGACTATCTGATCGATGCTTTTGAGAAAGGGGAGCGGCGCGTATCGCTGGATTTTTCGTACAGGAATCCGGCAGGAGGGCTGCAGCCCTGCAAGCAGGTGTACTACCTTTACCAGGATGAAACGAGCAAAGACATCATGAGCTTTTGCGTGGTCTATGATCTGACGGAACAGCAGAAAAAAGAAAAAGAGATGGAGGAGCTGGAACGAAAACTGCAGCTCAGCAGAATTCGCAATTTCACTGGGCAGATGCAGCCGCATTTTTTATATAACGCGTTAGGGTCGATTCAGGAAATCATTCTGGAGGATCCAGACTACGCTTTTAAGCTTCTCGGTGATTTCACTACATACCTTAGAGGATGCATCAAATCCATGGCTGACGACAGACTGGTTTCTTTTTCACAGGAGCTGGACAACATCCGCGCTTATGTGAACATTGAAAAGATGAGATTCGGAAGCAAGCTCGATGTTGTCTTTGCTATTCAATCGTCAGAGTTTGAGGTTCTCCCGTTGAGCATACAGCCTCTTGTCGAGAATGCAATACGGCATGGCATTTATCAAAAGGGAAAGGAGGGCGGAAGGGTCGTCATCAGGACTCGCGAAGACGACACCCGCTGGATCGTAGAGATAGAAGACAACGGCGTGGGATTCGATGCGTCGAAATTGCAAAACGAGTCGGAGCAGGAGATGAGCGAATCCACGGGATTAAAGAATCTGACCTTTCGCCTGAACAATGTGCTGGATGCAGATGTGAATCTAAAAAGTGTCATCGGCGAAGGAACCACGGTAACGGTAACGATTCCAAAAGCAAGGTAGCGATAAATGAATTACAAGGAGGGGATGAGATGAAGACGATCATAGTAGATGATGAAGCGATCATGCTGCGAAAATTCAAAAGGATCAGTGAAGGCATTCAGGATATTGAGCTCGTCGGCTGCTTTGAAGATGGTGCCTCTGCCATTGAGTATATGGCGGAGCATCCGGTGGATCTTGCCTTTCTGGATATTGAGATGCCGGTGATGAACGGAATCGATCTGGCGAAGAAACTGCGTGCGATGAGATCGGATATCCTCATCGTTTTTCTGACGGCTTACGATGATTACATCAGAGACTGCAATGAGATCGGCGGGGATTACTATCTGATCAAGCCTTACTCCGAGGAGACGCTGGAGCTGGCCATGGAGCGTCTTCGGCTGTTGAGAAAAAGACAGCAGAAGGAGATTTATATTCAGACCTTCGGACGGTTTCTCGTCATGAAAGAGGGAGAGCCAATCCCCCTGACAGGGAAGGCCAAGGAGATCCTGGCGCTGGTCGTTTTGAAAAGGGGGAAGGAGATTTCCAATGAGGAATTATACAGAACGGTCTGGGAAGATCGGCCCTGCAGCAACCGTGACATGACCGTTCTGTTCAATGCGCTAAGAAGATTGAAAAAGACTTTAAGCAATGCAGGCATTGCGGATATTCTCATCACGACCAAAAGAGGACAGAAGGCGAATACGGAGATTTTTGATTGCGATTATTACACATGGCAGGACAATGAACGGGACGAAAGGGCGCTCTTTGAGGGCGAATTCCTTACAGAGTATTCCTGGGGTGAAAGCGCCCTGGCTGAGATCATAGAAAAGATTAATCTGGGGTTTTAGGGCGCTTTTTGTTGCAAAGGGCATCCATAAAGGCGTGCGCGAAGACGGTTTAGTGATGAACCGTCTTTTTTGTTTTTGCATTGTGCGGTGTGTATTGCGTTAGTAACGTGAAGGTACAATGCAGGAAAAGCCATTCAGCAGGAAGGGGGAAGTTCATGTCAACAGACACCATCAAGCATGTGATTCAATACCGTACAATGATAAAAGCGATGACTTATCTGGAGGATAATCCAGAGGAAAACATTCCGAAACTAATGGATTTGATTGACAGAATTTCCTCCGAGGGGTGGTTTACCGGTCAGCGGGATGCATTCCGAAAAGCCATTGAGGAAAAGAACAACTGGTATGATCTGATACTCCGGGTCTATGAAATCGATGCGGGAATACGTAAGCGATCCCTTCAGAATTTTATTATCAACGCCACACTAAATGGAGGAGTGTTGCAGAAGACCTTGTCAGAGGAATACAACTGCAACATCCCCTGGGCAATTCTTTTTGACCCAACGGCTGCTTGTAATATGAAGTGCAAGGGGTGCTGGGCATCAAAATACGGAAATCACATGAATCTCAAATATGATGTGATGGACTCCATCGTCAATCAGGGGAAGCATTTGGGAACATATATCTATCTCTTTACCGGCGGAGAACCGCTGCTGAGGAAGAAAGACATCATCCGCTTATGTGAGGAACATCCTGACTGTATGTTTATGGCGTTTACAAACGGAACGCTCATCGATGATGATTTTTGTGAAGAAATGCTGCGGTTAAAAAATCTTCTTGTGGCAATCAGTATGGAAGGCTTTGAACAGGCAAATGATGCAAGGCGCGGCAAAGGAACTTATCAGAAGATCAGAGACAAAATGGAGATGATGAAGGAATACAGAATACCGTTCGGCGTCTCCACATGCTATACAAGTCAGAATATCGATGATGTGTCCAGTGATGAATACTACGAAATGATGATAGAAAGCGGTGCTTTTTTCGTGTGGTTTTTTCACTATATGCCGGTGGGAAGTGATGCTGATACAGGACTGCTCCCTAACCCTGCGCAGAGAGAAAAAATGTATGCCAACATACAGAAATACCGCAGGACAAAGCCGATCTTTACTATAGATTTTCAAAATGACGGAAAGTATGCCGGAGGGTGCATCGCCGGGGGAAGAAAGTATATCCACATCAATGCAAATGGAGATATCGAGCCGTGTGCGTTTATCCATTACTCCGACTGCAATATACATGAGACAAGTCTGTTGGACGCATATCGGAAGCCTTTATTCATGGCATACCATGACAGGCAGCCCTTCAACGAGAACATGTTCAAGCCTTGTCCGATGCTTGAAAATCCGGAGTGTATCGAGGATATCATCAGGAATACGGATGCTATCAACACGGACACTGTTCACCCAGAGACCATAGAACAGTTGTGTAGCAAAACA
Organism: Bacillota bacterium; assembly: GCA_017431785.1. Classification (GTDB taxonomy): domain Bacteria; phylum Bacillota; class Clostridia; order Peptostreptococcales; family Anaerovoracaceae; genus Lentihominibacter. The sequence continues at coordinate 9,718 of JAFRKJ010000044.1, read as the reverse complement.
AAGCCCTATGCAAAGGCATGGAATGATACAGCTGAAAGACTTTGGACAGAGATATTTGAGAAGAAGGAATAATACGAACATGAGGAGCGGGCAAAAGCAATCAAGCTTATTAAAAAGAGGATATACCTTTGATGCCTTTATGCTCAACCAGATGATCATATCAGGCCGCTCTCTTTTAAGTACAGATGCAAGGGCAATGGTTCATTTTATCGTTGTTCAGAATAAGAAGTCTCTGCAGAGACTGGAGAAAATTCACGGATTCTCCTCAAAGGAAAATGGGGAAGCCGCAGCAGCCATTCTGATTCTTGCAGACATCGAAGAAGATGAGTTCTGGATAGAAAACGCAGCGATTGCTGCCGCAGGGATTCAGATGACTGCAGAGCGATTTGGTATAAATCATTGCAGGGTGCAGATGCGAAACAGACAGGATGAGAATGGGAACGACCTTGCGGAACAGCTTCAGGACATGATGCAGTTCCCGTCAAAAGTTGAACCGGTTTCGATGATGTTTTTGTTTAATGCGTGTGATCAACATACGACCATCATGTCCCGATTGAATAAGATTCATTATGAGAAGTGGTGAAAGGAGTCCGGATTATATGGATGTTACTTCTTTTTTAGACATAATACCAACCGGCAGGATTCCCTCGCTGATTTATTGTGCAGGGCTATCGGTGGTTTTTCTGCTGCTTTGCAGAACTATAAAGTAAAAATGCAGTTATGGGAAATAACTTCAGGAGAGTATGTTATGGACAAGAGAAAAAAGATTATCGTCGGTGTTTCTATTGCTGTAATGGCGACAGCAGTCTGTATTTCGCTCGGGTTGTCGGCTGCCGCGCAAAAGATGATGATACCTGATGTGACGGGTCTTGATTGGGATGATGCAGAAGAGGCACTCCTGGACATAGGGATTGAACCCAGAGACATAGAGTTTCAGAGAGTAGATGGGAAAATTATCTCCAGCGATGATTTTGATGAGTATATACGAAATTATATTGTGATAGCGCAGGAACCCGAATCAGGTGTGACAATCAATCTGGCGAAGCATGATACGATTCACCTGCTGGTGAAGGTGGACAATGAATGAGAGAGAAGAGAATATGAACCAGATCCGAATCAGAGATTTACGCAAGAAAAAAGGAGTCACGCAATCACACCTGGCTAGGAGAATCGGCATCTCCAGATCAAGTGTCAATGCCTGGGAGACCGGGCTTACAATGCCATCGGTCAGTCATCTGATCGATCTGGCAGATTATTTCAATGTCTCTACCGACTTTTTGCTCGGTCGTGATATGCAGTCAGTCGTCAGTATAGAAGATCTAAAAGAATCTGACGCACGGATCATCTATGAACTGATCGACCGGCTGCAGGATGAATGATTCTGCGATAACACCACCTCTAATCTTCATATATGCAAAGTCAGCGCCCGGGGGAGGAAAATAAACATCCCCCAGGCGCTGACTGCTTGTATAGGAACCTTTATGACAGGAACAATTATTATTATATTGATGGCTAATAACGTGTAACAAACAAAGTTATCTGGTTTGTGCTGCGTTAGTTCGAAGACAATAGAATCGTGAGAGACAGAAAAGGTGTTATGCAGGTGCGAAAAGAGGTTTACTGCACAGAAAGGATGAAGAAGGTTATGGATAATCAGATGTTTTGTTATCAGTGTCAGGAAACAGCCGGTGGGAAAGGTTGTACAAAGTTTGGTGTTTGTGGGAAAGATCCTGAGATTGCGAATTTGCAAGATATCCTCATCTATGTTACGAAAGGATTATCATGTGTCACAACAAGATTAAGGCAGGAGGACAAGGTGATAAGCAGAGAAATCAATCATCTGATTACGCAAAACCTGTTCGCGACTGTGACGAACACGAATTTTGATCGAGAGACGATTGCAGATCGGATCATGGAAACCATTGACGCAAAGGAAGCACTTCTGCCGAAGGTCAGAAATCCGGAAGATCTGCCGGAAGCCGTCTTCTGGGAGGTTGAAGATGGGTTGGATGTCAATACAAAGGGACTTGGTGTTCTGGCAACGCAGGAGGAGGACGTCAGGAGTCTGAGAGAGCTGATTACCTATGGACTGAAAGGTTTGTCGGCGTACATGAAACATGCCAATGCGTTAGGGCAGGAAGATGAAAAGATTGACGCTTTTATCCAGAAAGCCCTTTCCATGACGTTGGATGACGGCATATCAGAGGGGGACTTGATGAAACTTGTTCTTGAGACAGGTAGAGTCGGCGTCCTGGGGATGGCTTTGCTTGATACAGCAAACAACAAGCGTTATGGGACACCATCGATCACGTCAGTGGATCTGGGTGTCGGAAAGAATCCGGGGATTCTGGTATCCGGTCATGACCTGCGCGATCTGGAAATGCTGCTTGAACAGACCGAAGGTACAGGGGTTGATATATATACGCATTCAGAAATGCTCCCGGCACATTATTATCCGAAATTCAAAAAATATCCTCACCTTGCAGGGAACTATGGAAATGCATGGTGGGAACAGCGCGCAGAGTTCGAAAAATTCCATGGCCCTATCCTCATGACAACGAACTGTGTAGTTCCGCCGGGTGAAAAATACAAAGATAGACTTTGGACAACGGGGACTGCAGGGGTCGCAGGATGCAGGCATATATTCGGAGAGTACGGTGAAACCAAAGATTTCTCAGGCATCATAAAGCAGGCGAAGAAATGCGCCCCTCCAGAAGAAATCGAGACCGGCAGAATCATTGGTGGTTTTGCTCACAGCCAGATCATGGCTTTGTCAGAGCTGATCGTCAATTCCATAAAAAACGGAGACATTCGTAAGTTTGTGGTAATGGCAGGCTGCGATGGAAGAATGAAATCAAGGAAGTATTACACTGAGTTCGCCGAGAACCTTCCGGACGACGTCGTGATTCTGACTGCAGGCTGCGCAAAGTATAGGTACATCAAGCAAAATCTGAGTGACATCGGGAGCATTCCGCGGGTGCTCGATGCAGGACAATGCAACGATTCCTACTCACTGGCAGTTATCATGCTGGAACTGAAGAAGATCTTTGATCTGAAGGACATCAATGAGCTGCCAATTGTCTTCAATATCGCGTGGTATGAGCAAAAAGCAGTCATTGTACTATTGGCCCTGCTTTCGCTCGGAATTAAGAACATCCACCTGGGGCCGACGCTCCCGGCCTTTCTGTCGCCGGGCGTGACCAGGATTCTGGCGCACACCTTCGGGATATCAGGAATCGGCACCGTCGATAGTGACTTGAAACTGTTTTTCGGGGATAAGGATAACGGAAAATCCTAAGAAGATAGTTGCGAGCTTAAAGACCTGCCTTTGCATCATGCATTGGCAGGTTTTTGGTTGGGGTGGTATGATATGACCATGAAGAAGAACGAGTACCGCCATGTGGTCCATACGTTTGGGCCGCTGTATAACGAGAATTCCAAAGTGTTGGTTTTGGGTTCGATTCCATCTCCTGCGAGTCGGGAGGTGGGCTTTTATTATGGACATCCGCGCAATCGGTTTTGGATGGTGCTGGCGCAGGTTTTGGAAGCGGAGGTGCCGGGGAGCATTGAAGAGAAGAAGCGCTTGGTTCTTGATAATGGGCTGGCGCTTTGGGATGTGATTGAGGAGTGCGATATTATTGGCGCGTCGGACAGCAGTGTGAGGAATGTGGTGCCGACGGAAATGCGCACCTGCACGGCGCCGTATGAAATCGGCGCAAAGACGATCGTCAGCGCGACATACATCGCCGCGATGATCGCACCAAGCGCCATGATTTTTGCATTAAAAGTTGTCTGTTTCATGAGTCCTCCAATTTTTCGCGTTTCCCAACATCTTAACAGTACGGCTGGAAGATAGTAAGGAAAACATTAAGGATATTTAAGGTGTCAAATATAGTACATATAGATGTTATAAATTGACACGTATAGCCGCTTATTTTATAATTAACAAAGTTGGGGTTTGGGGTATTTTTTACGCATTTTTCAAGTCTTTGTGACGGAAATAAGGACGCGTAGGAAAATATCATATAATCGTAACGATTTGATAATATTAGGAAAAGAAGAGGATAGTTTGTTGAGTAGCAAAGAGGACGGAGCAATGAAAAAGAACACCAGACGTTTTCTGGCGTTGTTTATGGCCCTTGCCATACTGGCGGCGTACAGCTTCAGCCCGCAGAATCTTACTGCTTTTGCAGTGAGCGCAGCGGAGGAGCCGACTGTAACCGCACAGGAGGCAGAGCAGAAAACAGAGCCAACGGAGTCGACACAACCAACGACAAAGGCAGAGCCGACGGAGACGACACAACCGACGACGAAGGCAGAGCCAACAGAGGAGTCGCAAGCCGAAACTCAGGCTACGCCTGCTGAGGAACCTGCAGAGCAGGAGACCGAGGCGGTGACGGAAGAAAGCGGCAGTGAACAGGCGGAGCCAACAGAGGCGACCGAAGAGACGGAACCGACGGAGGACGAGCAAAAGGAGGACGAAGAGTATCCTGCTAAGACCTTCAAAGGCAACGCCGGCGGTGTCCATGTAGAGGTAATAGCGCCGGAAGGTGCTTTCCTTAAGGGAACCGAGATGACTGTCAAGGCTGTTGGACATTCTGCCGAGCTTGATGCAAAAGTCAGCAACGCCGTCGGCAGTGAAGTCGAGGACTATAAGGCCGTAGACATCACGTTCCACAATGATGGTAAAGAGGTTCAACCTGAAAGAGAAGTTCAGGTCAATTTGAATGCATCCGGACTGGACGTTGCTGCTGAGAAAGAAGTCGTACACGTTAGCGATTCCGGCAATGCTTCAGTCGTTGCAGAGGCAAGCGCAAATGGTGCAGCCAGCGTTCCTGCAACACACTTCTCAAAATACATCATTGCTGCAAAAGCAGGCGATGGAGAGGAAGTGACTGAGGAAGTTGAAACCTGGACAGTGACTTTCTACAACAGAGATGGCGAAGTCTATAGAACTGTTAAAGTTCCGAAGGAAGAAGCCATTGGCGATCAAATGCCGAGTGTCATCGAACGTGAAGACTACAACGCATTTTGGGCTGTAGGTACGATAGATGACCATGGAACGACAACAGTAGAGGAAAGAATTACGTCTGAATATGTTCCAACAAAAGACACATCTGTTGTTCCGGACTATGATCCGATAAAGTATACGATTACATTCTATACAGATGAAAATAAGAGCGAAGTCTTAGCAAGTAAGGAAGTCACTGCAGGCACCAGTTATTGCTTGAATGATATCCCTGCAGTACCTGAGAAAGCAGGATACTCCGGCAAGTGGGTGTACAGCGGCGGTAACTTTACAAATAAAGTTGCAGTTAGAGCAAACACCGATGTCTGGGCAGTGTATGACCAGAACGAATTCATAGTAACCTTTAAGGTTGAAGGCAAAAACTATCAGAGTGATAAATATTACAAAGGCGATAAACTTACACTTCCTACAGAGCCAGTAGTTGAAGGCAAGCAGTTCGTAGGATGGTTTATTGGTGAAACAGAATATGTAGGCGGCGAGACAATCAACTCTGATCTTGAGATAACTGCTGAGTTTACAGATCAGTACAAGGTTGACTTTGTTGTCGTTGATGATGATGGTGAAACAACAGAGAGGCTCTCGCAGTACTTCCGTGATGCTGGTGAAACTATTGGCACTATGCCACAGAATCCATTTGTAGCGGGCAAAGTGTTTGAGAAATGGGTCATTCAGGACACAGATACTGAAGTAACAGCAGACACAGTTGTTAACGACAATATTACTGCTGTTGCGCAGTTCCGTACTGTAGATATATATAGTATCACGGCTCAATATTATTATCTTAATGATCGTGGGGAAGAAGTTGTTTTCAACACAGACCTCCTTCAGGCTGAAGCGCATGAGTTACCATACACAATTACGGCGCCATCCACTACGCAGACTGACCCTAACGAGGTTGCTGGTGCTCCGATTTATTATCCAGAGACACCGACAGTTGAAATTGAAAAAACAGACTTTAATGAGAATAAAGAATATACAGCAAGAATTAAATATGTTCCATACACAGCAGAATATGATTTCGTTTATAAAGTCAAAGACTTGACTGGAGATGGATATACAGAGATTCCTAATACAAAGGAGCATGTTTATGGTGTTCTGAATAGTTATGTGACACCGACAGTCAAGAGCTTTGATAATTATACATTAGAGCTGGCTGAAGGTGCTCAGATCACGCAGGCGGAAGGACAGGAGCTGGTAGTTAAATACACTCGCAAAAACTTCCAGCTCACTTATGATACCAAAGGCGGTAGCTATGTAGAGGGGACAACTGTACCTTATGGAACGAATCAACCAGTCACTAATACAGTTCCTACACGCGCTGGATATACGTTTGGCGGATGGTATTTAGATGAAAATCTTACACAGGAAGCAGGTTCAACTGTAACTGTAAATGGAAACACTACTCTTTATGCTAAGTGGAATGGCAACACAGTCGACTATACAATTGTGTATATGTTTGAAAAATATAACGATGCTGGTACACAATCCTCATTTGTCTACGACAACTCAGAGACTGGTAGAGGTACAGTAGGCAGTACCGTTTATGCAAATGATCGGTCTATTCCTGATAAAACTAAAAAGGGATGGGAAAAGGATGATGCACAAAACGCGACATCCAGCGTTGTCATTACCGCGGATGGTAGTGCAGTGCTGCTAGTTTACTATAAGCTAAAATCTTATACTTTTACATTTACAATAAATGGTAGCAGTAACAACAATAGATATCGCATGACCATCAAAGGAAACACATATCGAGGTAGCGACAAGTATAGTTTTACTGCAAAACTGGGTCAGGACATCTCAGCTGATTGGCCAATCAATGGCGGCAGCGCAAGGATATGGGATAATAATAATGGCTATTATTTCTATTATTGGTCCTGTCAAGGCACAGGGTATGCTTCAAAAATATTAAGAGTCACTGAAGAATTACTGCCAAATAATAGTACAAATATTTCAGTAACCGGCAATTGGAGAACTAACAACAGTACTATACAGGTGAATTATTATCTGCAGAACGCAGACAATAATGACTATACACTATCGACGTTGTATAGTCAGACAGCACCAAGTGGAAGCTACAATCCAAAAGAAATCTCTGGATACACCTATAGTCATTCTGACAACGATACAGATTGGTGGGGAGATGTAACAGCTTACAACTTTTATTATAACCGCCATACATATCAAATTGAGTACTATCATGGTACAGATAAGCTTAAGACAATTCAGAACGTTAAGTACGATGCTACAATAACAAGCAATACTTACAATTGGACTCCTACTAAGGATGAATGCGGAGTAGATAGCGATTATATTTGGGGTGGATGGTATGACAACCCGGAATGCAATGGAACTCCGTACACATTTAGCAAGATGCCAGCTGGCGCAACCAATGGAAGTGTTGCACTAGTACTTTATGCCAAGTGGAACGCACCGAGCTATACGGTAAGCTTTGTTGATGGAGATCATACAGAGACCAAACTGGCCGACGATCAGAACGTAGAGAAACACAAAAAAGCTACAGCACCTGAAACAAGCCCTACCAAAGCAGGCTATATCTTTGATGGATGGTATACAACTGCTAATGGTGATGCCCTGTATGATTGGAACAAGCAGATTACTGAGGACACCACCATCTATGCTCACTGGACGCGTGCTACGTTAAGCTATACTGTTCATTATGTAGATGAAGATGGTGAAGCTGTTGCTACTGACAAGGTTGTAACAAATCCTAACTTTGCGGTGGGACAGAGTATCACAGAGCAGGCGATTGCAGTTGCAGGCTACAGACCTCAGTCGAACAGCGAGACAATTACACTAGCTGAAAACAATAGTGATAACTCAATCACTTTCGTTTACAGTGAAAAGGCAGAAACAACTAGTTATACCGTCAAATATGTCATCGCTGAGGGCGAGCCTGGAGCTGGAACAGCAGTTGCGGCAGAAAAAACGGTTAGTAACGTGCCGGGCGACACGGCATCTGTTATTGAGATGGCAAAGGCGGTCGATTACACAGCCCTTTACACAGCCCATCCGGAACTCAAAGATGTTGAGTTCTTCCCGGATGAGGTTGAAAAAACGCTGGTGCTGACTGCTGATCCATCATCAAACGTTTTTACATTCTATTATTCCAGTTTCAAGCATGCCGATGTCACCGTAAACTTCGTTGACATGGATGGTAACCCAATTGCTGATGCAGATACGCAGAAGCTGAAAGTAGGAAAGACCTTCACACTCAGTCGCACACCTATTGCTGGATGGGAACTTAAAAAGGCTGTTGAAGGGACTTCTTACAGTGGAGAAACAGCAGGCAGCGACTATAAGATTACAGAAGCGACTACTTCAAATGGACTGACCTTTACGTTGTTCTATCAGAAGAAGGTTACTATTACCGCAAAGAGCTTAAGCAAACAGTATGATGGCACAGAACTGAAACTGCCAGTTTCAATTGATGGGCAAGTAACGGTTGAAGGCTTGCCAAACGGCGCAAGTCTGACTGGAATTGATTTCACTTATGCCAATGCTGATAACAGTTCAAATGACGGTCGAATCAACGCAGGCGTTGCAACAGTTACTCCTAAAGATGCAATGATAAGCGGAACTCACACTGCTTCAAATTACTATTCGATTCGATACATCAGCGGTACATTGGAAGTAACGCGAATCAACGTTACAATTCGTGTTGAGCCTGACCGTTGGACTGGCATCAAATATGATGGTACTGAATATCAGGCTGGTTTTACAAATCCTAATAAAGGCATTGAAGACTATATTATGATCAGCCATGATGGATATAAGGAAGCATATTTAGAGGACATCTGGAATGCGGTTAAAGCAAAGGCAACATACAACGAATCTGCACCTGGTCTCCATTACTATGGAATAGCTAAGAGTGATGTAGGAGATTATACATATAATATTGACTTAAAAGCTGCTGACTTACCAGAAAATGACAACTACAGTGTCAGCCTATACGTCCGTCCAGGTCGTCTGCAGATCGTACCTGCAGAAGTAACTGTAGCGATTACAGGTAATACAGATAGTAAGGAATATAATGGTTCAGAACAGTCTGTAACTGGCTATGAGATCAGCATTCCAGAAGGCGTGACGCTGACGAAAGCAGAAATCATTGGCCCTGCACAGGCATCTGCTATCGCTAAGGGAACGAATGTAGACGGCGGAAGCAACGAGGATAAGACCTATCCAATGGGTCTGACTGAAGATGCATTCGGCACTATCAATAACAATTATACAGTGACCTTTGACGTGACTGACGGCTGGCTGAAGATCACACCAGCAGAGCTGACAGTCAAAGCAGATAACAAGGGGAAAGTATATGGAGAAGCAGACCCTGCACTGACTACCACAGTAACCGGAATGAAAGGCAGTGATACAGAGGCAGCAATAAGAGAGCTTCTTGGTATCAGTGTAAGCCGTGCAGAAGGTGAAGATGTTGGAGAATACACCATTACACCAACAGGAGAAACAACCCTTGCTAACTACACAGTTTCATATAAGACAGGAACATTCACAATCACGCCAGCAGAACTGACCGTAACGATCACAGGTAACAATGATACAAAGACCTACACAGGATCAGAACAGTCAGTAACCTGTTATGAGATCAGCATTCCTGACGGTGCGACGCTGAAGAAATCAGAGATCAGCGGGCCTGCACAGGATGAAGCG
>JAFRKJ010000043.1 GCA_017431785.1 Bacillota bacterium | reverse complement strand
CACTGGTCCGGATCCCGCCAGCAGTTCTTCTTTGAACATGGCTGGTGTAATATCGTCATCAACCCAAGAACCTTCGGCGATAGTCCCATAGAACTCCAGGACACGTTCAGTGTTCTCTTCATCGGTATCTTGATTGCTTATCTTTTGATTTGTCCATTTCCAGAACTTCCTCATCTAAGTTCGTCTCCTTTCCTATTTCATACTTCGTGCTCCACTTACCTGCATCCGTCAGCGGGACCATATTTCCGTTCACAAGATACAAATCACCACCGTCTTCTTTCGGAATCTCGTCTAACTGTTCGAGCCTCCTGATGTCATTCGCACTCATCCACCCGTTTTGCCTTGCGATGGCATAACCGTCCATGCGAGACTTATAGTCACCACGAAGCAGGCCGTCCACATTGAACTTAATAAAATACGTGCTCTTTTCTTCCTGCCGAAGCAAGGCCCTTGCAGCTGACTGCTCAAATCGCACAAGCCAGGGTTCCAGTGTGTATTTTACAAACTCTAAACTCTGCTGCTCGATGTTCGAAAAACTGCTCTTTTCGAGGTCTGCCAGCATATGAGGAGGAACACGGAAAATTCTCGCAATCTCATCAATCTGAAACTTTCTTGTCTCCAAAAACTGCGCCTCGTTCGGCGAAATAGAAATCGGTGTGTACTTGACTCCTTCTTCCAGGACTGCGATCTTGTTTGCGTTGGAACTTCCTCCAAAAGTCTGTGTCCAAGAATCACGTAATTTCCCAGGATCTTTTAAAACGCCCGGGTGTTCTAAAACTCCAGAAGGTGCTGCACCGTTAGCAAAGAACTTTGAGCCGTACTCTTCCGTTGCGATGGCAAGACCAATCGCATTTTTAGCCATTGCGATCGGTGAATAGCCAACAAGACCGTCAAAGCCAAGTCCAGGAATGTGGAGCACATCCTCCGGCGATAACCTCACTGTCATATCCCGGTTACTCATGGTCTTTGCATCTTCTTCGCTTCTCGTGTATTCGTAATAGAGTCTTCCAGATTCATCTCTGTCCACGCTCATGCGATCTGGCATCAATGGATAGAGTCCAATCACGTCTCCTTTGCCGTTTCTTATGATCTGGGAGTATGAATTACCCCACAACAGCAGATGAGTCATCATCGTTTCCCGGAATACAAAAGACGTCATTTCAGGATTCGGTTCATCGTGCAAAAGAAAATACAGCGGGTGATCCGTTGCTTTCTCTTTCCCACCTTCATCGGTGTATCGGTATAGATGTAATGGCAATCCGGCTACTGCCTCGGATAGAATTCTTACGCAGCAGTAGACCGCTGTCATTTGCATCGATGTTCGCTCATTCACAAACTTTCCGCTTGTCGTGCCTCCCAAAAAGAAACTGAACGCACTGCCGGCTGTTCTGTTTTGAGGCTTGTCCCTCGAATTAAATAGTGATGTGAAGAATCCCAATGCTACCTCCTAATTCTGTTAAAAGACAATTAAACCCCGGCTGTCATATACTGACTCCGAGGTATCATTTCCACATCGTATCGCACGGTCAAGCGCCATTATCATAGCTACCGCACCGTCGATCTTTTCTGTTGATTTTGATTTATCCGCCTTTATATTCCCAGCGGGATCTGTTCTGATGTATATGTTATCAACCATCCATGCAAGAGCTGGATTACCGCCATGAGCGAGCCTCTTTTCTAGAGTTAACTTCATCAATTCTTTTGTCGGAGGAGACATAGACGCAAAGCCCTGACCAAACGGAACGACGGTAAAACCCATCCCTTCCAGGTTCTGCACCATCTGCACCGCTCCCCATCGGTCAAAGGCTATTTCTCGAATATTAAACTTTTCTCCAAGGTGCTCGATAAACTTCTCAATGAATCCATAGTGGATGACGTTTCCTTCAGTGGTCATCAGGTACCCTTGTTTCTGCCACTTGTCATAAGGGACATGATCTCTCCGCACCCTAAGCTCCAGGGAATCCTCAGGAATCCAGAAATATGGCAGTACCATGTATTTGTCGTCTTCATCAAATGGTGGGAACACCAGCACGAAAGCCGTGATATCTGTTGTAGAGGATAGATCCAAACCGCCGTAACATACCCGGCCGATTAAATCATCTTCTCGAGCCGGAAACGAGCAGGCCTTCCAGGCTTCCGACGGCATCCACCTTACTGCGGAAGATACCCACTGATTCAGCCTCAGCTGCCGGAATGCATTCTCTTCTCCCGGATTCTGTTTCGCCGATTCACAGGCCGCTTTCACCTTGTCGATTCCGACAGTGATGCCAAGACTCGGATTCGCTTTTTTCCACACTTCCGGGTTTGTCCAGTCCTCATCCTTCTCCGCTCCGTAGATCACCGGATAAAAAGATGGATCATGCTTCCTTCCATCCAGAATGTCTTTTGCTTTCTGATGAACTTCATAGCAGATGCTGTTGGTGTCATTTCCGGCAGTAGTAATCAAGAAGAACAAAGGCTGTCGTCTGCTGTCCCCCCGTCCCTTCGTCATCACATCGTATAATTTCCGGTTCGGCTGAGTGTGGAGCTCGTCGAAGATGACACCGCTTGTATTGAATCCATGCTTGTTCGCCACATCCGCTGACAAAACCTTGTATTTGCTGTTCGTCGGGTTATAAATGATCGTCCTAGTGGATTTCTGGATTGTCACACGGTTCCGGAGTGCTTTACAAAGATTTACCATATCTACCGCCACATCAAAGACAATCTTTGCCTGGTTGACGTCGGCAGCACAGGAATAGACCTCAGCTCGCTGTTCACCATCAGCACAGGTCAGATACAATGCGACTGCCGCGGCAAGCTCTGATTTTCCCATCTTCTTCGGTATCTCGACATAAGCTGTTGTAAACTGTCGGTAGCCATCTTCTTTTAAGGTGCCAAATACATCCCGGACGATCTGCTCTTGCCAGTCAATCAGTTCGAAGGGTTTCTCATACCATTCACCTTTCGTATGGCAAAGCTGCTCGATAAATGCCACTGCAAAGTCCGCGGAATACTTATCGTAGTAAGATGTATCCGCCATGAAGCGAGTCGGCTCATAGTTTGTCAGTTTTTTTATCATGCACACTTTACCTTTCTCAAAGCATAAAAATAAGACCCTCTAAGGTCTTCCTACGAGATACAGAGCCTGTTGGCTCCGTTCTCCATTGTCTTTGGTTTTTTCTTCTTACTGCTGCATGGCCCAGGCAATCGCATGGCCGTCGTCCGTGAATTCTACCTCGCTGACGGTCTTTAGTCCGATCGTGCTTTCGCAGTCGTGAACGCCATCTTCTATGTATTCGTAGGTTGCTGCGAAGTAGGCGGGCTTTCCCGGCCCGTTGTAATAGTATCCTGCTAGGAGCACCGTCTCTCCGAAGTTCAGGATCTTGCCGTCCATCCCGGAAAATCTCATCTCCAGGTCTTCAGGTGTGCTCGGATTTGGCAGTCTGTAAGTTTTCATAGCCTCTGTGATCTTCATTATTTTATTCTCCTCAGAATTTCGGATAAGGACATTCAAGACCCAGCTTTTCACTGTAGATGTTAATAGTGGCTTTAAGAAATACTCTTCTCTTAATATCCTTTGCCGCCTTCAATTCCTTTTCTAACCTTCTGATGTCTGCCTTTGTAATTTTCTTCATTTTCGTTTTCTCCTTTGCTTTTGTTGTACACATATTCGCTCTGTTCAGGAGAAATAGCAAGTTATATTTTGCGGTTATGTTGTATTGTATTTGATGCTACGAGCAAAAGAGCCTTTCAGCTCTTAAATGCCCCGCCTTACTTAAAGGCTGAATCGAATCCCTAGAATCTCTTCTGTTCTGTCTTTGCCAAAGCATTTCTCGATCCGTTCGATTTTGCAAAGACCCTCCATCGTGCAGCCGGCTGCTGTAAAGCCGTGAATGTTCTCCATGACCGCTGTGCTCTGGTTGGTAAAAATGAAGCTCGCGATTCCAGCCTTGCGAAGGGTGTCAACGAAGTCGTCAATTTCCTTTTCCCAAAGGAAATCGTCCATCTCGACTTCATCCTCTTCTCTTTCAATTGTGTACATCCAGGCTCTGTATGCTTTGCATGCTCCAGCTTCGATTGGGTAAGTCAGTTTCTCTTTATCTTCTTTCCAGGCCTTAAATTCGTCGCTGTCCCAGCCATAAGTATCGAGAATCTCTTTCTTCTTTTCTTCGAGTGCATGCTTTCTTTTTTCGTACTCTGAGTCGATCTTCTTTAGTTCTTCAAAATGTGTGTTGTTTCTGTTTAACATTTTTTCCTCCTTGCGTTGTGCTGTATTCTTTTGGTAGATGTATATTCGCTCTACTCTGCACATATAGCAAGTTATATTTTCACATTTTGAAGTATTTATTCCGAGTCAAGAGCGGCTCCATGACTGTAGATCGTGGCTATGATTTCTTCCTGTTCCCGCTCATCCACACCGATGCTTGCAAGTGCCTGTCTCGTTCCGCACTCCGGACAAATATAGGTCTTATTGTCGATTCTTGATAATGCCGGGCGACCTATATAGTGTTTCCCGCACAGAGGGCATACAACATCTCTTTCGTATCTTTCTTTCATACCATCATCTCCTTGCTTCGTCTCACGGCGTCGATTAGAAAACGCTCATCGAATCCGAATGCCCTGTATCCCTCAAGGCAGGTTCTGTAGTATCCTTCAGTTGGAATCCCTGGATCGCTCATTTCATACATGATATACACAACTGCATCTCTAACGATAGTCTTTCCTGTTCGGATTCCATTGATCTCGATTTGCATATCCGTCTTATAATAGAACCTCGGATAGCCTTCGTAGCGGTCAAGCGCCTTCTCGTCTTCACTGGATACTTCCCATACTGTGACGGGAACGCACGCTCCTTTGTTCTTTTCTATCGTGAGGTAGGACCCTGTCTTGCTCCCCTTGAAAAGCAATGCGTAGTCCCTGATTTCTCCAGTTCCAATAATTCGTGCTTCCGGACAGCGCCACTGCATCTGAGGTATGTTCAAATTGCTTCCGTATGCTATGTAATATCGCTTCATCATCTTTACCTTCCTTTCCGGGCTGTCTTGCCCTTCTACCGCCTTAAGACCGCCGAAGCGGTCAATGTGCGAGCATCCTTGGCTGCGTCCTTCAGGCGGCTTCTCTGCCGTTTCTGAAGGCTGCGTCTCCGGAAAGGTTGCGAGTCAGGAAATCTCTTGCTGTTGCAAACTCTTCGCCAATGAATCCGAGTCTCAAAAGCCATGTTCTCATTGCGTATTTCGGATTTTCGTTTTGCTGTGGTCTTGCGCTTGCTCTCCTAACTTCCTTAGCCATTTGGGAAAGTGCAAGGCAAAGCTGGATGTAACTCTTGAGCTGTCCTGCGTGAATCCCGTTTTGTTTTCCGTTCTCAGGTCTATCGAATTGGAAGAGTCGGAATTCGATAGTCCCTTTTGTAAAGGTCGCGTGGTAGTTAAGCATATGGTATCTGCTGCTGTTGTAGTGGTGGTTTCTTCCGTAGCCAGCATCCTGTGATTCGTACCAGATCTCTGCAAGCTTTGCCATGCTCTTGGGCTTTCTTTTGTTCAATTTCTCAAGGAATCTCGGGTCGACCATCCTGCAGAACTGTCTGATGCGTCCTTCATCAAGCTTGAGGGCTTCGGCGATTAGGCTCTCATGACTTGCCATGATATTAGCGAGGTTCCGGAGGGTTTGCGGTGTGTGTCCGTTTGCT
>JAFRKJ010000042.1 GCA_017431785.1 Bacillota bacterium | reverse complement strand
TGTTTGAACCGAGCAGGCCGAAGGTCTCATTGAAGCCGCTGCCGTCAACGGATGCTGTCAGGATGTCATCCAATCCGTAGACGTTCTCTGCACCGGCTGCCTTCAGCAGTCTCTTGCTTCTTTCTCTTGTGGGGATATCGCATGTGAGGACGTTCTTCGTGTAGTTCAGGTTCTCTTGTGCGTGGTTTGCGAAAATGACTTCTAGTTCCGCGCCGCAGTCTTTGATCAGGTCGCTGTAGTACTGTACATAATCTACTCCTGTGAACTGGTGCTTGTTCTCTCCGAACAGTTCCCTGTACTTGGCAAGATCCAGCACATCGCTGTACGGATTGATTCCTGCTTCGTCCACCTGATCCATGGTGATGAGGGCGTTACCGACTTCATCGCTCGGATAGCTCAGCATCAGGACGATCTTCTTCGCACCTTTTGCGATGCCGCGCAGGCAGATAGCGAATCTGTTCCTCGAGAGGATCGGGAAGATGACGCCGACGGTCTCGCCGCCCAGCTTGGCTTTCACGTCCGCCGCGATGGCGTCGACACTGGCGTAATTGCCCTGAGCCCTTGCTACGACTGACTCCGTTACACAGACAATGTCCCTGTCTCTCAATGCAAAACCATCCGTTTCAGCTGCTTTCAGCACACTGTCGACAACGATCTTGCCGATGTCATCACCCTCGCGGATGATCGGGCAGCGGATGCCTCTTGAGATTGTTCCAACGTTTCTTTCTGTTGTACTCATTTGTTACCTTCTTTCTATATTAACTAACATTATTTACCATTTTTGGCGCTCGGCATTTTACTGTTTCACGTGAAACATTTCTACGCGAGGCTTCTCAATAATTCGATGAGCCGTTCCAGTTCTTCCGCGCTGTAGAATTCGATTTCTATCTTTCCGCCTTTGCCCTTGCGGTTCAGGCTGACTTTGGTTCCGAGCGCGTTCTTGAGATCCTCTTCAACACGCTTCTCATCGGCGCTTTTGGTCTTTCTCGTCTTTTTCTTCTCCGGAGGCTGCTTGGTCTCTCTCGCAAGCTGCTCTATTTGTCTCACTGAAAGCCCTTCCTTGGCGGCTCTTGCTGCCAGGTCGATCTGCCTTTGCTGGCTCTTAACGGACGCCAGCGCTCTGGCGTGACCTGTTGTGATTTTTCCTTCCGCGGTAAGCTGCTGGACTTTCCCCGGAAGTTTCAGAAGCCTGAGGCTGTTTGTGATATACGGCCTGCTCTTTCCCACGCTGTATGACACCTGCTCCTGCGTAAGGCCGTAGGTGTCGATCATTTTCTTCAGCCCTTCTGCTTCTTCGATGGGATTGAGGTCCTCCCGCTGCATGTTCTCGACGATCGCCAAGAGCATGTTCTCCTCTTCGGTCAGTTCTTTGACAATGCAGGGGACTTCCTTCAGACCGGCCAGTCTGGCGGCGCGCCATCTTCTTTCTCCTGCAACGATCTCATATCCCTTGCCCAGTTTCCGCAGGACGATCGGCTGTATGAGTCCGTGCTGCTGGATGGAAGCTGCAAGTTCTTCCAGTTTTTCCTCATCGAAAACTTTCCGAGGCTGCGCTGCATTCGGTTTGATATCATTGAGATCAACATAAAGAACTCCGCCTTCTTCCGCAGGTGGTTCTTCATTCTTCTCTGCTTTTCTG
Organism: Bacillota bacterium; assembly: GCA_017431785.1. Taxonomy (GTDB): domain Bacteria; phylum Bacillota; class Clostridia; order Peptostreptococcales; family Anaerovoracaceae; genus Lentihominibacter. The sequence goes on along the minus strand of JAFRKJ010000042.1, from coordinate 924 downwards.
TTTTCCGTCTGTTTCTTCTTTGCTGCCGGTTTCTTCTCTACAGGGGCGACTTCAGCATCTCCAAAGAGCGCTTCCAGTCCCTTTCCCAGTCCTTTGGCTTTGGTCTTAGCGGCCATCTACCTCTCCTTTTCGTTTTCAAGGAATTCTTCAGCGAACTCCATATAAGCCTGCGCTCCCGTTGATCTTGGGTCATACTGAATGACCGGCATGCCGTGGCTCGGAGCTTCGGCAAGACGCACATTCCTTGGGATCACAGTAGTATAGACTTTCTCTTTGAAGTATTTCTTTACTTCCTCTACTACCTGAGCTGACAGATTTGTTCTGCCGTCGAACATGCTCAAAATTACTCCTTCTATTTCAAGATTCGGGTTCATGTGCGTTCTGACAATGTCAATTGTGCTCATGAGCTGGCTTACGCCCTCAAGAGCATAGAATTCGCACTGTATCGGAATCAGGACAGAGTCTACCGCCGTCAGAGAGTTGATTGTCAGTATGCCAAGTGATGGCGGGCAGTCTATGAAAATATAATCATAATCCGGCTTTAGGACATCGATTGCCATCTTGAGCCTTTTTTCCCTGCCTGCCATGTTGATAAGTTCGACTTCCGCACCCGCCAGCTGTACGCTTGCCGGCATGATATCCAGATTCGGTACGCCTGTCGGGATGACCGCTTCTGCCGGGTGGTGATCGTCTTCTATAAGTATTTCATGTGTTGTCAGGTCCAGATCCTTCTTTGATACGCCCACTCCACTTGTCGTGTTCCCCTGGGGGTCTATATCCAAGATCAGTACCTTCTTCCCTTTAAGTGCCAGGCAAGCTGCCAGATTGATATTCGTTGTTGTTTTTCCGACGCCGCCCTTCTGATTGAATATCGCTATCGCTTTACCCACGATTACCTCCTTTTTATCTCTTTCAAAATCACTT
>JAFRKJ010000041.1 GCA_017431785.1 Bacillota bacterium | reverse complement strand
TCTGCAGACTGATCTGTTGGATGCACTGGTACCGAATCTGCTCACTTTCATCGCAACCATGATCGTGTACCGCATCCTGAAGAAAGGCAAGACACCTGTCGTATTCATCACCCTGGGCATGGTCGTAATCGGTCTCGTCCTCGGCGCACTCGGCATTCTTGCATAATATTAGTCACGTACCTGTTCCTGTTGGATCAGACAGGCAAAAGGCCCGAGATGATCGGGCCATTTGTCATAGATACATCAGTTAACAGAAGAATCCGCCCGGACCCGTTTTTCTTGCTTGCGGGGTCAACCGGAATAACCTATAATGTATCCGAAGCCAGATAAAAGGAGTTTAAAAATGGCAAAAATCGCTCTTGTCCGCATCGACAATCGTCTGATCCACGGTCAGGTCGCTACCGGTTTTCTTGGCAAGATCGGCGCTGACAATATCGTTGTGATCGACGACAAAACCGCTACCAATGAATTTGCCAGAGATGTTCTGGCGCTTGCTGTTCCTTCTTCCGTTTCTCATGAAGTTTATACTTCAAAAGATGCTGCAGAGGTCTGGTAAGATAATCAATTCGGTTCTGTAACAATTATGATCATTGCAAGAGACATTCCAGGCATCTACGCTTCCTTTAAAGAAGGACTCGAATTTAACAATCTCATGATCGGAGGCACTAAGAATGCCCCGAATCGTGTTAAAATCGAAGGAGCGATCTCGTTGGATAAAGCTGATGCTGATATGCTGGATGAGTTGTCCGCAGCCGGCGTCGAAGTGATTTTCCAGCAGACTGCTCAGACCAGGATCACTCCCTGGGCGGATGTGCGAAAAAAGCACTCCTTTGAGTAAATCGGATCTTAACAGATCCGATTTCCTTCCGGTGAAGAAACCGGACATAATGAACTAGCGGAGGAATTGTATATGGCTACTTCCAAAGCCGAAAGAATGAGAGGTGCTCTTTTAGAAGAATTGGGCAAGACAGAGATTGTCAGTACTGCACGATGCGTTGAATTGCTGGGTGTCTCTGAATCTACGGTAAGGCGCCTCTTTATCAAAATGGAGGAAAGCGGTGAAGCAATTCGCGTTTTCGGAGGCATACGCAAGAACTCTGCACATTCCATGTACCATTTTGACGCCATCTATTCGGTGTCTCAGGAAGCAAAGCGATCGATCGGCCGGTTCGCCGGTGACCTCGTTCACTCCGGTGAAGCAATCTTCATTGACTGCGGAACGACGACAATCCATATGGCCCAAAGACTTGCGGAAAGGATTCAGAACGGGGAGTTGGAAAATGTTTCTATCGTTACGAACTCCCTGACGAACCTTGAAACGCTTGCACCACACTGTAAGGCTATTCTCGTAGGCGGAACATATAATGCTGAGCGTAAAAGTTTTGCTGGGTACTACAGCGAACAACTCGCATCTCGTTTCCACTTCGACCGTTGTTTTACCGGTGTTGATAGTTTTACATTCCAGGACGGATTTGCCACAGCGGATCCAGACTTCTCTCATCTTAGCGGCCTCGCCTCGTCGAAATCTGCGGATGCATATGTACTGATGGATGCCTCGAAAATTGGCAAACAGTCTTTCTTCGTTTACGACCGATTCGAACGAATCCATAAAGTCATAACTGACTCCAGCGTCACGGAAGATCAGTTGCGCGAATTCCGCAGATGCGGAATTTCCGTTATGGTCGCACCGGATGCTGAATAAACCTACAAACTGAGGAATCGACAGTGAAAATTACACAGCCCGGTATTAATGATATCTGTGTCAGGGCTTACGGAAAACTACTCGGTGTCTTTACCTATCGGGAAGCTTATGCAAGCATCCCATTCCCGCTTTCCTTGTTCAAAGGAAAAAGTGAGGAAGTCGTTGCTTATACCGATCTCATTCGCATTTCACTGATGCAGAGTAATGAAGACTTCAGCATCTACATGGTTTTCCGGAAAGAAAACGGGAAAGAAGGAAACTGTACCGTCCAGGTAGGGAAAAACCTTCGATACGTCGTCCCATTATTCGACAGCATTGTGGAACGCATAAAAACTGTCAACCCTGATGCTCAGGTCTTCCTTCCTCCCGCTATGGTTGGGAGAAAAGGCATCTGACCGACCAGACAATCCAGAAACTAAAAACCACGGCTCTAAGTCAAATGTTGGGGCAGACCCAATAGAATGAGCTAGGCGAATAAGAAACTTAATTAGGTATCTGTTGCTGGTTAACCAGCAACAGATGCTTTCTTTTTAGGCAAGACAATAGGAATTAGAAGGCGTTCAGGATCCTTTTTCGGAATACTTCAAAGTTCCTGTAGCCATAACCATTTCGTTTCAGGACTTTAATCTTGTTGTTGCAGCCTTCTGTGTAGCCGTTGGAAAAGGAATATTCCAGAGAGGTTAGGATTTGTGGAAGCCAATTGTAATAAGTATTTGCGCATCTTTCCAGTTCGCTAATGCCGGACTGTCTCATCGCATCTGTAATCTGGACAAAAGACTTTTTCTTTTTCTTTATATCTGGTTCATCCCATAAAGCATATAGCCGTTCTTTGTAGTAATATGCTGTGCTCAGGTCGTCGCTCAGGCTAAGAATGTTCAGCACTGTTTGCTTCTGTTCATCATCCAGTTCGGAGAAATGTTTCAGCAGTAACTGCCGGCTTCTCTTGAAGTAAAGGCGGTGGTTCTTGCCCAATCGTTTTTGTTCTCGTTTTCTAACATTCTCAAATGCCCATATTTGTTGTCGCACCCAATGGTATCGGTCCACGAGATATATTGCCTTTGGAAAACACTTTTTTGCTATCTCGGCATAGGGTTTGTACATATCAGAGACGAAGAACTTCACTTTTTCCCGTTGTTCCTTTGGAAAAGAGAGGAAATACTCCAGCAAATAGTCTTCGGTCCTCTTCGGAAGGATATCCAGGACCTCGTGTTTGTCAGGATCAGTCAGGATCACCTGGAACTTCTGTCCATTGGCGTTTCCCCGGAACTCATCAATGCCCAGTACCCTCGGAAGTTCTTTCATTTTTCCCCGGCTAGTTAAACGGAAGAGTCTGGCCACTGTCGGCCTTGTTAAGTTCATCCTTTTGGCTATGGATGTAAAACTCTCCGTTCCTTTCAGCATCTCCAGGACGCTCATCACCATCATTTTGGTCATTCGCTGGTATCTGCCCACGAAGTCGTTGTTTTCATAGAAATTCTTGCTGCATCGCTCGCACCTGTACCGCCTTTTCCGGTACAGCAGTTCCAGAAAATATCCATTAATCTCGCCAGCCTTTATTCTCTGCTTCCGGTAATCGTGGATTCGGTCTGTCTGCTCCCCGCAGACAGGACATTTGTGTTCCTTTCTTGGAAGCTCCACTTCTATACTGAATTTCTTTCCGTCGAATTCGTACTCTTTTAGCTTTATATCTTGAGCACCCAGGGATTCCTCGATAAAATAGTTATAGAGCATTGCAGATCTCCTTTCGAGTGATTGTGTGGTAACTTCATTCTACTTGGTTTTCTGTATATGCTCTACTTTTTTGTCTTATTTTCTGTTAGAGCTTTTACGCCGCCCCAACTTTTATTCTAGAACCCGTTTAAAACGCAGCTGCTGTTTTTTCTTTGCGCAAAAAGAAGGGGCTGTTGCAAAATGGAAGTTTTGTAACAGCTCCTTTTTCATGTTCCCCGTGGTCAATATGGTTAAGAATTTGGTGAGATTTCAGGGATTCTCTCCACATCACTCAGGTCCACAGTCTATTCTGTGGACTTTTTGT
>JAFRKJ010000004.1 GCA_017431785.1 Bacillota bacterium | reverse complement strand
TCGTCGTTGTTTTGCCAGTTTCCTCTGCCGTTTCTTACGACACTCCTCAGAGCATACGACCTGAGCCGGTCCTACTGGCCAAAACTCTTTGCCGCACTCAACACAGGTGGTCTTGTAGAAGTTATGACCTTCCTTCGCGGACTTATCCCTTAACTTATTCTTGGCGGTAAAATCTCTCTCACCGCAGAGTTTGCAACAATATTTCTGATGATGCTTGTTCGGCCAGTATTCTTTGCCGCAGTATTCACAGATCCTCTTAGGATAAGGATGACCTTCGTTCTCAGACAAACGCAGTTCTTTCTTCAATGCCCATTTTTTCTTTGCCTTTTCAGCAAGGACTTCGTCATATAATTTGCGTCTGTACCGCTTATCTCGGATATCTTTGCACTCCTCAGAGCAGACTTCCTGCTGTCCGTTGACAGGCCAGAAAGGTTTTCCGCAAATCACGCAATTCTTTTGTCTGAATGTGTGATCGCCTTTTTCTTCTCTGCGCCTTTCGTGCAGCACATCTGAATAATGATCCTTGGTACACTGCTTATTACAGTAGATCTGTCGCGCTGTATTAGGCCAGAACGGCTCCCCGCACTGAGGACATATTTTCTGAGGATACAGATGCCCGTCGTTTTCGGCAAGGCGCTTCTCCATAGCTGCCTTCCGTTTGTTCTCGCGTTTCTTCTTTTCTTTTGCTTTCTTTTCCTTTTTCTTCTTCTCTTTTTTTACGGCCTTTTGCTCAGCCTCGTGTACTTTCTTCTTCTCTGCCTCCTGCACTTCTTCAGGCAAAGGCGTAAGATCAACAGGACCGACAAAATTGAAGATGATCTCTATTCTCTGACTTGTTTTATCCTCTTCCTTGACCTTCTCATGAACAAGGACCTTATCGACCAGTTCACGAAGCATCTCATCGGTAAGCTCTGTAGGATTCTTGTACTTCTTAACTATCTCGATGAATCGATCCCCCTTGAATGCCGGAGGACCAGATTCGACCGCTTCAGCCTTTAATTCCGCTATCTGCTTCTCCAACGCATCCTGTTCCTCAGCGTAGCTCTTCATCATAGACAGGTATTGCCGTTCCGGCAGTACTCCCCTGGAATAATTCTCGTATAATGACTTGATCAGTCTGTCGAGTTCATCGAAACGTTTCTCCGACTCTTTGAGCTTGGATCGGTTTGCGACCGGGCGCTTTTTCAGCTCATGTTCATAAGCTTCCTTAAGACTGGCCGCAAAAGCATTCTCATCCTTTATCACTCTTCTGGATAATCTCTGGATCGCTTGCAGGAGCAACTTCTCTATCGTATTTGCCGCTATATAATGTGCCGTGCAGTTTTTACCATTGTTTGAGTAATTACCGCATCTGAACGAGAATACATCGGATCCGTCTTTGCGTTTATGATGATTGATAGACATCCGGTGGCCGCAGTCAGCGCAGAAGAGATATCCGCACAGTCGGTGGGAATTGGTATAGTAGCCATATGGCATACTCTGCCTTTTCCGCCCCTTATCCAGACTCTTCTGTGCTTTATCCCATAGTTCCTGATCTATGATCGGCTCATGCGTGTTCTCAAATACGAGCCAGTCCTCAGGATCTACACTCCTTCGGTCCATCTTGAAGCTTGGTTTAAAAGACTTCTTAAGGACTGTATGTCCAAGGTATTCCTTTCTGCGGAGTATCTCGGAAACAGTGGTGCAGCTCCAGTTACAGCTACCCTCCTTCGCTTTCTTATTTGACTGCTCGGGATGGTATTTCGCAGTATAAGCAGAAGGGATCAGGACCTTCTCTTTCTCAAGTTCTGCAGCTATCGCTGTCGGGCCTTTTCCCTTTGCAGCAAATTCAAAGATTTGTCTGACCACTTCTGAGGCGACCGGATCAATGACTAACGTCTGCTTATCATCGGGCAGTCTGTTATATCCGTACGGAATACTTCCGCTGCAGCGAAGGCCTTCATTCATTCTGGCATTGAAGATGGATTTGATCTTGTTGCTCGTATCCTTTGCGTACCACTCATTCATTATGGTGAGGAATGGTGCGAAATCATTCCCCATAGGCTGTTCGCTGTCAACATTGTTGTTGATGGCAATGAATCTGACTTCTTTCTGAGGGAACAGGATCTCAGTATAATATCCGACCTGAAGATAATTTCTTCCGAATCTGCTCATGTCCTTCACGATCACGGTACTTATCGTTCCTGCTTCGACCTCTCTGAGCATCTCCTGGAAAGCCGGACGGTTGAAGTTTGTCCCGGTAAATCCGTCATCGGTGAAGTGCCGGATGTTATCAAAACCGTTCTTTCTCGCGAAATCCTCCAGATACTTTTTCTGGTTCAGAATACTATTACTTTCACCTTGCAGCTCATCGTCTTTGGAAAGCCTTTCATATAGTGCCGTAGCCTTGAAACCTTGAAATTTAGCCATTTATTGCATCTCCCTTCTTTGAAAAAATGTAATAAAAAAATGGCTATAATTAGTTTCGTCGTTCGGATCCAGGATGACCATGCTGCATTCAGCTGCCTGCATGACATTCGGCTTCACAAAGAAGCGCGTCTTGCCTGCGCCGCTGCCGCCGATGACCAGTACATTCAGATTTCTACGGTGCTTCTTTCCATCAAAACCGATCTGGACATGCTGCGTCAGGATCTTGTTCATGCTGTCCGGCTTTTGCCTGTATTTCCGATTCACAGATGCGGCATCACCCCATCTGGCGGATCCGTGTTCCTCGCCGCGCCTGTAGTTCTTACTGGACGACAGCCAGATGAAGATTCCCATTGCGTATGCCAGAAGGCAGAAAAGGACAGCCCGAAAGCTGTCCTCTGTCCACCGGATATGCAAAGGCTGCTCAAAGATCTCATCGATCTGCCGGAACACCTCAAACAGATTTCCGTTCCAGTATGGCGCGATCAGAAGCGCGATCCACACCACCGGAAGGATACCGATCAGTGAAGCGATGAGGATCTCCCGATTATCTTTCATGGGACTCCTTTGCCTGCGCTGCCTTCTGCTTTTCCAGCATTCTCTGGCCGATGGCTCTGGCGAACTTCTCTGCCTCTGTTTCGGTGAGCGTGATGCCTCTGGACATGCGCTGGTGATCCGGATCCCATTCTCTCACGTCCACCTTGGGCTTTGTCCCGTTCCAGGACACCAGATTGACCTCACGGGTCCACCCGGTCTCGCTCGTATTGATTACTGCAATATGTTCTTTGATCTCAAACGTGATCTCTTCTCTGTTGTTTTCGCGTTCTGCCATTAGTTACCTGTCCTTTCCCGGTGCCTTCTTGACTGGCACCGATCTCACTGCATTTCTGACTGCTTCGCTTGTCTTCGGATCGAGTGTCTTTGCTCTGGCGCGATTCCGCTCAGCTTTCGCGCGCTCATGATCTGCCCGGTACTGTCCGAGTTTTTCTCTCACTGAAGGTCTAGTCTGCTCCCCAGTCTTCCCATTTGATCGGCCGTCCTGCTTCGAGTCTGGCGCGGACAGAGGGCCGCGGTCTGTCCTTGCCGAAATGGGGTCCGGCCTTTGCTCTTTCTGTGGCGCGTTCTTCGGAAACACCCTGTCCTTTTCTCTTTCGATGTTCGTCGTTACGCTGCCCTGATCCACTGTAGCGAAACGGAACCGCTCCGTGATGCGCTGGATCTTAGCCGCATCATCTGTACGGGCGATCACATCCACGGCTGCCTTTGGATCCGGATTGTTCTTATCCTTCAGCACGCAGTACAGCACGCCATACCGCTTTGCCTCCTGAGAGAACTTTTTCAGATCCTCCTGACGGATGGTGAATACCTTCAGATCTTTACCGGATTTCAGCATACTGGTGAGCCTGGCCTTGCCTTTTGTCTTCTGTTCCTGTTTCAGGACTGCGTACAAAAGCAGGCCGATGTTCTTGGCTCCGTTGCCTGAGATCTTTGCTGCAACCTCCACACCTTCCAGCGATAGTCTGACAATTTGTTCCGCTGCGTCTCCTCCCGGATTCATCTTTCATCACTCCTTTCTTTGATTCTTTTTACCTTTCCTGTTCCTTCTGCTTCTGCCGTTCACGGTCGATGGTTGCAAGATTCTCTCTCACATGTCCCGACCGCTCCCGGATCTGGCCGCACACCTTCATTTCCCGGCGCAGGCGCTTCAGTTCTGACGTAAGTTCTTTGATCTGCTCTTTTGTTTCCATGATCTCCTCTTCGGGAAGCACACGCCTTGCCTTCCTGCGCAGTTCATCTCTTTTGGTTGAGATGTCCGCCATTCTCTCTTCCACTTTCGCCTCATGCAAAGAAAGATCTTCGTCGGTGCTGATGTGATACCTGCTGAGCAGCTTCGCCTGCTCGCTGTACTGATCACACTTCAGAAGATCTTCCTTCAGGGCGATATGAAGTTTCGTCGGGTTTTGCCGGTACTTCGGCAGATAGCCCAGTTCGTAGCAATAACGGAGATACAGCTTCTCCAGCCCGGAACGTCCCATGATGCGGTCGATCCGTCTCTTCAGACTGTAGTTGTTCGGGATGTGATACCGCTGTCGGAGTCGTACGGCACGGATACTGATGTCATTGTCCGCGATCCGTTCCTCGATTCGCTCCCTGGTGTATTCATCCCCAAGCTTATGGAGCCGAATCGTCTTTTTCCAGCCCGGTGGGACGAGTCCCCAGTACTTTCTGGAGGAATCAAAGTGAAGCTGATATCCGCGCCTTCTGAGTTCTGACTTGAACTCCTCCATGTTGACCGACAGCGCGACAGCTTCATCGATGGCCTGCCTCGCCACATTGTGTCTGGTCGGCATACCGGCCTGTTCCATCTTACAGCTCAGCGGCCACGTCGATCATTCCATGACTGAGGAAAATCACTTTTAACATGGAAACAAGGCTCTCAGAGTCCGTTTTCTCAAAACATTTCACGATAGCCAGCATCGACTCTATAGATAATTGTTCTTCCTTCGCAACCTTCATCAAATTATCTGATGCACGATGTGCGAGCCAGTAGGCGATGTCTGCTGCCAGTTCTTCTGCTTCTGTTAACTCTTCATCATCGTCCCAGTCTCCATCGTTGCTGTCGTTATTCTCCGGGGAGTCTGCCTCTGCGCTTTCACTCTTCTTAATCAGTGATCCGATAATTCCCTCAAAGACCTCCGCCAGTTCATCCGGCACCTCTACAGCGATTACTTTGCCGCCCATGATGATCTCCGGTTCTTCCTTCTTATCGACTCCATTTGCAATAACTTTCATTGTTTCATTTGTAATTGCCATAACTAATCCTTTCTCCGTAATTCCGGTATTCTGAAATAACAAAAGCTCCGCATAGAGCATGCAGAGCAATGTATTCCGATATCCGGCTGAAAGGATTTCTAATCAACGAACCTCACGAGAAGTTCGTCTACTGCGTCAGTATATCTTCCCTCGGCGATCAGCTGGTTCTTCAGTTCCACCAGGGCGATCACGATAACTCTGACTTCATCATATGTGAATCGGTATTTCGTCTTTGACATGGCTGCACCTCCTTATCCTGTCCCTTTTTCTGCAGTGTAAATGAAAAAAGCGCGATCCACAATTATGCGAACCGCGCTGATCCGGATATGAGTCGATTCGAGTATGAAAGGCCTCAAAAAATGATGGTGATGTACTGGTATTTCGCTTCAGAAAGCAGGCCCAAAAATCTCCTATTTCATCTCCCATTTGGGAGATAAATCTCCTGAAAACGTAGTTTCGATCAGTAGGAGCGGCCTCTGGGTCAGTCGTTTTGAAACGGCTGGAACCGTTGGTATTACTGGGTTTTCCGCTAAATGACAAAGCTCCGGGGATTTCTCCTCGGAGCCTTTATCTTGGCTAGGGTA
>JAFRKJ010000040.1 GCA_017431785.1 Bacillota bacterium | reverse complement strand
TGTGTGCCGGGCATGGCACAGTTCTAACGGGTGAAAGTCCCGTCACGGGTAGTTACCGCCAAGTGTAGTGAACCACAAGCCGGAAGCAGTAATGCCAAGGGGGAGGAAGTGGTGTAGCAAAGCCGGCGAGCCTACGAACAGAAACCGGATATAAGGCTAAATGGCGGGCAAGGTTGCATACCAAACCGAAACCCAAAAGGTAAACGTAACGCCAAGACAGTAAATCCGGAGGTTGTGCGGCGAAAGGACTGTGTCTTACCCCGGGAGGCCTGGGTAGCGTGCGAAAGCACGTGCGATAAAAAGCTCATACCCAGGAGTCAGCTGAGGCCATAGTACACGACAGCGCCAATCGTGGAAGGGCCTAATGTCAATGTATTGCAAATCGCTGTAAGCAAGGCCGGAGCAGTCCGAAATCAAGGATATGCCCATCAAGCAGGAACGTATGCCTGCGGAGGCAGAAGACAGAGGGGATGGTCTCAGGCAGCTTTACGAGCAGACAGAGGAGCAACAAGTGGAATTGATTGAATGTATATTACAGGACAAGAATATCGATGAGGCCATAAAAGCGGTCAAGCGAAACAAAGGTGCCGCCGGAATCGATGGGATGACGGTGGATGAACTTGACGCATACTTTGCCATGCACAGAGAAGAGATAAAAGCTCAAATCCGTGAAGGCAAGTACAAGCCGAGTCCGGTACGACGGGTCTACATCCCAAAGGCCAACGGCAAGAAAAGACCGCTTGGGATACCGACTGTAGCAGACAGAGTAGTACAGCAAGCGACAGCACAGATTCTGTCGTTGGGCTATGACAAGTATTTCTCCGACAACAGTTATGGGTTCCGACCAAACAGAGATTGCCAACAAGCCATAGGAAAAGCACTCGAATACCTCAACGAGGGATATGAGTGGGTCGTAGACCTTGATATCGAGAAGTATTTTGACACTGTAAACCATGACAAATTGATTTCAATACTCAGAGAGCGCATCAATGATGCGAAAACACTACGTTTGATTCGGCAGTTCCTGCGGGCAGGTGTCATGGAGGACGGATTGGTCAGTCCGAGTGAGGAGGGCGTGCCACAAGGAGGCCCACTCAGTCCCGTGCTATCCAACGTCTATCTCGACAAGCTCGACAGAGAACTCGAATCGAGAGGGCTTCATTTCGTCAGATATGCTGACGACTGCAACATCTTCGTCAAAAGCGAGATGGCGGCAGACCGGGTGATGAAGTCAGTCACGAATTGGCTGGAGCGAAAGCTCCGGCTGAGAGTAAGTGCCACCAAGACAAAGGTCGTGAGACCGACCAAGAGCAACTTTCTGGGATTCACATTCTGGAAGGGCAAAGACGGATGGAAGTGCAGACCTGCTGACGACCGGAAGAAGAGGCTTTATGATAAAACAAGCGAGATACTCTGCCGGAAGAAAGCGACTGCACGAACAATACGCTCCACATTCATACAGTTGAACTGGCTTATCCGGGGATGGATAAACTACTACAGGATAGGCAGTATGAAAGACTTCCTTGACAAATATGGACAATGGCTCAGACACAAGGTGAGAGTAGTGATACTCAAGCAGTGGAAGATACCAAGGCGAATATATCTGAATCTGCATAAGCTGAACCGCATTGTTGGATGTGGCTTTACAGACGAAGAGATATACAAGGTTGCCAACAGCAGACTTGGATGGTACAGACGATGTGGCATGTATGTGGTGAACTATGCGTTGAACCCCGAGATACTCGGGCGGAAAACAAAAGACCGACCGGGGTTGGTCGATCCTTTGGCGTACTATCTGGGTTAATACTTGATTCTATACTGATGTAGCGCCGTATACGAGACCCGTACGTACGGTGCAACGGGAGGGTGAGAGGAAGCTCTCACTCTACCCTATTGTTTGCAGATTGGTGAGTATGCGGAATCATTCGCTGACCGCACCACTCTCGGAATCTTCCTCCCAGAGCGCTTCGTTCAGAAGCTTCCACATCTCGCCGTATCCTTCCGAAGCCGGCGTGACCGGTTTCGGAATTTTATTTTCCATATTGACTTTGATTTCACCGTTCTTCGACATCAGGATGACGCGGTTGCCAAGAACAAGGGCCTCCTGAATATTGTGGGTGATGAAGATCACAGTCGCGTTTTCTTTTTCTTTGATCTTGATCAGTTCCGCCTGCAATTTGTTTCTCGTCATGGCATCCAATGCGGCGAACGGTTCATCCATCAGGATGATCTTCGGGTTCAGAGCCAGACCTTTGGCGATGGCGACACGTTGTTTCATACCGCCCGAGAGTTGGTGCGGATAGAGGTCGCCTTTGCCGGCGAGCCCAACCAGCTCCAGATGTTTTTCTGCAATGCGGTCCAGTTCTTCCTTATCTGTGATGCCGTTGATCTTCAACGGATATTGGATGTTCTTTTTGACTGTTTTCCACGGGAACAGCTGCTCAAACGTCTGGAATATCATCATCCGATCAATGCCCGGCTGGGAGACAGCTTTGCCTTCGACAAGGATTTCACCTTCATAGTCTTCAAAACCGGCGATGCATCTGATCAAAGTGGTCTTACCGCAGCCTGACGGCCCCAGGATCGTCAGGAAATCTCCTTCGTTTACAGAGAGATCGAGATGATCCAGTATATTTCTCGCGTTCGGCCCATCGTGATAATTTTTCACGAGATCCTTCACTTCCAGGAGAGGTGCTTTGTTTTGTTCTATCACTGTACCATCCCCCACTTTCTGACTGTACGGTTCTCAACGGTTCTGAAGATGCCGTATTCAACGAGAACTCCTATGATGATGATAACAATGAGGGCAGCAAACACACCTGACATATCCATGAAGTTTCTTCTCATCATGATGTACCATCCGATGCCCGCGCCGGAACTTGTGGTTCCGAAAATCATCTCTACACTGATCAGACCTCTCCATGCTCTCGCCCATCCGACTCTCATGCCGGAGAGTACGCTGGAGAAAGCTGCCGGCAGATATACGCCGGTGACGAGCTTCAATCCTCTCAGTCCGATGTTCATACCACTTTCAATGTACATGCGCGGAATAGAACTGAATCCGTCCATGATGCTTCTGGACATCGGCCAGATGATCGAATGGACCACGATAAAGATGATCGTGATTTCACCGATTCCGAACCAACAGATCGCCAGAGGAAGCAAGGCAACACCCGGCAGCAAGTCGCAGATGGAAACAATCAGATTGTAGATTGCGTGAAAGTGTTTGCTGATCACTGCAAGGCTTGAGAATATAAAGGCCAGACCAATGCCAATGGCTAATCCCTTCGCAATCAGCAGAAGGGAGTGGCCGGTATAACTGAGCATATCATTGGTGGTGAAGGCGGTTACAAAACTCTCCCCGATACTTCCGACTGATGGAAATGCTGTCGGGCTGAATACGCGCATTTTGTAGACCACATACCAGGCGATGATGAAGCATATGATAAAGATGATCTGATCCCGAATTTCACTTCGTGTTTCGCTTTTCATACTCTTCCCTTAACCGCCTTTTTAGTCACCTTCTACACCGTCATATACGATCTGGCTGATATCATCGAACTGAACGTCTTCCAGGAAGCCTTCTTCTGTCATGAACTTCGCCATAGTGGAAACACCCTTGAGCTCAGTGGAATAGCTGCATGCAGGATCGCTCAGCCACTCAAGGTAAGTCTGTGCGTCAACATCCTCGTCACTGCAGAGCATTTCGGCGGCAGCTTCCGGATCGTCGTTGATGAATGCGATCGCATCACCGAAAGCAGCGAGTACTGCATTGTACAGATCCGGGTTGTTTTCATAAAGATCAGTTGAAGCTACAGCAACAATGAAGGAGTTACCTGCAGGCCATACGGATTCAATGGCTTCTACTTCAGAGATACCATCTTCTGCAGCTTCCTTGAATACGAATGGTGAAGTTGTGAGCTGGCACTTGACGCTGCCGTTCAGCAGAGCGGTCATTCCGTCAGGATGTGCCATGGCTGCGATGTTGTTGTCGAGTGCATGCGCATCGCCCAGCTGTTCCTTGCAGGCCATGGCCAGCAGAATGTGCTGGATACTTCCGATGTTGACCAGTGCGATTTGGTCGCTCTCTCCGATGTCCTTCAATGATTTTATGTTAGGGTCATTCGTCATGAGCTTGTGCGGCTGCGCGGAAATGTTCGTACAGATTTTATAAGGAACTCCTTCATTCAGGGAACCAGTAATCGCAGGCGCAACACCCATAAGGCCTACATCTACATCACCCGCTACAAAGGCGTCATTGATGGATGCCCCTGAGTTCAGCGTCTGGAAATTCACTTCAACGTCTCCGTCATAATTCTCTTCAATCAGGCCTTTCTGCTCAATCACCTTGAGAGGAGCGTAGGCCATGCCGTACTGCTGGACGATTGTAAGAGTTGCTGCTCCGTCGCCTTCGTCAGAACTTTCGCTGCCGCATCCTGCCATTGACATGCAAAGGCTGAAAGCAGTAATTACAGCAACAGCTATAATGACAAATTTCCTTTTCATCTTTTACCTCCAACTAGAATATCAACGATTCCAAATAAATAACGGATTATGTGTCCATAACTTTTTTCTTATAAACACACAACCCATTATACATCAACTTGTTAATATACTGTTAATTTTTTTTAATGGCTGGTGAATGATTATACAAAGAAGAACGCGGCGCCGATCATAATGTAGACGACGACGAGCTGCAATCCTTCCAGCCAGTTTGATTCACCGTCAGAAGCAACACGGTTGGCGATGAGAACGGATGCCACCAGAGCCACCAGTTCAAATGGCGTGAACACGATGCTCATCGGTGTGAAACAGAGACTGAGCAGAACCAGTACAGGGATGACGAACAAAATAATCTGCAGGCTGGATCCCAGAGCGATTTCAACCGCTGCATTCATCTTGTTCTTGAATGCCATGATGATGGCAGAGGAGTGCTCTGCCGCGTTACCGATGATCGGCACGAGGATGATACCGACGAAGGCAGGTGACAGACCGACGCTTTCAGCCATCGGCTCGATCGTTCCGACGAAGATCTCTGAGAGAACAGCGATGCAGACCGTAGAGGCTACCAACAAGCCAATGGCTGCCGGAAGCTTCATGGATGGCTGTTCTTCATCATCCATGGTGAGTGTTTCTTCGTAGAGGAAACGGTGCGTGACAAAACAGAAGACAAACTGCATGATGTAGACCAGAAGCATCAGAATCGCGATGATGATACTGAGCCCCTCAAACCGTGTGGTCAGCCACGCCTCTGGTACAGTGTGGGTAAAAATCGCCGGAATAGAGAGCCCAAGCACTGCCAGAAGCAGCATGCTCGAAGTGATGTTGATGGAATTCCGGTTGAACTTTTGCGTCTTGAATTTCAGCCCTCCGACCAGCATGGACATGCCGAGGACCAGCAGGATGTTTCCGATGACGGAGCCGGCCAATGATGCTTTCACCACATCAAACAGTCCGGCCTTCATGGCAACAAAGGCGATGATCAGCTCTGTCGCGTTGCCAAAGGTTGCGTTCAGAAGTCCGCCGATTCTCTGCCCGCAAAAGCAGGAAATGATATCAGTGCTTTTGCCCATGAGTCCCGCCAACGGAATGATGGCAAGGGAACTGCATATGAACAGCAGTGGGTCTGAAAGCCCCATGTATTTTCCGATGATCGTGACCGGAAGAAATATCAGCAGTGGGTACAGAAATTTCATTTATAATCTCCTATTCTTCTAGCATCAGCCGGATGATTTCTTCATCTGTTGCTTTCATACCGCGTCTGGCAAGTTTGCCGACGCGTATGCGATAGCAATAGGTTCCGTGCAGCCCATGGCAGGAAGCAGTTCTTCTTTCAGGATACTCACAAACTGTGCGTATCTCACATCAGATTTATTCATTGCCTAACCTCCTTTGGCATTGGTGATAACAGCAGCTATTTTGAGCTGCATGAAGAGTTCACTGTCGGATGCCGCAGTAAGCCCTGTCAGTTCACGTATTTTCCCAAGGCGGTATCGTACAGTATTCTGATGGCAGTGCAGAGCGGCCGATGTTTTCGTTACATCGCCGCCAGACGCCAAATATTCTTTCACTGTTTCGCACAAATCTGCATTACTATCATACGCGGATGTGATGCCTTTTGCAAAGGCAACAGACTCATCGGTATCGATGCTTGGAAGGATTACCTGGTATACGCCTGTATCAGAGAAGTGCGCGAAAGCACTGCCTTCGATGGAAGAAGCAGTAAAACAGAAATGACTTTCCCGGAATGCTTTATCCAACTGTGCCGGTTCGTGCACATCACTGCATCCAATCAGTATGGATTCTTCGTCCATGCCGGTTCCGATGCCTAAGAGTTCGAAGGCTTCTGCACGGATCAGATCGTGGCTCTTTGAATCACCGCGATCTGATGTGGTAATCAGAAACAGACTGTCTTCATACCGCACCATGAGGCCTTTGCTGTGAAAACCTTTGAGCAGATAAAAGCTGCGGAGGATGCGGCCTGCGTCGAGGTCCTTGCCTGAGATATAGATGACAGAGATGTATCGGCGCAGTTTCAGGGAGATGCCTTTCAGGATGATATCCAGCTCTGAGCGAGTCATCTTTCCGGAGAGCATGTTGTCGATTTTTTCCTCTGACAGATAGACTTTATCGTCGAACTGCACCGCATACATGATATCGAAGATGATATTCTCGAACCATAGATCTTTGCTGAATGAGAAGATAGGAAAGTTCTTTTTTTCGGCGAATGCTAATGCTTCGGTGGGCAGCTGATCGTAGATGATCTGCTTGAAGGCGAGACCAGCCATTTCCATTCTCTCCATTATCTCTATGGAAGAAAGAATCAAAGACGGATCATCTTTGGCAAACAGAAAACTTGTGATGATAAAACTGCCAGGTTCCATATCATCCTGGAGGTTGAAGTTTGCTTCCGGCACGAACTTTATGCCAGGAGCAAATTCATAGTCGGCGATTTCGACAGAAACAACAGGACGGGTCAGGCCCTTCCCGCCTGCCAGCAGTTTCATGCGCTGCCCAGAAGGCAGCTCCAGAATGTCTTTCACAGTCAGTGCCATAAAGCAATCTCCTGAGTTCTACTCCACATAAACTTGTCTGATATTATTCTATATTGCCTTTGTAGAAAACACAATAATTATTGCAAATATTCTAAATTTCTACAAAACCGTACTGCGGTGCTTTTGCTATACTTTAATTACAGAAACAAAGGAAACCAGATGGTTTGAAAGGAGGAAGAAATGGTTGCTTATATCTGGCCAATCGCTTTAGTAGTTTTCGCAAATGTAATGTACCAGATTTGCGCCAAATCCATGCCGGTGGATATCAACCCGCTGGCTGCGCTGACTGTAACGTATATGGTAGCGTTCTTGTCGAGCGGCACTCTGTACTTCGCGCTGAACAGAGGATCAGCCAATCTGATTATGGAGTACAGCAAACTGAACTGGGTGCCGTTTGTATTTGGATTCGTTCTGGTAGCGCTTGAAGTGGGTTTCATCTATGCTTATAAGGCAGGCTGGCAGGTCAACACTGCGGCCATCGTGCAGTCAGCATTCCTGGCAGTCGCACTGATTTTTGTTGGACTTCTGCTCTACCATGAGCCAATGACATGGAATAAACTGGCGGGCGTGGGTATCTGCATCGTCGGTCTGGTGTTTATCAATCTGAAGTAATGTTTCGTTGTATAAGAAAAGGAGATTAACATGGATATCAAAACATTCAAAGTAGAACGTTGGATGAATGAATACGAAGATGATTGTACATATAATCTGGCAGAAACATGCATTGATTCGCTGACTGTAAGAGAACTGACCGAGATGGCAGGATTGGATACGGCAGAGTTTATGAATGAACTGGCAGACACCCGTCTGACATACGGTCATATCTTCGGCTCCCCGGAATTGCTGGAAGGTATCGCGGGACTTTACGGGGAACTGGTCAGACCGGAACACGTCGTTCCGATGCACGGCGCTATTGGTGCAAACAATCACGTCATCATGGCGCTGATTGATCCGTCAGACAACATGGTCTCCGTCATGCCGACCTATCAGCAGCACTATTCGATTCCGGAATCCATCGGAGCGGAAGTCAGGATCCTCAATCTGAACCTGGAAAACCACTTCCTGCCGGATATCGAAAAGCTGAAGGAGCTGGTCGATGAAAACACAAAGATGATTACTATGAACAGCCCAAACAATCCATCCGGATCATTGATTCCTAAAGATGTCATGGAGCAGGTCATCGAAGTTGCCAAAAGTGTTGGAGCCTATGTCCTCTGCGATGAGGTGTACAGGGGGATTTCTGAAGACGGCAGTTACATGTATTCTGTTGTCGATCTGTACGAAAAAGGAATCTCCGTCGGCAGTATGTCTAAATCCTGGTCCATGGCCGGCGTACGTCTGGGCTGGATCGTCACGAGAGACATGGACCTGATTCACAGATTCCATGAGAGAAGAGATTATGACACGATCAGCTGCGCTGTTATTGACGACAAGCTGGCGGCTCTGGCCTTGGCAAATAAAGATAAGATCATCGAAAGAAACCGCGCGATTCTGCTGAAGAACCGTCAGATCCTGGACGATTGGGTAAAGGCAACGCCAGAGGTGTACTACCAGAGGCCGGTAGCCGGAACGACCGCGCTTGTCTACTACAAGAAGGATATGCCGTCAAGAGAACTCTGTGACAAACTCATGAAATCAAAAGGTGTCCTGTTCACACCAGGAGAATGTTTCGAAATGGAAGGCGCAGTCAGAATCGGATACGCTTTTGATCCGGAAGTGCTGCAGAAAGGACTTGATTTGTTTACAGAATTCCTGCATGAAATTTAAACGGTTGTGCTGCTGTAATTAAACGGCTGCGCTACCGTAGCGTGAACTGCAGCACCACCGGATTGTGATCGGCATTCACAAACCCCAGATCCATCGTCTTCAGATCATCGATCTGAATGTTATCTGAAACGATGAAACCATCAATAAGATAGAACTGAAAGCTGCCAAGGTCGGCGCCAACTAACGGCTGGTCAAGACTGCGGCAGCTTGGTGTTTTTTCATCCATCAGGAAGACCCAACCATCACCGAACTGTTCTTCGTCCAGTTCGCCGGGAAGCCACTTGTCCGGCTGCGGAGGGTAGGCGTCCTTGTCTGCGGAGGAGAAGATCTGATTGAAATCTCCGCCGGCGATGACGTAGTTGCCCTTTGCAAGTTCTTCGTTCAAAAGCTCCGCAAGCATCTTTGTCTGGGCAATCTTGCCCGCACCGCTGTCGTAAGCTTCAAGGTGCAGGTTGAAGATTACTAAATCTTTATCGATTCTTTTCTGACATTCGCTTCCGGTATTTTCTGAATCATACAGTGGAATGTGGGTTTCCGCGACACATCTCTTGAGATTCACCGGGCGGACAGGCCACTTGAATGGAACAGGCAGCTGAATGCGCTCTACGCTTTCAGCGTGGCAGTCTGAGAAGGTTGCGATACCAGCATTGATTTTACCGAGAGGCGGCATTGGATATGGAACGAAAGGCGTTTTGTAGTTGATGCCGTAGGTTGACTCATAGTCTTTGAACTTGTTGCGCAGCATCGCCAATTCGTCGATGTTATAGGACCTATCTGAGTCACGGTCGATTTCCTGCAGGAGAAAAATATCCGGCTTTGTCTGTTCGATGGCCTGCATGATGCCGTCCATGTTTTTCAGCACGCGGCCCTCATCTGCAGACTTGACCATCTTCCCGCCGTCCATGAAGAAATCGGCGTTATCTCCAAGCGCTCCGTAACCGATGTTCCAGGACAGGATCGTTATGGAGTCTCCCATAGAGTACGTTGCGTCTGCAGTTCCGTTGACTTTGAGCGGTTCCACGTCTGCCGGTTTGTATTCGGTTGCAGTCAGAAAAACCAGCAATCCTGCGACGAGCAAAAGCACCGCCGCAATGAAAATGATGATTCCTTTGATTACTCTTTTGATAACCATTTCATCACCTCGTCCAATCAAAAAGCGCCTCTGCATTATTTCTAACATACAGAAGCGCTGAAATCAACAAACTTACCTATACGAACAACGTCCTGATTGCGTTCAGAACAGCCAGTACCATCACGCCTACGTCAGCAAAGATCGCTGCCCACATGCCGACCAGACCGACTGCACAGAGAAACAGGCACAGAACTTTGATGCCGATGGCAAACCAGATGTTCTCATGGACGATTCGCATGCACTTGCGTGAAATCCGAATCGCTTTTGCAATCTTGAGAGGATCGTCATCCATCAGCACCACATCCGCCGCCTCGATCGCCGCATCCAATCCCAACGCGCCCATGGCGATACCGATGTCCGCACGGGAGAGGACCGGTGCGTCATTGATGCCGTCTCCTACAAAAGCAAGACTCTGTTTGCCCGGCGTTAAGAGTTCCTCTACTTTCGAGACTTTGTCAGCCGGCAGAAGTTCGCTGTAGATTTCTGTAATGCCCAGCTGGCTGCCAACTGCTTCCGCAGCCGCTTTGCCGTCGCCGGTCAGCATGACCTGCCGCGTGACGCCGGCTTCCCGCATTTTTCTGATTGCTTCTGCGGAAGTCTCCTTGATAACGTCTGATATGATGATATACCCCTCGTATTTGCCGTCGACCACAACGTGGATCACAGTGCCGGCAGTGTCTGCCGCCGCATTGTCAGTTGCATCCGGACCGCTTGCCACGACATCGTCTGCACCATTCGAAAGGGCGAGCTTCACCATCTTTCTATTTCCGATGCACACGAGCTTACCGTCGACTTTCGCACGGATTCCGTGACCTGCGATTTCTTCCACATCATCGACTTCGCATCCATCGTGCTCTTTTCCAAAAGCAACACGCAGTGCCTGTGCGATAGGGTGGGAAGAATGCCGTTCGGCATGCGCTGCCAGATGCAGGATTTCTTCCTCGGAAAGGTCGCTGTCAGGAGAAGGATAGATTCCTGTTACTTCAAATACGCCGCGCGTCAGTGTTCCTGTCTTGTCCATGACAACAGTCTTCACCTTGGAGAGAGCCTCCAGATAGTTAGACCCTTTGACCAGTATTCCTTCGCGGCTCGCCCCGCCGATTCCAGCGAAGAAACTCAGCGGAATGCTGATGACCAAAGCACACGGACAGCTGATGACCAGGAAGGTGAGGGCTCTGTAGATCCAGGTGCCCCAGTTTGGCGCCATGCCAAGTGCAGCCATGCTGATGACTGGCGGAACAATCGCCAGCAGGACAGCGCAGATAACTACGATCGGCGTGTAGACACGTGCGAATCTTGAGATGAAATTCTCTGACCGCGCCTTTCGTGAGCTGGCGTTTTCAACAAGATCCAAAACCTTCGAAGCAGTCGACTCGTCAAATTCTCTGGTCGTCCGGATTTTCAATACGCCGTTCGTATTGATGCACCCGCTGATGACTTCATCGTCTTCCTTGACGGCACGGGGTACGCTTTCACCCGTGAGCGCACTCGTATCCAGACTAGCTTTGCCTTCTACGACGATACCGTCGATTGGGATTTTCTCGCCCGGCTGCACGATAATGACGGTACCGATTTCAACATCGTCCGGATCCACTTTGGTGATCACGCCATCCTCTTCGATGTTGGCGTAGTCGGGACGGATGTCCATAAGTTCGCCGATATTTCTGCGGCTTTTGCCGACTGCGTAGCCTTGGAACAATTCACCGACTTGATAGAACAGCATAACAGCGACTGCCTCCGTGAAGTCGCCGGTTTTGTACACAGCCAAAGCGATGGCTCCGATGGTTGCGATTGCCATGAGCAGATTCTCATCGAGGGGCTGCCGGTTGACGATGCCTTTGCCCGCCTTCTTCAGGATATCGTAGCCAACGATCAGGTATGGCACCATGTAGCACACGAACATGATCGGTCGGTCGAAGGCAGCGAAGTGCAGTATGATCAAAAGCACTGCCGCAATGATGATTCTGATTAAGTTGTTTCGCTGTTTCTTGTTCATCGAAGTTTCCTGTACTCAGTGTGCTTGCTTAGAAGAAAATCTCGCAGTCGTCTTCGACCTTCTTGCAGTTCTTCAGAACCTCTTCCATAACGGTCTGCGGATCTGCGCCCTCGTCAAATTCCACTTTCATCTTCAGCGTCATGAAGTTGACGGTCGCTTCTTTTACGCCATCTGTCTTATTCGCTGCAACTTCCATCTTGTTCGCGCAGTTTGCGCAATCCACATCAATCTTGTAAGTCTTTTTCATTGTTCACTCCATTTTTGTTTCATTCAGAACGATTAAACAATTGTTTAATCGTTTGACTGTATGATAGCATGAGATTATACTAATGTCAATATAAAAGACACTGCAATAGAATTGCAGTGTCAGAAGAATGCATGATCCGGAGGTAAAGAAGAGTGAGCAAAAACATAAGCCTGCCACATGATCACGATGTGGATTCTAAAAAACTTATGGAGCGTATGCCGGCGGAAGAGAATTTCCAGACGGTGGCGGCTCTTATGAAGCAGCTGAATGATCCAAGCAGGCTTCGCATCTTCTGGATTCTCTGTCATGTCGAGGAATGCGTGATCGATATCGCTGCTATGGCGGGCATGTCAAGTCCTGCCGTTTCTCATCACCTTCGCAATCTGAAAGCAAGCGGTCTCATCGTCTCGCGCCGCGAAGGCAAAGAAATGTACTACAAAGCTGCTGATACAGACATTGCCCAAAAGCTGCATCACGCGGTAGAAGAGATTATGGAAATCTCCTGTCCGACGAAATAAAGGCAGCGTCTTTTATCCGGAAGTCTTTCCGTTACTCTACTTAACTGACTCAACAAGTTCGCTTACAAGCGCTTCATCAATACCCTTGTCAGCGCCGATGCTGTAAGCGAAACCGTCCTGCTGCCACAAGGCTTTATAAATCAGACCATCGTTTCCGCAGAGATCCACGCTGATACCGTGCATCTCTGCGGTTTTGTTTTCGGTGTATTCATTGTAATCACCGGAAATATCATCACCGAATCCTTTTCGAATCAAGACTGAAGCAGATGTTTCATCTCCCAGATCCTTGTCTGAATAAAACACCTGGATCATTTCATTTTCCATGGCCTGAATGAAGGTTTTAGGATAGCCATCGATTCGTTTTGGTGCAGCGAAATCAAAGCCCGCAATCTGCGCGGCTTCATCAAGATTCGCGCAGTCGATCCATGGATTTGCGATCTCGTTATTTACGTCTTCATTATTTGCTTCAGTGTTTGCTTCGCCGCCGCACGCAGTGAATGCAAAAGCAAGAAAGAGTATAGTAATGGATAGGATCAGTTTTTTCATAGCGTCGGTTCCTCCCTCTCCCATATTGTTTCTTATATTATAAAACAAAACAATGAGACCGTGTGTTTATTCGTGGTAAAATACGAAGCGGAGGAGAAAAATGCAGGCACAGAGCATTCATCAGAAATATCTAAAAAAGGCCGGGCTCATCGCAATGGTGACAGTGCTCGGTATGGCACCGCCTCTTTCGACGGACATGTATATGCCGTCCCTTCCGAAGATGGCGGAGTATTTCGATGCGCTTCCAGCCCTTGTGAATATGACTATGGTTGCATTCTTCGTGTTCATGTCCATCGGCATGCTGATCATGGGACCACTCAGCGACAGGAGCGGCAGGAAAAAGGTCCTGATCGTTTCGCTGCTTTTGTATCTCGTTTCCAGCGTGTTCTGTGCACTTACGTTCAATGTTTATTTCATGATTCTGATGCGCATTGTGCAGGGCATCGGGGCAGGAGGCATGGTGTCTCTTTCGATTGCAATCATCAAAGACTGTTTCGAAGGACAGACGAGGGCGACGGCGCTGGCGGTGGTCCAGAGTATGTCTGTCATCGCACCGATTGCAGCGCCGGTCATCGGCGCGCTCATCATTCAGGTTTCCACCTGGAGGACCGTCTTCATCGTGCTTGCTGCCATTGCGGCAGTTTGTCTCATTGCGGCGTTTTTCTTTGAGGAATCCATTCACGAAGATGAGATCAACCAGGGCGGAGTCATCGATTCCCTGAAGCGGATCGGCGTTGTTGGGAAGAACATCAACTTCTCAGCATTTCTGCTGGCTGTTTCATTTTATTCGGCACCGTTCATGGCGTATCTGGCAGTCGCATCTTACGTCTATGAAGATTACTTTGGGCTGATGCCGACTATGTTCAGTGTTTTCTTCGCCATCAATGCACTGACATCTGTTTTCGGCCCGCTGTTATACATGAAGCTCAACAACAGAATTACTGCAAAGGCAACCATGCGCGCATTGCTGATCATCGGATTCGCTGCTGCCTTTGCAATGTTCCTGTTCGGCAAGCTGTCGCCGGTCGTATTCCTTATGACCATGATTCCGTTCAGCATAGCGAACAGTTATCAGAGACCGTTCTCGACGAATTTACTTTTGGATCAGGTGCAGGGCGATACAGGTTCCGCATCTGCGCTTCTTAATTTCATGCATACACTTCTGGGGAGCATCGGCATGTTTATCGGATCGCTTCCGTGGAGTTCCTATATCGGAGGCATCAGCTGCACCATGTTCGTCTTCGTTGCGCTGGCGCTGCTCACGTGGATTTATGTCTGCAAATCGAAGAAAATCAAAATGAAAAACGTCTAATGATTTAGTGCGGTGCTATAATGGCATCAGGAGGATGTGCCGATGACCAAGCACGATGTTGTGATCATAGGTGCCGGCGGTGTGGGGTGCGCCGTCGCGCGGGAACTGTCCCGCTACAATCTGAATATAACCGTCCTCGAAAAGGAATGTGATGCTGCCGGCGGAATCAGCGGGAGAAATTCTGCTGTCGTTCATGCTGGCTTTAATAATGTGCCGGGAAGTCTTATGGCGAAACTTTGTGTGGAAGGAAATCGCGGCTTCGAAACCCTTTGCCGGGAGCTTGATATCCCGTACAAAAAGACAGGAAAACTTCTGGTTGCATTTGATGAGACTGACATGAATGCACTGCATGAAATCATGCGGCAGGGCATCCGAAATGGATGCGAAGGATTGCGCCTCGTCGATGCGGACGAGATGGAAAAACTTGCACCGGGAATCGGTGGAATCGGCGGCATGTATTCTCCGGAAACAGCAGTCTTTGATCCGTTCCTCTACTGTATCGCGCTGGCGGAAAGCGCATTGGAGAATGGAGCAGTGTTCCACTTCAATAGTGAAGTCGTTGCAATCGAACGCAATATGGTCAAGGAATGTGGCGGGGAGCACACTGAGGATTGCGGTAAGGAGCACATTGGCGATAGGTTTGTAGTGAAGACTGCAGACGGCGGCGAATACGCCTGCAGGTTCCTCATCAACTGCGCCGGACTCAGCAGCGGGAATATCTCAAAGATGGCCGGCGGGCCAGCGTATCAGATTTACCCATGCAGGGGTGAGTACTTCATTCTCGATAAAGTGGCCGAAGAGCTTCTGCCCATGCCGGTCTATCCGGCTCCGCGCAAAGGCATCGGCGGGCTGGGTGTCCATCTGACACCGACAACAGCAGGCAATATTATCATCGGTCCGAGCGCGGAGTATATATCGCAAATAGACGATTTGTCCACCACGCGTCCAATTATGGATGATCTTTTCGCAGAAGCAAAGGCATTGCTGCCGGCCATTGAACGGAAATATATCATCGGCAGCTACGCAGGGATCCGGCCGAAACTTGCGCCGCCGGAAGAAGGCGGGTATCGGGATTTCGTCATACAGGAAGAAGAGGCTTGTCCGGGACTGATCAACCTGATCGGCATCGAGTCTCCGGGACTCACGGCGTCCATGCCAATTGCGCGCAAGGTTTGCAGCATCATCGGGGAGAGAATGCCGTTAGAAGAGAAAACAGATTTCGTCGCTGAACGGAAAGGTCCCGTCAGATTCCGTGACCTCAGTGAAGAGGAGCAGGCGAAGCTCATTAGAGAAGATTCGGAGTTTGGAGAGATCATCTGCAGATGCCAGAAGGTGACAAAAAGAGAGATTCGAAACGCTATCGAAAATCCATTCGGCGCCAGGAGCATCTCTGCGATCAAATACAGAGCATGGGCAACGACGGGACGGTGCAACGGCGGATACTGTCTGACGAGAATCGTCGATATGCTTGTGAACGAATATGGAGTCAAACCAGAAGAGATTACATACAGGAGCACCGGAAGCGAACTGTTTTCGGGCAAGGTGAAATAGAATGACAGCGGTTAGAGTGTGGAAATGAGCGAGACGAAAAACCATACAAATGAATATGAGACCCGCGGCGTAGTACATGAGACTTGCGACGTCCTCGTCGTCGGAGCAGGACCGGGTGGTCTGGCCGCAGCGAAGAGTGCGCGGGACGCAGGCGCGGAGCACGTGTTCCTGATCGAACGAGACGACCGGGCAGGAGGCATTCTGAATCAATGCATCCATGACGGCTTCGGAATCGTGCGCTATCGGAAACAGCTCACCGGACCGGAGTATGCGCTTAGGGCGGAACAAGAGGCTGAGGCATCCGGCATCGAACTGCTCACCGGATGTCATGTGCTGCGGATCGACGCGCACACGCGCGCGTATACACCCGCACACGCGCACACGCATACACCCGCGCGCATGTACGCGTGTACGCGCGCGTACGTAGTGACTGCTGTTTCTGCTGACGGGCTGAAACAGATTGAAGCAGGTGCTGTCGTCATCGCCACGGGTTGCAGAGAAAGAACACGCGGCGCGATCGCCATTCCGGGATCGCGGCCGGCCGGTGTTTTTACTGCGGGCGTCACCCAGAATTTCGTGAACATCAGGAACATCATGCCGGGCAAAAAAGTTGTGGTCTTCGGGTCCGGCGATGTGGGCATGATCATGGCACGCAGACTCAGCCTGGAGGGTGCGAAGGTGGAAGCGGTTATTGAAATTCTTCCTGAACCGGCAGGGCTTTCGAGAAACGTTAGTCAGTGTTTGTACGATTACGGGATTCCGATTTTCTGCAGCCACACGGTTTCAAGAATCATCGGCAAGAAGAGGCTCGAGGCGGTAGAAATATCTGAGGTTGATGAATCGATGCAGCCGATCAAGGGAACTGAGCGACTGATTGCATGTGACACACTGGTTCTGTCTGTCGGTCTGATTCCGGAAAACGAAGTCGCCCAGACAGCGGGAATCAAACTCGACGCCAAGACAAATGGAATGATGACAGACCAGTATCTGCAGACGAATGTCCCCGGAATCTTTGCGTGCGGCAATGCACGGCGCATCATGGACCTTGCAGATTTTGTATCGGAACAGGGCGAGTTGGCCGGAAGAAATGCGGTCGCATATCTAAATGGCACAGAGATGGACGAATGGGATGAGACACGCACTTCGTCCATGGCGAAAGGGTTCCCGGAAGAGGGTGTTGTAACCTGCACACTCTGTCCAACAGGATGTCAGGTCAGATACAACGAAGCACTCGGCGAATACGAAGGAAACAAATGCAAACGTGGCGCGGCATTTGCCGAGCAGGAGAGAGTGAATCCGCAGAGAATCCTGACGACTACTGTGAAGGTAGCTAACCGTAAGACAGGTGACGGAGATTATTGCCGCGTGAACCTTTTGCCGGTGCGGAGCACCGAGCCGGTGAGCAAACGAAACCTTCCGCAGCTGGTGCATGAACTCAGCAGGATCACAGTGGAGCCACCGGTCAAATGCGGCGATGTAGTTGCGGAAATCCAGGACGGAGAAAAAACAGTGGCGATTGCGGCAACAGCAGATTGCAGTTTGTAGTCAAATGAAAAATACAGATAAAATCCCCGCATCCTATGACGCGGGGATTTTATAGTGGAGTTGTTTTATTTGTATTGCCTTTGTATTATTCAGCTTCGCTGAAGTCCATTTCAGGAGGCATCTCCTTGAAGCCCTTGGTCTTGATGCCGAGGATGATGGCGCCAAGTGCCAGGAATGAGAAACCTACGATCTTCGCCATGGCGGAAAGCTGGCACCACAGGAAGAGTGTGCATGCAGCTGCAGCACCCGGCATGAGAACGTATCTAAAGAAGTTCTTGGTTCCTCTGCGCTTGTCTTTGTACCAGTATGAACCGATGACACAGACATTTACGAGTACCATACCAAGCAATCCTCCGAAACTGCAGAGGTTCGCAGCATCCATAACCTGTCCTTGGAAGAGCAGTGCAGAGAGTCCGGCAACGCCGGCCAGAGCGATGTTGAAGGAAGGTGTCTTGTGCTTCGGGTGAATGAATGCAAAGAACTTCTTCGGCAGGAAGCCGTCTCTTGCCATGTTGTAGAGGATTCTGGATGAGGAAATGTTTCCCGCGATGCAGCATCCGATGCAGGCAATCGTATTGATTGGAACAAACACCAGATTCATCCATCCAAGTCCCAGATAGACATAGTATTCAGTAATTGCAGTATTTGGATCCTGGAGCATTCCGTCCTCATAAACCCATCCGCAGTTGAACAGGTACGCTGTCAGGAAGAAGCTGACCAGTGTGTAAACGACGATGATGATAACAGCTCTTGGAACTGTTTTGGTTGGATTCTTTGCTTCACCTGCCAGTGTTGTCGCGATGTCGAATCCGATAAACAGTTCACACATGACGGCAGCGCTCTGGAGCACGCCGCCCCACTTGATGGTATCCGGTGACATGAATGCCTTCATGCTCAGGAAGGTTCCGGTCGACTGCGGTGCGTCAGTAGCAACGAATTTGATGATCCAGATGATTGTGACGACCAGCATCAGTATCGGAACGATAACGTTGATCGCATTGACGAGCGTCGCCACTTTAACGCCGATGTAGTTACAGATGAATACAAATATAATCGTCAGGATCGTGAAGATGTTCGCCGAGATTGCCGGGAACAAAATGTGCAGATACAGTCCGCTTGTCAGATAGCAGATCATCGGCATCAGGAAGTAGTCCAGAATCATCAGCCATCCGGACATGAAACCGAGTCTCGGTCCGAAGGTGCCGCCTACATAGGTGTAAACGGAACCACCCTGTGTGTACTTTTTACCCATGTTGGCATATCCAAAGGCAGCCATGAACATAACCAGACCTGCGATGAGTGTTACCAGAGGAAACGCTCCGCCGGATGACTCATTGATGATGCCGTAATACATCGTGATGCAGGCCGGGCAAAGCCACGCCATACCCTGAACGACCATGTCCTTCGTTGACAGGACACGATCCATTTCCGTATGGGCGCCCTTTTGCACGGTGCTTTCCGCAGCCGTTGCTTCAGCCATTACTTCTTTTTCTTCCATAACAGCTCTCCTTTCCTTTCACGCTTATCAGTTGATGATAATGATAGCTTGTATTATTCCGAGGCTAAGTCGAAGACGACTTTGCCTTTGAAAATCGTTTTGTCGATTTTGACAGCGTAAATGTCTTTTGCCGGTGTGCTTTCAAGATCTGAATCCAGAACGACGAGTTCCGCGGATTTACCTTCTTCAATGGAACCGGTAAATTCTTCACCGAACATCTGATATGCGCCGTTAATGCTCAGCGCCTTGATTGCTTCCGCCAGTGTTGCCGGCTCTTCAGCACCGAGTTTCTGACCTTGGAATTTGTCGTAACCGATGGATCCCGGCGTGATCTCTCTTGTCATAGCCGCGCAGATTTCCTGCATCGTATCCGGCGGCGGCGTAACAGGGAAGTCTGTTCCAAAGGCAACGGTCACGCCGTTGTCGATGAATTTTCTGAACGGATAAGATTGCAGCGCTTTCTCAGCGCCGAACATTTCAATTTCACCGGAGACGTCTGACTCGAGCATCATCCAAGCCGGCTGACAGTTTGCGATGATTTTTTCCTTACCCATTAGCGCTGCGGTTTCATCAGGAGTGAGCATCACATGGGCGATGATATTTCGCGGTTGTTTTCCGACGATGTGCTGCGCCTTCGCGAGACATTCGGCGCTCTGCTTGACAGACGCGTCACCCATGGCATGAACATGGACGTTGAATCCTGCTTCCATTGCTTTTGCAGCGTACTCGGTAAACACGTCGTCCGGCCAGTAAAGCGGTCCGTTGAAATCATGCGGTACGCCTAGAGCATCACAAAAGTCCGGCAGGTATCCGTCGAGCATGCTGAAGGTTCCTTCTGCAAACATCTTCACGGTGTCGATGCGGAAATCGTTACCGACGTTGTCGGTGCCTTTGCGTGAGATAAACTCCGGCATCTGCTGTTCGTATTTCTCCGGCTTTAGGTGATAGACTGCACGTAATCTGATGGTCAGTTTTCCTTCTTCGGCAAGCTCTTTGTATGCCTGCCGCGCGTTATCAGTATGCATGCAATCCTGTACGAAAGTTACGCCGTAGCGGTTCGCGCATTCATGCTGATACCAGAGGATCGATTGTTTGTATTCTTCCACGCTGAGGTCGTATCCCGGAACGCCCATCCTGATGTATTCCATTGCTTCGGGATCATTGAAGACACCCTGCGGGTAGCCATCTTCTTCTCTATAAATGCAGCCGATTTTCGTATCAGGTGTGTTCTCGTCAACCCCTGCGATTTCAATTGCTTTCGTATTTACCCAGAGGTTGTGCTGGCAGAAGGATTCGAGAATGACCGGCTTGTCTGCACAGATTTTATCTATGTCATGTCTCGTCGGCATCCGCTCTGCAGGATTGAAAATCTGATAAACCCATCCTGTGCCTCTGATGACTTCCTTGTCCGGATTTGCGTCAACATATTCTTTCAGCTTTCCCATCAGGATGTCGATGACTTCATCGGCGCTCTGACCTTCTTCGCGATAGACGCCGAACAAATCTGCCCCCGCCATTGAGGAGGCGGCAAGAGATGGGTGGCAATGCGCGTCGCAAAGACCAGGCAAGATGGTATTTCCGTGGCAGTCGATTACTTCAGTATCATCACTTGCAAAGGCAGCAATTTCATCAGCTGTACCGACTTTGAAAATCTTTCCGTCTTTCACAGCGACGGCATCGCCGCGGATGATTTCATCATCCAGTGTAACAGAATATACTTTACCGTTTGTCAGAATCAATTCAGGTGCATTCATAGTTCTGTCCTCCGTATGATTTCATGTATTCTATTCCAGCTAAAACACTTTATTTCTTTACAGTATTATGATAATATCAAGCAAAAGAAGAAAAAATACCTTTTTTAATGACGTTTTTGATTAATTATTTAAGAATTTGACCACTTAACGCAAATAAATCAGATGACAAAGCAAAACAATCTCTGCGAAACAATCAAACCGGATTATTTAGCCGGCACGGGGCTGCAAGTGCAGCTTCTGAACATCCGTCACATTCAGCCCCATAGACATAATGGTGCGGTGGAGATGGTGTACTGTCTGCAGGGACATGTCTGGGGGCATATTGCTCATGACGAACTGCATCTAAAGGCAGGAGATCTCGTGACATTCGATCGGGACGATGCACATAATATTATGGCAGATAAGGACAACCTCTGTTTGGTCGTACATATTGATTTGAACCATCCGAACTACACTCGTGAGGAGGTTTTCGAGACGATTTTCTCCTGCACAACCCACCCGAAATACACCCGGCATCCGGAAGAAGTACAACGGGTCTGTGATGTGCTTCTGGCTGCAATGTATGTCGTTTCAGAGAGGCAGGAAAACGCTGCGGTCATCTGTGAAGATATCCGACTGAATCTGGTGGATCTGCTGATGAATAGATTCTCCTGGTTCTCTATTGAAGGGTGGTACGAGGAAGGTGACGATAAATATGCAGATCGCCTGAGAATGATTTTGGAATATATCCTTAATAACTATAGAAGCAAGATTACGATTTCCGAATTGTCGAAGATCATCTATCTGAATCCATCTTATATTTCGAGTTTCATGAAGCGGACAAACTTTCATTCTTTCTCGGAAGCGGTGAATTATTTCCGCTGTTTCTATGCAGAAAAGTTGCTTTTGGAAACAGACCTTCCCATTGGTGAAATCTCGGCGATGGCAGGTTTCTCATCGGAGAAATACTTCTACCGCGCATTCAAAATACACTGGCAGACGACGCCGCTCCAACACCGTAAAGAGTACGCTCGTCTCATGCGGATAAAAGAGGGATACTATGAGTATCCTATGGATGAAGCAAGGGAAATCATCAAGGATTACATTGCAGCCCGGCAGGTGGAGAGGGCTCGTTTTACATAGATTTTACAATTGTTCGTCAGTGCATTTGAAAAACCGATAGTAATATTAATATATCAGCAGTATTCTTAAAAAGGAGATAAAATGATTTTCTGTGTTGAAGATGACATTTCCATCAGAGATTTAATGATATACGCGCTGAGAACTTCAGGATTCGAGGCGCGCGGATTCAACGACGGCAGCGAGCTGTTCGAGGCGATTCAGAACGAAGACGAAAAGCCTCAGCTCATCATGCTCGACATTATGCTTCCGGGAGAAGACGGCATGGTGATTCTGCAGAAGCTCAAAGCAAATCCGGCGACGAGAAAAATCCCGGTGATCATGGCCACAGCCAAGGGAACCGAATTCGATAAAGTCATAGGGCTGGATACGGGAGCAGACGATTTCCTGACCAAGCCGTTCGGTATGATGGAGATGATCGCCAGAGTCAACGCCGTCCTCAGACGTGCGGGAACAAATGAAGAAGAGGAAACAATCATCGAAATCGGAGAACTCAATCTGAACGTGCCGGCCCGCAAAGTTTTAGTTGCCGGCGAGGAAGTTGTTCTGACCCTGAAAGAGTTTGAACTTCTGAAACTGTTCATGGAAAATCCGGAACATGTATTTACGAGAGAGACACTCCTCTCAAACATCTGGGGAATCGACTATGTGGGAGAGACCAGAACGGTCGATGTTCACATCGGAACCCTACGGACAAAACTGAAGGAGTGCGGCAGATATATTGAAACCGTTCGTGGCGTCGGCTACAGACTCGGCAGCATAGGTTAGGTGACAGCGTATGGCAAAAAAGAATTTTATCTATGAACGCATCTCTAAAAAAATCGCCACCGAGGAGAGAAGCAAAGCGCAGCGTGAAGCGGAGAAAATGCGGCAGGAGTTCACGGCGAATGTCTCTCACGAACTGAAGACGCCGCTCCACTCCATCTCCGGTTACGCGGAACTTCTCAAGAGCGGCATGGTCAAAGAAGAAGATGTGCAGCAGTTCGCGGAACGCATCTACTCCGAGTCCCAGAGAATGATCACTCTGGTCAATGACATTCTGGAATTGTCCCATCTCGATGAGGGCATGGAAGACATGAGCAGGGAAGACGTCGATCTCTATGAAGTCGCTGCCAGCGCAGTCAAGTCTCTGGAAGAAGAAGCGGCAGCGGCAGGCGTTACACTGCAGCTGACCGGAGAGTCGAGTGTGATCAATGGGTATTCTCAGCTGCTCAGTCTCATCATCTATAATCTCTGTGAAAACGGAATCAAATACAACAATCCACACGGCAGCGTGAAAGTCGACATCAATGATTTCCGCGACCGCGCGGTGCTGACGGTCAACGACAGCGGAATCGGCATTCCGCACGAGCAGCAGGAACGAGTCTTCGAAAGATTCTATAGAGTTGATAAAAGTCATTCGAAGGAAGTCGGAGGAACCGGCCTCGGACTTTCCATCGTCAAACACGCATCCGCAATTCATAACGGCGAGATCCATCTGGTAAGCGCGCCGAAATATGGAACCACTATTACAATTACTTTTCCTAAGGGGGTGAACAATTGACATTTGAATCAGTGCTTATGATGCTGGGCGGAATCGGAATGTTTCTGTACGGCATGAAGCTAATGGGAAACTCTCTTGAGAGCGCCGCCGGCGCCAAAATGGAGAAGATTTTGGAAAAGCTGACAAGCAATAAGGCGAAGGGCGTTGCCCTTGGAGCCGGCGTTACAGCGGTCATTCAAAGTTCCGCCGCGACGATCATCATGGTCGTCGGTTTTCTCAACGCAGGAATACTGAAACTGGCGCAGGGCGTCCCGGTCATCATGGGAGCAAACATCGGTACGACGATCACAGCACAGATCCTTCGAATGGGCGACATCAGCGGCGACAACATTTTCCTGATGCTGCTGAAGCCATCTACATTCGCCCCGATTCTCATCGTTGTCAGTGCGTTTATATTGCTGATGTCCAAACGGCAGTCCTTAAAGGACAAGACAGGAATCTTCATGGGACTGGGTATCCTGTTCATGGGCATGACGCTGATGCAGAACAGCTTCGCGCCGATGGCAGAATCCGAAGAGTTCAGCAAACTGTTTACGCTGTTCGCCAATCCATTCCTGGGTGTTGCCGTAGGAATGGCAGTAACCGTTCTGCTTCAGAGTTCATCCGCAGCAGTCGGTGTTCTGCAGGCAACAGCATCCACTGGTGTTGTTACCTTCGCAATGGCTGCGCCGATCGCAATCGGCTGCAACCTGGGCAAGTGCGTCACCGTTCTGCTCGCCAGCATCGGCGTCAACAGAGACGCCAAGAGAGCTGTCTCCATCGACGTAACAATGTGTGTACTGGGTTCAGCAATCTTCCTCATTGCCATCTATCTTTATCAAGGTGTCATCGGATTCGACTTCTGGGATGACAAAGTCAACATGGGCGCTGTTGCCAACTTCCACACTTTGTTCAATGTGGTTGTGGCGGTCATCTTCCTTCCGTTTATCAACCCGCTCATCAAACTGGCTTCCAAAATCGTTAAGGACGAAGGCGGATATACGAAGATGGATCAGGAACTGGCTATGCTGGATACAAGATTCTTCGATACACCAAACGTTGCTCTCGAGCAGTGCAGAAAAGTCATCAATATCATGTGCGACACAGGCAAAGAGAGTTTCAACATTGCATGTGATCTGGTGGATAAATATGAAGAGGACAAGCGGGAAACCATCAATGAAAACGAAGCATTTCTCGATAAGACCGAAACGGTACTCGGTGAATACATCGTCCATATTACTGAGCATCCTCTCAGCGCGAGACAGAACATCTTCGCGACGGAGCTTCTGCATACAGTAGGAGACATGGAACGTATCGGCGATCACGTTGATAATCTGGCAGAAGAAGCTGAGATCATGCACAATGACGGCGAAAAATATTCTGATGAAAGTATGGCGGAATTCAACTGCCTGAGAAATACGATCAATGAGATACTCACGACGACATCAAAAGCGTACGAAACAGAAGAGCAGGAACTCGTTCTGAAAGTCGAGGCTCTGGAAGAAGTCGTCGACGATATGGTCGATATGATGAAAATCAACCATGCTGTCAGACTGAAGGATGGAACATGTACCGTAGAACGCGGCGTGTCCTTCATCGAAATGCTTACAGATATCGAACGTATTTCCGACCACTGCAACAACGTCTGTCAGCATCTGCTGCAGAGAATGAATGGGCTCGAACTGAGCACCCATGACAGAGAATTAAAAACGGAAGAAGAACAAAGAGCATTCAAGGAGCTGTACGATGAATACTTCGCACGCTTCTGGGTCGTATAACACTTCGCAGCCGCGAGGTTAATCCTCTTTGAGCCGGCGGGTTCTCGTCACCATCTGGTCACGCCACAGAAGATATTCTTCATGTGACTTTCCATCCATGAGCGGCGCGAATCCGTCAACGCATTTTTTGATAAAGTCCTTATCGTAATCGTAGACTTTTTTCTGTTCCTTTGTGAAGAACTCAATCATGTAATCTTTGTATTTGTCGAGCCCTTCGAAGAGGTTCGGTGAGTTGAGCTCTTCGACGCCGAAAGGACCGGTGAACGCCCATCTTAACCCGAGACCCTCTGTGAGAGCGCGTTCCACTGCCTCCACATTGCAGATGTCTTCCTGCACCAGATAGAGCGCTTCCTGCACGAGGGACAATTGCAGTCTGTTCAAAACATATCCGTAGACTTCCTTGCACTGGATCGGTTTCTGCCCCACAACTTGTTCGAAGAAATCGAAGACAGAATCTTTGACTTCCTGTGAAGCATTGTCGCCGGAGATTTCCATGAACGGAATCAGGTGCGGCGGGTTGGTCGGGTGTGCAACAATACAACGCTCCGGATGGTTGGCTACCTTGCCGGCGATGTCCGTGATGCGCAGACCGGAGCAACTCGATCCAATGGGAACGTTTTCGTCAGTCATGTCGGTCAGAGTTTTGAAGATGTCCTGTTTGAGAGCGAGGTCTTCCCACAGACATTCCTGAATATAATCAGCGCCGTTGACGGCTGCACTGAGATCATCGGTGATGTGGACGTTACCCAAAGCATCGTCAATTTCTTCGTCAGAAATAACGCCTTCCTTTGACAGAAATTGAAGTGCTCCGCGCATCCGATCTTCGACGGTGTCGAGCGTCTTTGACGGTCTGTTGTACATCCAGGTTTCAAGCCCTTTTCTCGCAAAGGCAACACCCCAGCTGTAACCGATAAAGCCGCAGCCGATGACTGCGACTTTTTTGTATTCGTGAATTGGTTTCTTCATTTTTCTTTCCTTATTATTTATTGCCTGCTTCGTAAACGATCTTTAAAAGCGCTTCGTAATCTGAGACTTCCATTGGACGAGGATTGCTTCCGTTGGAGCCGTTGTTGTACGCCATCTGCGCAAGGGCAGGGAAGTCAGCAGGATCAGGATCCAGAGAAGCGAAGGTCGGAAGCTCTACATCCTTGGTCAACTGCTTGACGTATTCGACTGCCTTTGCAGCACCCTCAGCATCTGTGTCGAAGGTAAGACCAAGTGCAGTAGCAACGCGAGCATAGCGGTCGATGCAGTAGTCCATGTTGTACTCCATGACGTACGGAAGGAATATCGCGTTGCAAGTTCCGTGAGGCAGATCGTACATGCTCCCCAATGCTTCCGCGATGCAGTGGACACTGGCGACGTCGGAGTGGCTGAATGAGATGCCGCCGAGCATGCTTGCCATGAGCATGTTGCTCCGTGCTCCAAGATCAGAACCGTCCTTATATGCTCCGACGAGGTTCTTCGCAATGAGCTCAATGGAATAGAGTGCAGCTGCATCGCCGATCGGTTCGGAGCATGTTGCTGTGAAACCTTCGATGGAATGGGTCAATGCGTCCACGCCGGTCGCCGCAGTTACAGCTGGCGGAACGGTGAGCGTCAGCTCCGGATCGCACAATGCGGTGGTCGCTGCCGTGTATGGACTCTTGACTGTCATCTTGTATTTGTTCTTCGTGTCAGTGATGACCGATGAGAATGTGATCTCGCTTCCTGTTCCCGATGTCGTCGGAATTGTAATGAGCGGTGGGTTCGGAAGTGTCGCTGCCGTTTTACCTTCATATGGTTTTATGAACTCCGCATCGTGGGCAAGTAAAACTCCGACTGCCTTAGCGCAGTCGATCGGGCTGCCGCCGCCGACTGCAATCAGGAAATCCGCACCAACTTCGCGGGCTGCTTTTGTAGCAGCTTCTGCGTTTACATCTTTCGGATTAGCTTCGACGCCATCGAACAATCCGTATTCGATACCAGCTGCATCCAGTAGGTTTGTGATGATCTGATCGATGCCAGCTTTGCGAATGCCAGGGTCCGTGATAACAAGCGGTTTTCTGCCGCCGATTTCCTTGATAGCATCCGGCAAATGCTTCACGCATCCCGGTCCGAAAACGATCTTCGTCGGCAGAGTAAATTCAAACGGGTTTGTGCATTTATAGTCCATAGTTTCACCTCATTGCTTTTGTAAGTACTTGTTGGTTTTGCTGATGGCTTTATTTTATCATCCATAGCGAGACAGAACAACAGAAGCCGTTGCAGGTGTGAGCTAACGAGAGTGGTCTGTTTGATTTGCTGCGATTCCTACATTGACTTTGACTTTGATGGCGGAAGGGATATAATAAATTGTAGAAATAATCAATCAAAGAACGAATGAATCAAAACAGGAGAATCCATTGGCGAAACTTTGTAATATAATCGGAACAATTCTGATCGTTGCTGTCATCGTTGTTTGTCTGGCAGTAACAGTGCCCAGGTTATTCGGACTCAGCTCTTATGTTGTTGTTTCAGGAAGTATGACGCCTGCCATCCCGGTAAACAGTCTCATCTATGTAAAGAGCTGTGAACCGGCGACACTGCAGGAGGGTGATGTGATCCTGTTTTATGACAGTAAGGACGGCACGCCAATTACCCACCGCGTCGTCGAAAATGATACAGACACACAGAAGATCATCACCAAGGGTGACGCCAACAACGGCATTGATATGCGGCCTGCATTATACACAAATGTAGAGGGAAGAGTTGTTGCGCACGTCCCTGTCATCGGAGCGATTACGGGAGCACTTGGAACTGTCATGGGCAAGATTGCAGCAGCGATGATCATCCTGGCCGGATACCTGCTGGCGGAAGTCGGCAGAAGAGTCGGGCGAAAGAACAGGGGGCAGGAAAAATGAAAATCGCATGTGTCGATGACAATCAGGAAATCCTGCAGCAGATGGGAGCACTGCTCGGTCATTATAGCGAAGAGAAGGGAGTCATGATTGACCTCAGCGGCTACGATAACGCGGCAGAATTTCTGAAAGAGGCGCAGCAAGAACAATACAACATCGTTTTCATGGACATCTATTTTGATGGACAGGAAGTGACCGGCATCGAGGCGGCCAGGAAATTGCGGCGCAGAGATCCGCAGTGCATGATCATTTTTCTGACGAGCAGTTCCGATCACATGCCGGAAGCATTTGCCGTGCATGCGTTCTCCTATATCATGAAGGAAGAACTTGAGCACCAGGTGCAGAATGTTTTAGATGATGCAATCAAAGTGCTCCCGGTGACAAAGAAACTGTCAGTCAAGCAGGGCACCCAGGAACTCCAGATTCCGCATCAAACGATTATATGCGCCTATACGGACGGTCACTATCTGAACATCCGCATACTGAATGGAGAGCCAGTGCGCCTGAGGATGACTTTTCGTGAGCTTCTTGATCAATTGGAAACGGGGAAGTGTTTCCTTCAGATCAACAAAGGCGTGCTCGTCAACATGGATCATATCAAGAGCATCGAAGAAGGAGACTGCAGAATGATTGACGATACATGGTTGCCGATTCGTCATAGAGACAGGAGCTCACTCATCGCCACATGGCGATCGTACCAGTTCGATAAAATACGTGAGGAACAATCATGACTGCACTGACTACGTCGATTTCAACACTGATCATCTTACCGGCGGGTTCTATGTGCTATCTCCCCATGCGGAACCAGCTGCGGTTTTCAAAAGGCAGAATCGTTCGCGATTGCCTGATTCTGTTCGTTTTTGCTGCAGCCGGAATTCTCGCAATAGAGATTGTGACGAACAATACGGACAGCACGCTCACACTGCTTCCGTTTCTTGTAATCTTTTGTATCTATTACATTTATTCCACAAAGGCGTCCGTCAGTCAGAACCTTGGAGTATTTGCCGCGGTATGCGCGATGATGGCGATGGCTTCTGAAGTTACCTACATTATATATAGGGGGCTCTTCGGAAGTGAAGCTATGGCAGATAACGATATGATTTCAAATATCATGCAGGTTGGATTTGCGCTTTTGATGGCGGTCATGTTCTACAAGCCGTTCAAACGGAATGGCACATTTATGGTTGATAATCTGAAACTCGATTGGATATGGCTTAGCTCCATCCCTATTTCGGCGGGCGTATTTGTTGTGCTTGTCATAACTGTTCCGTTGATTTTTCGTCCGGATGATGATCCTTTCATTTATTTCAGTGTAGTGGGCCTGGCCGTCGTCACGATTTTTATGTACTGTTACATGGTATATCGTTTTCTCGATGTTGGTAAAACGCTCATGTCGATCGATCAGCTCAAAGCACAGAAGACCGTTTTCAAAATGCAAAGGCAACAATACGAGACGATGAAGCAGACGCTGGAGGAAAACAGAATTGTCCGCCACGATATTAAGCATGCAATGCTGCTTGCCCAAAAGCTGTTGAGGGAGGGCAAGGTCGAAGAAGTGCTCCGGTATCTTGATGTAAGACTGGAAACCATGCCGACAGATTCCGTACACCAGTATTGTGAAGATGGAATTCTGAATGCGGTACTGAATACCATTGCAGACCGCTGTGATGAATCTGAGATTCAATTTGATTTGAGTGTAGATATTCCAATGATGGAGGAGCAGCAATCTGTAGACGTTGCGAACTATCTGCAGAACCTTGGGGAAAATGCGATCCTCGGATGCGAAACGGTTTCGCCAAAAGACCGCCGATTCGCATTGACGGTCAAAGCGCCGTTTGACAATGAGCTGTTCATTGTTTCCACAAACTCTTTTGATGGACAGGTGCGAAAAGACAAGTATGGTTATCACAGCACCAGAGCAGAAGATGGCGGGTCCGGTCTGGGCATTCCGTCCATGCGCGCTATCGTGTCTAAGTACAATGGTGAGATGAACATCAGCAACACGGATTCCGAGTTCATGGTCGACACCAGAATTTCCATTATCTGACTGCAATTTCCATCAATTGGTTATTCTTTCACGTTCATGCCATTTTTTCTATTTTTTTGCCAATTCATGTGTTTTTTCTGTGAAAATAGGGT
The DNA here is from genome assembly GCA_017431785.1 of Bacillota bacterium. Classification (GTDB taxonomy): domain Bacteria; phylum Bacillota; class Clostridia; order Peptostreptococcales; family Anaerovoracaceae; genus Lentihominibacter. The sequence continues at coordinate 22,889 of JAFRKJ010000040.1, read as the reverse complement.
ATAATCCATCTTGGATTATGCCCACTATTTTTAGTGCGCATTAGTTTCCTGTTTATATTAATAAATTTTTATCTTATCAAATGATTAGGGGCAGGTAGTGTTATGAAAGAACGAAAACAGAAGACCTTAGGTAAGAGACTTCTCGTTGCAATGCTTTCAGTCATGATGACGGTCACATTCATACCGACATCACTGTTTGCGTATGCGGCAGAGCCGGAAGTTGCTCCTGATGACGTTCAGAACGATGTACAGACTGAAGTGGTTCAGGATGAACCAACAGAAGCTACAGAAGCTGTGCAGAAGGATGAACCTCAGACGGAGGCAACAGAAGCAACGAAGGCAAAGACAACGAAGGAAGACACAACGAATGATGAGGATGCCTCAGATGATGAGATCGCATCAGAAGAAGATGCAGATGCTGATTCTGAATTCTCGGGCGGCGATTTGAAACAGGAGAGTGACTTGTACAAAATCACCGTTTCCTATGACGCCGACGCGATGATTCCTAAAGATGCAGAGCTTTTCATCACGGAATTCTCACAGAAGGACAAAGAGTACAAAGACGCTAAGCAAGCCTTGGTAGATGATGAGGACGGCAACTCCGTGTTCTCACAGACCACCAAGGAAGAACAGGAAGACTTGGGTATGGCAGCCTTCGATTTGACTATCCGCGATAAGGATGGCAATGTTGTCGAACCTGAGAGCAAAGTTTCCGTAAGCGTTGAGTTCAAAGAACTTCCTGAGGGAGTTGCCGCAGAGGACCTGGCAGCATCCATGGAGATCCAGCACCTGAACGAAAGTACAGGTGATATTGTCGTTGAAAAAGTTGCGACAGTGGACAGCAAGGAAGCAACAAAGGATAAGGACCTCGGAGAAATCAACGTAAAAGAAAAGAAAGAAACAGCGGAGACAGATTTCAACGTTGATGTTTTCTCAACATTTACGATTACGTGGAGAACAGGTTATAACGCACGTACTGTAACAGTTCACTATGTCGATGAGAATGGGAATGAGCTGACGATTGCGAATCCGGACAACACGCATCCAGACATGAATGCCAACTCATCGTCACCTGCATTCCTGATTTATGATATCGATGGATATGAGTATTCATATACATATAGGAATACAGATACCAATGCGAACAGAATTGCGCCAATTCTAAGTAAGAACAATAACAATTACTGGCGGTATACAGGTACTAATAATGTAAACTGGACTGAGATGTCTAACAATGACGACATTTATGTTGTCTATAAGAAGAAAGCGGACCCGACAACAGGTGGTACTCCGGTAATTGACGATGCTCAAGAAAGTGATTGGCCGCAAGGTTCGGCTACACCACAGTTCGGCAAGTCCTCAACAAATAATGGTAATGGCACTAATACCGTATCTCTTAGCATCAGCGGTGGTGAGGCCCCTTACGAAAGGTCAACAAAAGCTAATGTTATCGTTGTTTTTGACCGGTCAGGTTCCATGGGTGGTGACAATATTTGGCGCTTAAATACGGCCAAAAATGCAGTAAAGAACATGGCCGAAACACTTTTGGATGGGGATATTACCGGTGTTAAGATGGCACTTGTGTCCTTCTCAACTACTGCAAGCACAGTTCAAGAGTTTACGGATGACTACGACACATATGAAGATGCGGTCGACGGTCTGACAGCTAGCGGTGGTACGAACTGGGAACAGGCGCTTTCTGTTGCGAATAGAATGGCTGTCGACAGTGATGCTGCGACATATGTAGTATTCGTAACAGATGGTGACCCAACATTCCGCGTCAGCCGTGGTGATGTAGACAATAATGCTCTTCGTACTGAAACGTATAATAGCAATACTACATACCAATACTATAGAAATAATCATGTTTATGGCGAAGGTAATAATGACAGTGCTAATCGAAACTTCGACTATGCTGCAGAGGAAGTGAAATCGATTCTTGATAGCAATAAGACCTTCTATGCTATCGGCGTTTCAGCGGATGTTACCAAGGTACAGAACCTTGTAGATGAAGCGGGAGGCGGCACGGCTTACCTTGCAACGGATTCAGCTGCTCTTGAAGAAGCCTTTGCAAACATCACTCAGTCCATTAAGACAAACCTTGGCTTTGGCGATGTGGAGATTACCGACGGTATTACAGCTCTGACGAATGCCGAGATGAAGGTCATGCAGACCGTAGATCCAAACAGTTTCAAATACTACCGCTATGGCGGCGAGAATAACAAGTATGGAGCTGATTACGCGCACAAGACAGAGTGGACAACCCGCGCTGCAGATGGATGTGCAGCAGCGACATATAGTGAGACTGATGGAGCGGTCCATTGGGATATGGGCGAAACCTTCCAGTTGGAGAATGATGTCACTTACGTTGTCGAGTTCACGGTTTGGCCTAGCCAGGCGGCATATGACCTGGTTGCCGACCTGAATAACGGCTTGAGAACTTATGCATCACTCACAGACGCAGAGAAAGCGCAGGTCGTAGAAGTTACACCACCAACTGCAACTACTACAGGCACATACGCCCTGAAAACAAATACAGACCAGGTAAATGCTACATACAACAAGACAACCAAGACTGGTGATACTGTAACTATTTCTGATACTACTGATATAGATGCAAATTATACTGAAGGAACTCTTCAGAACATGTCGCTGGATTCAGACGACATCACAGTTAAGAAGGAGTGGCACAACGCGTTAGACCCTCGAGTTGAAACTGGAATCACCTTGACAGTGACGAAGGACGGAAGTGCTTATCTCGATAATGTTTCTCTCAACAACGGTAATAACTGGACATCTGGTAAGGAGTATATTTCCACTGGCTTTATCACCAAGACTTCTGATGGGCGATATAACGTCCGTGAAAAAGGTCATGAATACACAGTTACTGAGCCGGCTTCCTTCTCCTACTACTGGGATCTGACGGCAGATGTCTATCGTCCAATGGTCATCAATGGAACATTGACTATGCTGATCAAGACAGATAACCCTACAGGAACTGAGGGAACGGATTACTATGTAATTGATGGCAAGAGTTATCAGGTAAGTGAGACTACTCATCCACAGCTGGTTGCCAAGAATGATCGTCGAAGCAATCTGAACCTGAGCAAGAATGTAGAAACCAATCCAAATCCGAATCCAAATGCAACGTTTACTTACACTATCACCGTTACGGACATCAATGGTGATGCCGTATGGTTTGGTGCACAGGACAAGGATGGTAATACTGTACCGATTGAAAATTATTCATCCAACGTAACACCACAAGTTGATGCATCGGGCAACCCGACAGGCAGTTATTCTGTCCCATCTGGTGCACAATTTACCATTAGCATTAAGGATGGTTGGAATGTACGTTTCTTCAACCTTCCAACAGGCACTACCTATTCCATACAGGAAACCGCCATGTCAACCGGCTACGGTTTTGTGAAAGCGGAGACCTCTACAGAAGTAACAGATCCTGATTATGCCGCCGATTATCAGGCTACACCTGGCACGGTGAGAGGCGACACTGTTACTGGCACCATTGATCAGCCAAACAATGTCTTTTCAGTTGCATATACTAACAAAGTGACAGCGGCTACTGCCGAGCCTGAAGTTACTAAGCAGCTGTCCGGACGTGATTGGACTGCTAGTGACAGCTTCCAGTTCAAGCTTGAACCAGTTACTGAAAACGCACCGATGCCAGCTGGTACGATTGATGACGAAAAAACAGTAACAGCAGACAGTAATAACAAAACTGTAGGTTTCGGAACAATCATGTTCTCTGAAGAGGGAGAATATGAATACACGATAACTGAAATCAAACCGCAGAATCCTATAGCGGGAGTGGTTTATGATGAAACGCCGCATACGGTAAAGATTACTGTAAGCAAAGATGCAAATGGTGATCTTGTTGCAGCAGTTAAGTATGATGGAGATCAGAACTCCCTCACAGTAACAAATACACTTACCCCGGTAACGGCTGCTCCGCAAGTCACAAAGACATTGAACGGCCGTGAATTCAAGGATGATGATTCATTCACATTCACTATTGTTGGCGAAGACGACAACACACCAATGCCGGCACAAACTACAGCTACAGCCAATAAAGCTTCCAATTGGATAGCTGCATTTGGGAACATCAGCTACAATAGTGTCGGTACTTATAAGTACACAATCACAGAAACTAAGGGTAGCGCTGATGGCGTTACATACAACACAACACCAATCAATGTAGTTGTTACAGTTTCAACTGATGCTGATAATAAGCTGGTTACAAGCATCAAGTATGATGGCGAGGCATCGGCTTCAGTTGAAAACACATTTACTCCTGTAACACAGGATCTTGAAGTTACGAAGATCCTGTCTGGACGTGATTGGGAAGATGCAGACAGCTTTACGTTCACACTTGCTGCTGGAGAATCTCAAAATGCTGCAGATGAAACAATTACAACTCCGATGCCTGCAGAAGCAGGAAGAACTGCGACGGCTACTAAGGATGATCCTCAAACAGAGGTAAACGAGAACATCGCGAAGTTCGGAACGATTACGTTCAACGAAGCAGGAACATACCGCTATACTATTACAGAGGAACAGGGAGACCTGGATGGTGTCGCTTATGATACAACGCCAAAGAACGTTGTGGTGACGGTCAGCAAAGACTCTGCAACAAATGCACTTTCAGTAACTTCTGTAAAGTATGAAGAAAAGGATGCGCTTAGTGTCACCAACACATTTGTGCCTTCTACAGAAGTTCCAATTCAGGTAACCAAAGCACTGACAGGTCGTGACTGGAATAACACTGACAGCTTCGAATTTACGCTGACAGCAGGTTCCGCTCCGGCTGGAGTCACAGCTCCGATGCCTGCGAACACAACGGCGACAGCAACTAAGGCCAATCCTATTGCAAGCTTCGGAACGGTTAAGTTCAATAAGGCCGGAACATATACCTACATTATTAAAGAAACCAAAGGAACTGCAGATGGTATTACATACGATACATCTGAACACGTTCTGACTGTTGTGGTAACGAAGGGTGCAGGAAATGTTCTCACTACATCATGGAGCTATGATGGAGGAGAAGATCTTGAAGGTCTTACAGTTACGAACCGGTTCAGTCCAACATCCGCTCAGATCGAGGCTACAAAGGTCTTCGATAGCTGGGGCAAGGCAAACAGCTTCACATTCAAGCTGGCAGCTAAAACAGCAGGTGCTCCGATGCCTGCCGGTCTTGCTGAGGATGGAACGAAGACAGTTCAGGTAACTGAGTCATCAAAGACTGCAGTATTCGGTACCATCGAGTTCACGGAAGCGAAGGATTATACTTACACCGTAACAGAGGTCAACGATGGCGTGGATGGTGTTACGTATGATACTACTCCGCATGAAGTAACAGTTCATGTGGTGAAGGATACCGATACAAACGAACTGACAGCAACTGTTGATTATGGTTCGGCTGAAAAGCTCGAAATTGAGAACACATTCACTCCGGTTCAGGAATCAATCGAAGTTACGAAAGACTTTGGTAAAAATGACTGGGCGAAAGCTGGAGCAGGCTTCAGATTCGAACTGAAAGCTGGAACGAACACAGCAGGCGTTACAACACCGATGCCGGCAGGATCCTCGGAAGGATCCAAGATCGGAACGGCAACTGAGGCAAACAAGACTGTTGACTTCGGAGATATTACCTTCGAAAAGGCTGGCACATATAACTACACGATCACAGAGCAGAACGACGGAGCGGACGGAGTAACGTATGATACAACACCGCACAACGTCGTCGTAACAGTCACAAAGGGTGACGACAATGCTCTGACAGCAACAGTTAAGTACGATGGAGAAAACAGCCTTACAGTTGAGAACACATTTGAGCCTGTAACAGTTCCGATTGATGTTACGAAGAATTTCACCGGACGTGACTGGACAAACAGCGACAAGTTCATATTCAAGCTTGAACCAGTATCCGATGACGCTCCGATGCCTCCTGCATCAGGACTCACAGAAGCGTTAGGTGATCTCCTTACAGAAGGCGATTCCAGAACGGTAGAAATTACAAAGGATACACCAGATTATACCGATACATTCGGTACAATCACATTCGAGAAAGCAGACACATACACATATAAGATTACCGAGGTAAGAGGAAGTGCAGATGGTGTTGCGTATGACACGAGCACACATACTGTTGTTGTAACTGTCAGCAAGGATCCTGATACAAATGCACTTACTGCGGAAGTAACCTATGACGGTGAGGCTTCTGCTTCTCTGACAGTAGATAACACATTTACACCTGCAGAGGCCCCTATTCAGGTAACGAAGCAGATCAATGATTGGGGACAGACAGACAGCTTCACATTCACGCTCGAAGCAAAGGGTGGCGCCCCGATGCCGGCGAGTGCCGAAGGCAACACCATGACAGCAAAGGCAACGGAAGTTGCTCCAACCGCGGTATTTGGCACCATCAAATATCCAGCGGCGGGAGACTACAGGTACACTATCACTGAAAAAGACGATGGAGTTGACGGCGTTACATACGATACAAGTGAGCACACGGTTGTTGTTCACGTAGATAAGAATGCAAATACAAATGCACTTACAGCAACAGTTACGTATGATACCGATCAGGAAGAACTAATCATCACCAATAGGTTCGCAAGCAGCAAAACCTCATTGCAGGCTACGAAGAGCTTTGCAGATTGGGGCAAGGCGGACAGCTTCGAATTTACGCTGGCACCTGTAGATGGTGCACCAATGCCAGCAGGCGCAACCGACAACAAGGTTGTTATGGAAGTCACCGAAGACAACCCTACTGCAATATTCGGCGAAATCGAGTATAAGAAGGCTGGCACTTACAGCTACACCATTACAGAGACAGCAGGAACAGCGGATGGTGTAACATATGACACGACACCGCACAATGTTGTTGTTACTGTATCAAAGGGTGAAGGCAATGCGCTGACGGCAGAAGTGAAGTATGATAATGCGGATAGCCTGACGATCACAAATACATACAAACCTGTGAAAAAAGAGCTTGAAGCAACAAAGTCATTCTCTGATTGGGGCAAGGCAGAAAGCTTCACATTCGAGCTTGCTCCGGGAGAATCTCAAGATGCTGAAGGTGAGACAATCGATACTCCGATGCCTGCAGATGCGTCTGGCGGCAAGGTCAGCAAGACAGTAACAGCAGACAATCTTAAGGCATTATTCGGTGAGATCGAGTTTGAGAAGGCCGGTATTTACAAGTACACCATCACTGAGGTCAATGATCATGTAGACGGTGTAACATACGACACAACACCACACGAAGTAGTGGTAACTGTCACAAAGGGTGATGCGCCGAAGAATGAGCTCTCAGCTGCAATCGAATACGATGGAAAGACATCACTTACCATCACGAACAGCTACAGTGAATCCAATGGTGTAAAGCTTGAAGCAACAAAGGATTTCGAAGACTGGGGCAAGGCAGACAACTTTACATTTGATCTGGCAGCCGTAACAGAAGGCGCTCCGTTGCCTACAAACACTGTTGCAACTGCAACTTCTACAAACGGAAAGAAAGCAGTATTCGACGAAATCAAGTTCGGAAAAGCGGGAGACTACATCTATACAATTACAGAGAGAGACGGCGGTGTTCCTGGCGTTACATATGACACAATGCCGCATACTGTCACTGTCCATGTAGTGAAAGACCCTGAAACAAACGCTCTTACGGCAACTCCTGAATATGAGACAGAAAATGGATTGACTGTAACGAATACATTTACTCCAGTCACAACACATGCTGAAGTTACAAAGGCCTTCGAAGACTGGGGTAAGGCAGACAGCTTCACATTCGATCTGGCAGCTGTAACAGAGGGCGCGCCAATGCCTGCAGAAGCAGGAAGAAGTGCTACTGCTACGCAGGCTTCGCCGACAGCAGTATTCGGAGACATCTCATTCGACACGGTCGGAAAGTATGAGTACACGATCACAGAGCGCAATGGCGGAGCCGATGGCGTCTCCTATGATACGACTCCAAAGAAAGTCACGATTGTTATCAGTCCGACGAGCGACACAGACAATACGCTCAAGGCAACGGTTACCTATGGTGAAGACAATGCGGATAGCCTTATAGTAACCAATACTTACAGCAAGTCCAACGACGTGGAACTCAAAGCAACCAAGTCCTTCAATGACTGGGGTAAGGCAGAGAGCTTTACATTCACGCTTGCAGATGCAGGAAATGACATCGAAGGAGTCGATACCAATCCAATGCCTGCAAATACACGCGTAACGGCTACGGAAGAGAACAAGACTGCAATCTTCGGAAAAGTTCAGTTTGAGAAGGCTGGAGAATACAAGTACACAATCACTGAGATTGATGATCATGAAGATGGCGTAACCTATGACACAACGCCGAAGACGGTTGTTGTAACGGTTACGAAAGCTGAAGATGCAACCAATGCGTTGACAGCAACAGTCAAATATGAGGATGCTGATGAGCTGACAATCGTCAATAATTACAAATCAACGAAAGCAACACTTCAGGCAACCAAGGCGTTCAATGACTGGGGCAAGGCAGAAAGCTTCACATTCGATCTCGCAGGAGTTGAAAAGGATGGCAAACTGCCTCCAATGCCTTCGACAACAGAAGCAACCGCTACAAAGGGTTCACCAGTGGCAGCATTCCCAGAAATCACATTCGAGAAGGCTGGTGTGTATGAATACACAATTACTGAACGCAATGATGGAGCTGATGGTGTAAGCTATGATACGACACCACACAAAGCAGTTGTAACCGTTGCGAAGAAGAGTGAAACAGATAATACTCTGGTAGCGACTGTCAAGTACGATGATACTGAAGACAGCCTGATCGTTACGAACACATATACGGCAGTAAAGAAGGGTATCGAGGTAACAAAGAACTTCAATGACTGGGGTAAGGCAGACAGCTTCACCTTCACACTTGAAGCTCAGGGTAATGCACCGATGCCAGAGGGAGTCACCGGTACAACGAAGACAGCAATGGCGACAAAGGACGCCCCAACTGCTGAGTTTGGTGATATCACCTTCGAAAAGGCCGGTGAATACAAGTACACGATCACAGAGACTGATGATCATGCGGACGGCGTAACATACGATACGAAGTCCTATGAAGTAGTTGTGACTGTCAGCAAGGATCCTGATACGAACAAGCTGACAGCAGCAGTCAAGTATGACGGCGATAAAGATAAACTGACTGTAACGAATACTTATAAGCCACTCGTTGCAGAGGATCTGATCAAGGCGACCAAGGAATTCAATGACTGGGGCAAGGCAGACAGCTTCACATTCAAACTTGAAGCGGTCAGCAATACTGCAGGACTTGAAACAACTCCAATGCCGGCATCAGATACAGTAAAGGCGACAAAGGATAAGAAGACAGCAGTATTTGGAACTATCACCTATGAGAAGTCTGGTGAATACAAATACACCATTACTGAGATCAACGATCATGTGGATGGCGTCACCTATGATGAAACACCACACGAAGTCATCGTAACCGTTGCGAAGAAGAGCGACACAGACAATACACTTGTTGCAACAGTAACTTACGATGGCGAAGAGAGCCTGACCATTGAGAACACATATACCCCATTGGTTACGGAAGATCTGCTTCAGGTAACAAAGGAACTCTCAGGACGTGATTGGCTGGATGCTGATGAATTCGAGTTCACGCTGGAAGGTGTCGATGGCGCGCCAATGCCAAAGGGAAGCATCATCGATACGATCCTCGGCAAAGAGACCAGAACAGCAAAAGCAACAAAAGCTAACCAGACTGCGGTATTCGGAGAGATCACATTCGAGAAGGCAGGTACATATAAGTACACGATCACAGAAGTTGATGGCGGCAAGGGCGGAATCACATATGATATGAACACATATGAGGTAACCGTTGTCATCAGCAAGGATCCTGATACCAATGCACTCGAGGTCGAGAGCGTTACCTATGACGAAGACAAAGAAGCTTTGACAGTTACCAACACTTACAGAGCGGTTGGATCTGCAGAGTTTGACGCACAGAAGACGCTCAGAGGACGTGACCTTGCAGAAGGTGAATTCGAATTCGAGCTCAAACTGGATGGCACTACAGTCGGTGGTACGGAAGCAAATGATGCAGATGGTAAGGTAACATTTGATGCGATTCAGTTCGTAAAAGAAACTGGAAAGGATCAGACAGGGGACCACACCGTAACAATTTCAGAAGTTGTGCCTGCTGATGATGCAGACAAACTTGGCGGAGTCACATATGACACCACAGTTGCAACGATTCCGGTTACTGTAACAGACAACGGTGACGGAACACTCGATATCAAGTATGACGGTAAGGACAAAGCTCCTACACCGGAGTTCATCAACGACTATGAAGCCAGAGGCGAGCTTGTACTCGACGGACTTAAGACTCTCGAATACGGCGACCTTGCTGAGCAGTCATTCGACTTCGTAATACTTGATGGGGACGGCAGTGAAGTTGCTACCGCAACTGCAGGTGGCGAAGGTGCCGATGTTGAAGGCGACGCAGATACCAAGGCAGGAACAAGCTCAGAGTTCACGTTCAGTACGATTGAGTACGTCAAGAAGTACGATGCAGAATCAGAAAAGACGATCGATGAAACAGGTGATTACACCTACACCATCAAGGAAGTCATCCCTGACGATGCTGTGAACACTAAGACAGGTAAGACCTACAAGGAAGATCCGGCAGCAGATGGCATCTTCGAACTTGGAAACTACAGATATGATAATTCTGTAAAGACCGTGAAAGTCACAGTAGAAGACAATGGAGATGGCACACTTCAGGTCACCAAGGATCCAGCAGAGGTCGAGTATGATGCAGAGTTCACCAATACCAGAGCTTACACAGACATCACGATCACTAAGGAACTTGAGAACTTTGTTCAGCATGACGGTGTCAATGATGTAACACTTGCGTTCAGAGTTGTCGACAAAGAAACAAAGGGCAAGAAGTTCTCAGCGGCCGGTGGAATCAAGTTCTCTGCAGCAGAGGTCGAAGCAGGAAAAGTGAAGACTGTTACAATCTCCAGGATACCAACAGATATACCGGTAGAGGTAACAGAGGTATATGCAAGCAACTTCACTACAGACGAGCCTACTGTAACGTTGAAACTAGAAGACGGAGTTTACAAAGCATCATTCAAGAATGTTTATGACAACCTCAATTACAACAGCGGTGAAATAAACAACTATACAAAGAATGACACTGGCGGTTATGACTTTTCCGGAAAAGGAGAACAAAAAGCCGGCACCGAGAAACGGGCAGGGACGGAGAAAAGTCCCGGCGACAATGCAGTAGACTAAGAGAAGGAGGTGGACAAAATGAAGAAAATAATGAATAAAAAATCAATTCTGTTAGCTGTTTCGATGGCACTTGTCCTCTCCCTCTCAGTAGGTGTGGCATTTGCATACTTCAGTGATTACACAGAAGCCAAGGGAGGAGCAGTGCTCTCCCTTGGTGGAAAAACTGAGATAAAAGAAGATGTAAACGAAAATCAGAAAACCGTTACTATTAAAAACACCGGAGAGACGAATATAGTTGTCAGAGTGATGATCGTTGGACCGACACAAATGACTATTGAGCCGTCGGACGGTTGGGAACAAAATGGAGATTACTACTACTACAACAAGATATTAAAACCAGGTGAAAATGGAGATGGTGACGTAACAACACCGATTGTAGCCAACACAGGAGAATATCCTGCAGGAACGGATCTTGGTGACAGCTATCAGATCGTAGTAACACATGAATCGGCACAGCCGACTTATGACAGCAATAACAAAGTTGAGAAGCCTGAAGGATGGAAGTATATTCCTTCCATCTCAGCGGAATGATAGGAGGTGGCGAAAATGAAATTTAGAAACACTGTACTATCAAAGCGTACAATAGCACTCTTTGCAGTTTCTCTGCTGTTGTTAGTATCTGGTGGAGCAGTTGGAACCAAGGCGGCAATTACTGTAACAAGTGATAACTATGATGCCACAATTGCAACAGATAGTTTAGCGGTAGGCATTACGGAGAACGGAAAAACTGTTGATGACGGAGTACTATATAAATCGATAGGCAACAAAATCGAACCGACCAGAACATATAAGGACTCTGTTGGTGTGGTCAATAATGGCGACGCAGACGAATATGTCAGAGTTATAGTTCGCAAGTACTGGACAGATAAAGAGGGTGCGAAAGCCACAACGTTAAGTCCGGATCTGATTGAACTGACTGCAGATAAGAGTTGGACGGTGAAAGAAGGCGGCAGTGAGGAAACGCAGATTTACTACCTCAAAAATATCCTGAAAGCGGGAGCTGAGCAAGAGCTGTTCAAGGATATCAGAATTAGCGGCGATGTTCTGGAAGAAGGCAAAGGCAAGATTGTTGAAGGCGTCCAGGAAGGAAAAGCCACTAAGACTATCATAACTTATACCTACAAGTACAACGGATACACCTTCAATGTGGAGGCTGAAGCTCAGGCCGTACAGACACATAATGCAGCCAAGGCGATCAAGAGTGTCTGGGGCGTTGATGCCGGATCCGTAGGAATTGATCTGTAAGGAGGTACGGAGATGAAGAAATTAAGAAAAACAATGATCCTTCTGCTGGCCCTCATTACAGTACTCATGATGAGCCAGATCGCTTTTGCAGCAAACTATGACGGCGGCACATTCACTTATGATGGAACAGACATCAACAACAGCGAGGCAGCAGCTAAGCTCGATGAAGCAATCGGTGATCTGGAGCCGGGCGATAGCATGACATTTGTATTCGAATACAAAAACGAGTCAGGCAATGATACAGACTGGTATCTCGATAATACGGTTGTGAAGACTTTGGAAGAGGAGAGCATTAACGGAGCCGCGGATGGCGGTTATACGTACAAGCTGGTCAATGAAGGAAAGAAGGAAGGAACTGTTACGATCTTCAGCAGTGATGCGGTAGCAGGTGCTGACAGCGAGAACCCTGATAAGGCCGATAAGGGACTCAGGGCTGCGACAAACGCTACAGAAGAATGGCTTTACATTGACACACTGAAAAGTGGACAGTCAGGTGTTACGAAGCTTACTGTAGCTCTTGATGGCGAATCACAGGCTAACAGTTATCAGTCAGCCATCGGACAGCTTCGAATCGCTTATGGAGTTGAGAATGCAGCAGACGGTGGTATTATCTACAATCATATCCCGGGCAAAACAGTAAGGACCGGAGATGATGCAAACCTGCTGCTTCCATTGCTGATGCTCACACTGGCAGCAATACTTCTCATACTTACTATACTGAGTTTCAAAAAAGACAGAAAGGAAGGTGAGGAGGCATGAAGAAGGTTCAGAGAATAGCAGTTCTGGTTTTATCAGCTTGTCTGGTATTCGGAATGATGACAGTCAGCGCATTCGGAGATGACGGATATAAGCATCAGCTGGAAGTCACTGCAGGAAACGGTTCATTCAGCAGCGGTAGCACGCTCAAAGGAACCACGGCTTCCATTGACATCGACAACGCCCAACTGACTGTCGGAGACGATACGGTCGATATTACAGCACCGGATGAAAATCACTTCGTTATCGGGATGAAAGTCACGGGGCACGATAATTCTGAAGTCATTACAGGGACTGTTGATCTGGCTAACTATAATGAGGATGAGTCTCTGGTCGTAGCATATGGTCTTAAGAGTAACATGATCAAATACACCATCCGCTATATCACTGCAGATGGATCAACAGTGCTTCATAAACAGGAAGAACATTACGGTGTAGTAGGACAAAAGCCAGTTGTCGCCTACAAGTATGTTGAAGGCTATCTGCCTGATGCATACAACAGGACAGGAGAGCTCAAAAGAGGCAGCGACAATGTGTTCACATTCTATTATTACCCGGTAGATAATGCTGGGCAGATCATTACTGTTCAGGATGGAAACATTGTAATAAATGGCAATGCTGCAGCTAATGCCAACGCCGCCAATGCAGCAGCTGGTAATGCAGCAGGCAATGCCAATGCTGCTGCTAATATAGGAGACGGTGCTGTGCCACTTGCTAACGCACCAGCCAATACAGTAGACATTGATGACAGCGACACACCGCTCGCAAATCCTGACGAGGAAGAAGGCGGCGGCGGAAGCGCACTGCCTTACATCATCGGTGGTGTCGCAGTAGCAGCAATCATCGCAGCGATCGCAGCATTCCTTGCGAGACGCAGAGCAGGTGAAGAAGAGTAAGCGAAACGACACAGCTTGAATAAGATGAGACAATGAGAGCCTGGCTTTACAGCCGGCTCTCTTTTTATGTAGTAATACACTGCTGCAAGGGAATAATTCATGAGAGCCCGGCTATTCAGCTATTTAGCCGGCTCTCTTTTTCATGTAGGAATACATTGCTGAAAGGGAATATTTCACTTGGCATGAACGTGCAGAATCAGGCATGAAAGATGACCTTCTATTCCCGTTTATTGCGTGTTTTGTGACGGTTTCAAAGACGTTAAGAATATTATTATGTGTAGGGTTTTAGGATAGAGTTGAAAAGTTTAGTTATTTTAATTCAATTAATAAGTTATCGCAAAGCATTAGTTATCACAAAAGTATTTTAGAGTAGGAGAGACAATGAGTAGAAAAATCAAAGTATGTCTAGCATTGTTCTTATCTCTCGCGGTACTCGCGCAGTACAGCTTCACTCCGCAGGCAATGGTTGCCTACGGAATGGACAATACTGTAGAGGCTGCGCAGACTTCAGATGAGCCGGAAACCACAAAGTCTGCTCCGGAACCAACAAAGGCTACTGAGCCTGCACCGGAACCGACAAAGGCTACTGAAGCACCTGCGCCTACACAGGCACCTGCTGCAACGACAGAGTCGACTCAGGCTACAGAGTCCACCGAGGCTACTACAGTGCCTGAAGAGCAGTCAGATGACGTGGAAGATGAGAATGATGTTAACACAGGGGATCCAATTGCAGGCGAGGATCAGGCAGCTGAGGGAGAAGCTGCCGAAGAAGAAGAGCCTGCCGAAGAAGACACGGATGAAGAATATCCTGCCGTCTCATTCACAAAATCAGCAGGTGGAGTTACGGTCAAGATCAGTGCTCCGAAGGGAGCACTGCCGGAAGGTGCTAAGGTCAAAGTTACCGCGGTATCTGCAGCATCGATCATGACCGCAGTTGAAAGTGCTGTCGAAGGTGACGTCGAAAATGTTAAAGCTGTCGACATCACGTTCTACAACAAAGATGGTAAAGAGATCAAGCCGAAAAAAGCAGTTTCCGTAACCATGTCTGCTTCCGGTGTTGAGGCAGATGCTGTCGTGCACATCGCAGACAGCGGAGCAGCCAACGCAGTGGGAGCATCCACAAACGGAAGTTCAGCTGTATTTAAGACGGCTAATTTTTCCATTTATGCAATCGTTGAAACGTCCACAGTTGAGGCAGATGAAAAAAATAATGTAACAATTAATTACACTGCCGGTACGGGTGGATCCGTTACCAATTCAAGTGAACTTGTCAATGTGGCTGCAGAGAACGCCAAGGCGGTAGGGTCGACAGCGAAAGCAGATGAAGGATATATCTTCACCAAGTGGACCGACAGCAAAGGCAAAACGGTATCAACAAGTGCAGAGTTTGCTCCTTCTGTATCGAAGCTGGACGTAGACCCTGAAGAGGCTGATACCGAAGTCACGTTCACAGCGAACTTCGAAGAGCAGGTAACAGTAACATTTGATCCGAATACGGAAGAAGGCGGCGAGCTCGCTCCGATTACAATCAATGTTGCTAAAGGAGAAGCAATTGGCAGTCAGCTTCCGACAGTTCCGGAAGTACCGGGCTACAATACGAAGTGGGTCAAGGAAGGAACAGAAACAGAAGTCACTGCAGACACTGTTGTGAACGAAGCGTTCACAGCTGTTGTATCACAGGAGAAGATTACCTATACTGTTACATTCGTTCAGGAAGACGAAACAACAGAGACCAGAACAACCAGCATTGATGATGGTTTTGCGATCAACGATTTGCCGGAAGTTGAAAAGAAGACCAACAAGATCGGCAAGTGGGTCTATCCTGGAACGACCAATGAGTTCACCGTTGGAACAGTCATTTCTGAAGACCTTACTGTTAACGCATACTATGAACAGAACATATTCACAGTGACGTTTATGGTCGACGGAGCACAGTATGAAGAGATGACGACCGCGACAGGAACAAAGATCGTGCTCCCGTCAGATCCTATCAAGTCAGGCGCGACATTCAAGGGGTGGTTTACTCAGGAAGATGGCCAGGGTACGCAGTACACGGCAGATTCCACTGTCAGTGAAGACCTCACGCTGTATGCATATTTTGAGGATCAGGTTCGCGTCAAGTTCCTTGTCAAGGACGACGAAGGAAACATCATAAAAGAAAAATCTCAGTACTTCATCGAGCTCGAAGCAGGCGATGCGATTGAAACATTGCCGGAAGATCCGTTCATTTCGGGCAAGGTATTTGAAGGCTGGGTAAAGGAGAATAATCCGAGCGAAGCAGTTGAAGTGGGAACTGTTGTTGAAGATAGTTTCAATGCAGTTGCAAAGTTCTCAGACATCAACTTTTATGAGTTCACTGTTCATTACTTCTATATGAACGGCAGCAACAGAGTAGATATCGGAAGCCAGACATTCAACATCACGAAGAGTGAGCTGAAGGATGGATACACAATTACAGCACCTCAGTCAACGATTGCTTCCGAGATCACGGACGAGCCTACTTATTATCCTGTCAAGCCTACGATCACCGTTGACCTCGAAACAACATGGGAACAGAAAACACTGGAAGACGGTACAATCAAGATGGTCTATGAGGAGGATGACGAGTATGTTGAAGCGGATGCTACATACAAAGTGGGTCATTACCTGAAAGACCTTGATGGAGAAGATTACGGTACTCTTATCGAGCAGGAGACAAAGCAGGGTGTTAAGAATTCATTGGTAACACCTGATATCAACAGCTATCCATATGCAAAATATGCGAGCCGTGATACGGATGTCAAGATTATGGATGATCCGGATCAGGAACTCAAGGTCTACTATGACCGCAGAGATTTCACACTTTCCTTCGAAGTAGGTGAAGGTGAGTACATCGAGGCAGTGACCAAGCCGTATGGCACCGAGATCACGTTGCCGACAAATGCAACTCGTACCGGTTACACATTCGATGGCTGGTACAAAGATGCGGCATGTACGGAATCTGCAGGTAGCAAGATTACACTTGAAGAAAACACAACACTTCATGCAAAGTGGAATCCGGCTCTTACTGATTACACGGTCGTATATATGATTGAAAATGCGAATGATGAGGGCTATTCTTATTTGGGCACTGCTACGAAGCAGGCTGAAACCGATACAACGGTTAAGCTTGATGGAACGACAGCGGATGCAGGTGCTCCGAATGCATTAGACAAACAGAATTTCACATTTAAGGAATCTTCTACTGAAACAATCAAAGCTGATGGAAGCTCGGTAGTTGTTGTCAAATATAGTCGTAATGTATATACGATTACCTGGAATGGTGACGTTTATAACACACGAGGAGAAAGAAGAGCGAGGAATCAGGGAAGTGGCAGCGTGACTGCCAAGTATGGCGCCAATATTACACAACAATGGATCGCTGCGTTTAATACACCTTATCCAGATTACGCATGGAGTTTAAACACAAATAATAACGATAAAGTAATCAACATCGACACGATGCCAGGTAAGGGGGATAAGTACGGAACAAGCCAGACTACGCTTAACTTTAATAACAACACACAGCCTCTGTATGCGTTTGATTTTTCAACAACGAAAACACAGGTATTAAACTACTGGCTGGAGAACTATACAGGTGACGGAGTCCAGACCACAACACGTAACGGAAAAACATACGGCCTCTATAAATCTGTAACTGGTAGGTTCAACTATCTGTATGAGAATTCAGACTTCTATGCTATTTCCGGATACACGAAAGACGGATATACAGCGACATATACTGACAGATGGGGGCGGACTCAGAACTATACGCTGGGCAATGGAACACCTGATGCAACCCTCAATGTAAACTTCTATTATGCAGCTGCATCGCATCCGCTCACATTCATAAACTATGATGGAACGGAAATCAGTACGCAGAATGTAAAACTGAATGCAGACATATCCGGCTATCTTGAAAGCAATATACCGGAAGCTCCAATGGAAGGAGCGACGTGGCTTGGATGGTTCACAGATGCAGAACATGAGAACTCGTATACCATCGAGGAGGGGACAACTCCGAAGATGCCTGAAGGTCTCGTGCTCTATGGCAACTTCCAGTTCCCGGAGCGCACTGTCACATTCGATTCTCAGGGCGGATCAGAGGTGCCTAAGCAGACTGACGAATATGGTTTCTATGCTAAAGCACCAACAGCACCGGACAAGGAAGGGTATGAATTCCAGGGATGGTTTACTGCAGCCGATGAGACCGGATCTCCGTATGACTGGAATAAGCCTGTAACAGAAAATATCACGCTCTATGCACATTGGACGCAGCAGACGCTCAGCTATACAGTGCACTACTACGAGTGGGATACAGAGAACGATCAGGCAACGACCAACCAACTGCTGGCAGACAAAGTTGTATCCGATCCTGATTTTGAATTGGGTCAGACCGTGACTGAAACAGCACCGGCTATTACAGGACATGTTTCCGACAAGTCCTCCGCCAGTGTGGAGCTCACCTTCAACGATGAAGAGAATGTGATAATATTCTACTATTATACAATTCCAGATGAGCTCACCTACACAGTCAACTATGTTCTGAAGGATTATCCTCAGATCAAGGTTGCAGAATCCAAGACTGTAACAGTCCCTGGAACAACAACCACCGTTCAGGAAATTGCTGCAGAAGTCGACAAGGCATACATGGGAACGCAGACCCAGGATGAAGATATTCTTGGCAAGAGTTATAAGCCGACGAACACTACAGAGGAACTTACGCTTGCCCTTGAAGGTAATGTAATAACCTTCGAATATGTAAGCTTTACAACTTCAAAAATCAAGGTCAACTACCTTGATATGGATGGAAACGAAATTGCTGATTCAGACACGACATTTGTCGAAGTAGGTGATACATTCACACTGCAGAACAAAGCACCGAACGGATACGTATATCACCACGCATATCTGAAAGGCACAGAGACTGCACCGAAGTCTTCCTACCTGATCACAGGTTCAGAAGGAGATATTGAAATCAATGTGTACTATCAGAAGAAGCTGATCATCGTCGCGAACAACAAGGCGAAATCTTATGACGGAGAGCCTCTGTTCAGTTCAGGTTTAAATGATGCAACGATCACCGGCAACCTGCGTGGCGATACAGTTACATCGATTGCGTTTGATGGATCACAGACAGATGCAGGTACAAGCGCGACAACGCCGAAGAATGCACAGATCACAAAGGGCGCATCAGCGATCACTGATCCGGAAGTATACTATAGTATCATTTACGTGCCGGGCAACCTGACTGTTAAACCGGTAAGTGTTTACATCAGCATTTCCGCCGACCAGTGGAATACGCACAGTGGCGGCTATGGCAAGAACTATTATACCGGTCAGGTATTTAATGTAGGATTCACGAATCCTGACAAGCAGCACTTTAATGATAATACTTCAAAATCTGCATATGTCAGCATCACAAGCGGCCAGCGTGAGATGTTTAAGGAGAAGTACGGCAATGCGATATGGAATGCTCTGTACGGTGAAAACGGAGCACTGATTTCCGAGAAGAATGCAGGAACGTATACTTACACCGGAGCACAGCAAAAGGCAACGGTTATGAGTATCGTATCAGGAGATCCGAATTACTCAGTAACAGTCTTTGCTCGTGACAGTTTCCTCGTCATTGATCCGCTGCCGATTAAGGTAACTACCGGATCCGACAGTAAAGCATACGATGGAACAGCGCTTACCAAGGAAGATGGTGCTAAGCTTAGTTATAGTTATTGGACAGAAAACATCGGCGGAGACTGGACCAGTGCAGAAGCGGAACCGGGAACAATTACTCTCGAAACTGGCGATAAGGCAACGTTCACGATAACAGGATCCCAGACTGAGGTCGGCACGAGTGACAACACATACACCCTTGACCTTGGAGCAAATGCAGGGAACTATGTAATCTCGGATTCAATCGGTGAACTGGAAGTAACAGCAGCAAAACTTAGCGTAACAGTAAAGAACAAAGAAGCGACATATAATGGTTCTGAACAGCTCGGATTCAGCTTCCCGGCTGAGGTCACCGGTACAGGAAATACAATTGAAACGGATGATTACATCATTACAGGACTTGCTGCCGGCAATGTACTCAAGATTGATTACACACCGGCGAAGGGTACGAATGTCGGAACATACAGCAACGGAAAATTTGCAGAATCATTTACGATTGAGGCAGATAATAAAGATGCCAAGGGATTCTATAGCAATACGACATTCACACCTGGAACGCTGAAGATCAAACCAATCACAGATGAGTATGAGATCACAGTAACCGGAAACTCTGACACGAAGGTTTACAATACTGCAGAGCAGAGCGTAAGCGGCTACACAGTAAGTAATTACGATCCATCGATCACATTTACCGGCATCGAGCAGGACGACGCGAAGGCGACCGCAAAAGGAACCAACGCAGGCACCTACACGATGACGATGAGCAAGGATGACTTCAGTGCGACATCAGACAACTACACGAATATCAAGATCACAGTAGTACCTGGAACACTGGAGATCACACCGATCACACAGGAAACAGTAATCAATGTAACTGGTAATTCGGCAACAAAGATCTACAATGGGACTGAGCAGAGTGTAAACGGCTACACGATCGGAGACTGCGATCCTACGATCACGATCACAAAGCAGCCTGAACAGGATGCGGAAGTAGCTACCGCAAAGGGAACCAACAAGGGTGAATACACCATGGCTCTCAGCGAATCAGACTTCGCAGCGACGTCGCCGAACTACACGAACATCAAGTTCAATGTGACACCTGGAGTGCTTACGATCAGCAAGAAGACCGATGAGTATGTGATCACGGTAACAGGAAACTCTGCAACAAAGATCTACAACGGATCAGAGCAGAGCGTAAGCGGCTACACTGTAAGCGAGTACGACTCAACGATCACATTCACCGGCATCGCGCAGGATGACGCAAAGGCAACTGCGAAAGGAACCAACAAGGGCACCTACAAGATGACGATGAGTGAGGCCGACTTCAGTGCAACATCGGACAACTACGAAAACATCAAGATCGTAGTAGAACCTGGAACGCTGGAGATCACACCGGTCACAGATGAGTATGAGATCACAGTAACCGGAAACTCTGACACTAAGGTTTACAACAAATCAGAGCAGAGTGTAAACGGCTACACTGTCAGTGAATACGATTCATCAATTACGTTCACCGGTATCGCGCAGGATGACGCGAAGGCGACCGCGAAGGGAACCAATGTCGGCACCTACACGATGACGATGAGCAAGGACGACTTCAGTGCTACATCAGACAACTACACGAACATCAAGATCACAGTAGTACCTGGAACACTGACGATCACGCCAATCACAGATGAGTATGAGATCACAGTAACGGGTAAAAACGATACAAAGGTCTACAACGGATCAGAGCAGAGTGTAAACGGCTACACAGTAAGCGATTACGACTCAACGATCACATTCACCGGCATCGAGCAGGATGACGCGAAGGCGACCGCGAAGGGAACTAACAAGGGCACCTATAAGATGACGATGAGCAAGGACGACTTCAGTGCTACATCAGACAACTACACGAACATCAAGATCACAGTAGTACCTGGAACACTGGAGATCACTGCAAATGAAGAAGAATACGAGATCACGGTAACAGGAAACTCTGCAACAAATGTATACAATACTAAGGAGCAGAGTGTAAGCGGCTACACTGTAAGCGAATATGATCCGACGATCACATTCACCGGCATCGCTCAGGATGACGCGAAGGCGACCGCAAAGGGAACCAACGTCGGCACCTACAAGATGACGATGAGCAAGGACGACTTCAGTGCTACATCAGACAACTACACGAATATCAAGATCACAGTAGTACCTGGAACACTGGAGATCACGCCGATCACGGATGAATATGAGATCGTAGTAACAGGAAACTCTGCGACGAAGGTATATAACAAAGAAGAGCAGAGTGTAAACGGCTACACAGTAGGCGAATATGATCCAACGATCACATTCACCGGCATCGAACAGGATGATGCGAAGGCGACCGCGAAGGGAACCAACGCAGGCACCTACACGATGACGATGAACAAGGATGACTTCAGTGCAACATCAGACAACTACACGAACATCAAGATCACAGTAAATCCTGGAACGCTGACAATCACCAAGTCAACTGATGAATATGTCATTACTGTAACCGGAGCGTCTGCGGAAAGACCGTACAATGGTCAGGAGCAGAACGTAAGCGGCTACACTGTAAGTGAATACGATCCATCGATCACATTCACCGGCATCGAGCAGGACGACGCGAAGGCGACCGCGAAGGGAACCAATGCAGGCACCTACACGATGACAATGAGCAAGGATGATTTCAGTGCAACATCAGACAACTACGAAAACATCAAGATCGTAGTAAATCCTGGAACACTGAAGATCACACCGAGTACGGATGAGTATGAGATCAAGGTAACAGGAAACTCTGACACTCAGATCTACAACGGATCAGAGCAGAGTGTAAGCGGCTACACTGTAAGCGAATATGATCCGACGATCACATTCACCGGCATCGAGCAGGACGACGCGAAGGCGACCGCGAAGGGAACCAATGCAGGCACCTACACGATGACAATGAGCAAGGATGATTTCAGTGCAACATCAGACAACTAC
>JAFRKJ010000003.1 GCA_017431785.1 Bacillota bacterium | reverse complement strand
GCTTTTCTGGCTGTTTCGCAGAGTGCTGCGAATGCGGCCGGGTCGCTGATGGCCAGCTCGGACAGCATCTTTCTGTTGATGTCGATGTCTGCCTTCTTCAGGCCGCCGATGAGCTTGGAGTAGCTCATGTCGTTCATTCTGGCTGCTGCGTTGATGCGGGCGATCCAGAGCTTTCTGAAATCTCTTTTCTTGTTTTTGCGGCCAACGTATGCGGAGCGGAGTGCTCTCATTGTTGCCGGCTTAGCTGCTCTATATGTACTGTGCTTAGCGCCGTAGAAGCCCTTCGCCATCTTCAGTACTTTCTTATGTCTCTTGTGTGCGTTTAAACCTTTTTTAACTCTTGCCATTTCGTACCTCCTTACTTGCTCAGAACTTCCTTGATTCTTGCGTGATCTGCACTAGTTAATGTAGTGGACTGTCTGAGTCCTCTTTTTCTCTTCTGGCTCTTCTTAGTAAGAATGTGGCTCTTGTATGCTTTGTTTCTCTTTACTTTTCCGGAACCTGTTAATTTGAATCTTTTGCATGCGCCTCTGTGAGACTTCATTTTGTTTGCCATATCTTCCTCCTATTGCTACATAATTAATTGACGTAATTTGTCCTACTTATCCCCTCTCGGCGAGAGAATCATTGTGAGACTCCTGCCTTCGAATTTCGGCTTCTTCTCGACGACGCCGACATCCGAAACGGCTTCAGCGAATTTCTCCATGACTTCCTGTCCTGTGGAAACGTAGTCACGTTCTCTGCCCCTGAAACGAAGGCTGACCTTCAGCTTGTTTCCGTCTTTCAGGAACTTGGCGCCGGTCTTGGCCTTTACCATGATGTCATGCTCTTCAATAAATGTGGACAGCCTGATCTCTTTGATCTGTGTCGTATGCTGCTTTTTCTTGGCTTCCTTTTCCTTTTTCTGCTGATCGTACTTGAACTTGCCGTAGTCAAGGATTTTACAGACAGGCGGTTCGGCCTTCGGCGCGATGCATACCAGGTCCAGGTTCTTCTGCTCAGCAAGGCTGAGTGCTTCATCTCTGGACATGATTCCAAGCTGCTCTCCATCGGCAGAAATGACTCTCATTTCTTTGGCACGAATTTCTTCGTTGATTAAAGCTTCTCTTGCTATTGTTCTGTACCTCCTTCGTACATCAGCCGTATCCACACGGCATTATAAAACGCGGATACAGAAAGTATCCGCGCAAAAAAAGTCTCAGGACTTCATCTTCGTATCAACCCGGGCGCTCATGCCCCCAAGGTGAGAAGCGGATAACTTCTGCTTACTGCCTCAAGCATATTACCATAGGGCGGGCGCCATTGCAAGGACTTTTTACAGCAAAGTCTCCAAATACGCTGCTGCTTCCTCGATATCTTCTTCTGCAAAGACCTTAAAGCCTGCGTCACGCAGCATTTCGACGGCCAGTCCCTGGCCCGGAACCTTGGTGTCCGTAAAGGTTCCGTCGTAGATAAACTTGCTGCCGCAGGACGGGCTGTCCTGTTTCATGATACAGAACGCCACGTCGTTTTCCTTCGCCAGCCGCACTGCTTCCACAGCGCCTTTGGTGTATTCCGCTGTAACGTCCACTCCGGTGCAGGCTGTGACCTTATCCCCCTGCCTCTGTGAGTCCGGACGCGGGGTCGGAAGCCCGCCGAACACTTCCGGACAAATCGGGATGAGCCTGCCCTCTTCTTTCCACTTGAGGTAGGTCGGATGTGTTTCCGGCACTTCACCGCCGTCGTATCTTACCACTCTTCCGCCGTACAGGCATTCGCTCGTCAAAATCTTCAGCATGATGTCCTCCTTCTCGTTATCTGTGATCGTATGTCATATTATACTGCAAAAGCATCTTCTCCTGCAAAAGCATCACTTCCCGACTTCCTCCAGGAATGCTCTGGCCTCTGCTGCACCGCCGCACTTCCGGAAGCTGTCGAAAATGGTCGCGGCGGACTCCCTGTAAGACGGGTCATCCAGAACGGTTTTCAGAGTGTCCAAAATCTCATCCTCGGAAATGCCTGGAAGTCTGACGCCTGCGCCCAGTTCTTCTGTCCGTTTCGCCACAGCATCCTGTTCTGGTGTCTGCGGGAACAGCACCAGCGGCACACGGAAGTACAGCCCTTCTGACGCGGAGTTCATGCCGCAGTGGGTCAGGAATGCGTCGGCGATCTCCAGCACTGCCATCTGGTCGACGGATTCAAAGACCCGGACATTGTCCGGCAGATCTTCAAAATGCTCCGGGTTCGTGCCCATGGAGATGATCACCTGCCAGTCTGTCCTGCCAAGCGCGCTGATGCAGTTGCGGTAGAATTCCCGGTTCTGATTGACGGTTCCCATGGAGATGTAGACTGTTTTCTCCGCGGTCTTTTCCATAGGCTGTGTGACCGGCCGGATGGACGGGCCGATGAAATGATACCTGTCAGAAAAGGTCTCTGCACAGGGCTGGAAGTATGAGGATGTGTAGACGATGGTATTCGTTTCGTTGTCGTTCTGTACGACATCCAGAATGTTTTTGACCGGATAGCCTTTCTTCTGCAGCCGCTTCAGCTGCTTGTTGATGCGCGGCATGCTAAAAAGCATCTTTCCGATTTCCGCTGCCCCGTGCTTCATATACTGGGATGAGTACTTGTTGAAGGCAAAGGTCGTCGTCGATGACACGAATGGTATATCGTGCTTCATGGCGGTAAGCTTGCCCC
Source organism: Bacillota bacterium (assembly GCA_017431785.1). Taxonomy (GTDB): domain Bacteria; phylum Bacillota; class Clostridia; order Peptostreptococcales; family Anaerovoracaceae; genus Lentihominibacter. The sequence continues at coordinate 532 of JAFRKJ010000003.1, read as the reverse complement.
AGTAGGCCACAGAATCCGCCACGATGATATCCGGTTTGATCTCTTCCATCTTCTCCGACACCATGTCGTCCAGCGCCAGCGTCGACGATACCAGTAGTTCTGTCGCAAAAGCTATATCCTTGCCGACCCGGTCTGCGTTTTCCTGACTGCTCATATCCATGCCGATGTCGTAGTCATCACAGCCGATGAAGACAGCACCTGCCGCTTCGACCTTCTCGCGGAATGGCTCAAAGGTGAAATAGTAGACTTCGTGCCCTGCGTCCGCCATCTCTTTGACCAGGCCCAGCGTCGGGTTCGTGTGCCCGTGGGCCGGAATGCAAAACCATGCAATTCTCATTGCCTTGTCCTCCCTTCAACAGTTTCCTGTATATACGTGCTCCAGCTTTTGCCTGGCGTGCTCCGCCAACTGATAGATATGCTCCACATCTGTGGCCTCCCTGTCCGTCATATGGAACGTCGGGAAAAAGCGGGAAATGTGCAGCGGGATCCGGCTGCCGATCCTGTTTCCTGCAGCGTCGGTCAATCCCGCGAT
>JAFRKJ010000039.1 GCA_017431785.1 Bacillota bacterium | reverse complement strand
GATTGGCATATCTGTTCTGGTTGACGGCAATAGAGCCATCAACAGAACAAATGCATCCAGAACAGACAGTGAAATTGTTAATAGCAGCAAGCTGCACGAAGAAGTTAATCGGGAGTTAAAAGAGAAAGGAAAAAGCAGCATTGAAGCGATCAATACTATAGGGGGAGTCAGTACAAACAATCTGGCAAGAAAGGATAAGTCCTGGAACAGCGTTCCTGACTTTTTCTATAAAATGATCAAGGGAAAGAGACAAGGGAGATTAACAGGCAACGGAAATGACTATGAGGAAAATGATAAAGCATCTGATACGGAAAGGAATGGAAAGAAATGAAAAAGAAACTGTTGATAGCAGTAATTACAGTACTTATGGGATTTCTTATGACAGCATGCGGAAATAGTTCTTCTGTTCAAAATGAAGCTGCAATGAATACGATACAGCCGTATTCTCTTTCTGATGAAGATAGTGAGATGGTCAGCCTTGTGGCACCAGGGGCAGAAGATACAATAACTCAGTTTGCCGTTGATGAAACGTATAAAAGAGTTTGTGTTGGTTATGATTATTACGAGCAGGGAGAACTGGTCAAGAAGAATAAGGTCAAAAGTGAGTTTTCTTTCACATATGACAGTGGGCCAAAAGATTCCTACGGAAAAATCTGCACGTTCGTAGATAATGACGATATAGTAATCAACATTTATGGTAAAGTATATGATAAAGATGGTAAACCGGCTGAGGCAGACGGACTTGGAAGCAAAGAACCGCTTTCGAATGAACATCTAACGTTAGATGATATGAACACCTATTCTGAATGTATGCTTGAAAGACCTGTTAACATTGAGAAGAACAAAAAAATATATATCTATGCAACGATTGGCGATAACGATGATGACCTCGAGGTTGTTGATATCTCGACGCTTATGGAGGATAAAAAACTGCTTTCAAGTTATGACAAGTGTTTTGTCTTCTATGCAATCTTCAAGTAGTGGTACCAGGTACGTGCCCTCTTTAGTTTTTGCTTACAAAAACCCAGTCCGAAAAATTAGGACTGGGTTTTCTGTAATAGTGCCCAGCAGGTAACACTGGTAACACTTTTTGATTTGACACAGGACTTTCAAACGCTGTAACCGTTGAAAAATGCACGTTTTTGAAATCGATAAAATTCAATTTGAGTGTTCGATCCCCCTATGCTCCACCAAGACAACAAAGAGGGCCAACAGGCCCTCTTTTGTTGTCTTCGTAGAACATCCATATCGACATAGGACCTAGAACTTCGGATTGTAAAAGTTTTTGCTCAATAAAAGCGGAATAACTACGACTTCTAGCTTTTGCATAAGGAATATGAAGTTCTCAGAACAATCTAATCGTAGTTATATGATCGATTTACCGCAAAAACTACGAATGCACAGTTTGACGATCCCTTTCAAACAGTCCTTACCATCCCAGAAACACCGAACAGAAGCAGGAAGTCGTAGATATTATCCACTTTTGAGGGCAAAACTTTTACAATCCGTTTTTTGCGCCAATTCGCGTAGAGATAGAAGAGGGGCGAAGGTATTGTCTACAGGATCATTGCCCTTGCGCGGTCAATGATCAGCGCGGTCTTCAGCTGAAGATACAGTTCACTGTCCGTCACGTCCTGAAGACCGGTCAGCTCACGGATTCTTCCGAGACGGTAGCGAATCGTATTCTGATGGCAGTGCAGACTCGCGGCAGCCTTAGCGATGTCCCCGCCGGTTGAAACATACTCGCTTGCTGTCTCCAGAAGATCGCTTTTGTCTGCAAATGCAACCAGTATTTCTTTCGCAAAAGCAACAGATTCTTCCTCCTTAAGAGCAGGCAGCAGAACACGGCAGATACCGATCTGGCCGAAGTGATCAAAGTTTTTTTCGACGGCAACGGATGCAAACCAGCATTGCCGGCTTTCCCGGAAAGCTCTGTCAAGCGATGTATTATGACGGACATCGCTCATGCCCATAGAAACATCCTCCGGGATTCCCAGCAGTTCAAAAGCCTCCTGCCGAATCAGGGCATGACTCTTGTGATCCTTTCTTGTTGAAGTCGTTATGAGGAAGAGTCCGTCTCCGTAACGGATCATAAGGCCTTTGCTGTGGAAACCCTTCAGCAGGTAAAAACTGCGCAGGATTCTCCCTGCGTCAAGGGAATCCCCGGAAACATATGTGACTGAAACATACGGGCGCAGTTTCAGCGAGATCCCTTTCAGTATGATGTCCAGTTCCGAACGGGTCATGGTCCCGGAGAGCATGGAGTCGATCTTTTCTTCGGACAGATAGACCTTATCGTCAAACTGCACCGCATACATGATGTCGAAGATGATGTTCTCGAACCACAGATCATTTTCCATCGTAAAAACAGGGAAGTCGTTTTTATCTGCAAAGGCAATAACCTCGGTAGGAAGTTCCGTATAAATGATCCTCTTGAAAGCAACGCAGGACATCCCGTTCTCCTGCATCTGCTTTATAGACTTCAGGATCAGCGAAGGATCATTCTTCGCGAACAGAAAACTGGTGATGATAAAGCCGTTTGTATCCATTCCGGCGGATGCGTCATAGTTCACGTCAGGATCAAATTCGTAATCTGCTATTTCCACAGTCACGACCGGGCGGTTCAGACCGCCGCCGCCTGCGATCAGAGTCATTTTCTGCCCGCAGGGCAGCTCCAGTATATCTTTCACAGTGAGCGCCATTTCGTTCTCTCCTATATCTGTTATTCGTCTGATTTCGCAGCTGTGACTGCAATATGACTGTATTACAGTATTATGACTACTGTACATCTGCATTATAACTGTTGATTGTAAAAATCACAATAATGTATGTGTATTTTTATACAATCTCTAAAAACCAAGCGATGCTGTTTTGCTATACTGAAATCGAAGAAAAGGAAGGGAGGAAATACAATGAATATGACATTTGCGATCACACAGGGATTCGGAATCATTTCAACTGTTTTCTTCCTGCTTTCCTATCAGGTAAGATCCAACAAGGGTCTGTATCTGCTGCAGGCGGCAGGCTGCGGGACCTTTGCTCTCCAGTACTTGATGCTCGGCGCATACAGCGGATGCTTCAGCCAGGTGTTTGTCATCGTGCGGAACCTCATGCTGAGCAAATACAATCAGTGGGCGTGGGTCCGCAGTAAAGGCTGGGTCCCGGTATTCATCCTGATCGCCTTGATCATTACCGGTCTTACATGGAGCGGACCGCTCAGTCTGATTCCCCTGCTGGTCATGGTCGCAGGAACAGTCGGCCTCTGGACGAACAACGCGGGACTGATCCGGCTGGTGGGACTGGTCTGCATTTCACCGCCCTGGATCATCTATGACGCCCTGAGCGGTGCTTATTCGGCGATCATCAACGAAGTGCTGGTAATGGTTTTCGTTCTGTCTTCCATCGCCAGATTCGGTTGGAAGCAGATGATAGATACGGAATCAGATTTTCAAAAGCAATAAAGAACAGGAGGTTTACTATGGCAACCAGAGTAATGAACAGAAACGATATCATGCAGGTCATCGAAATGGCACCGACCATCCGGGCCGTTGAAAGCGTGTATACCATGAAAAGCCAGGGCGAAGCTGTCGCGTGGCCGACCGTATTCCATGTCTTTGAAGAAGGTCAGCGGGATATGGACATCCGTTCAGGATATCTGCCGGGTGAACACATCTTCGGACATAAGACCATCGGGTTCTTCGCTGATAACGCGTCAAAGGGTCTGCCGAATCTGATGGCGACCATCAATGTATTCGATGAGTTCACAGGAGCTCCTGTCGGCATCCTCGAGGGCGCCTACATCACCGGCGTCAGAACAGGTGCTGCCGGTGCGATTGGCGCAAAGTATCTGGCAAGGAAGGACTCGGAAACACTGTTCGTGCTCGGCGCAGGAAACCAGGCGGCTTATCAGATCGCCGCGACGATCGTTTGCTTCCCGAACCTGAAGAAAGTCTATGTTGCAGACCTGCTTTTCCCGGAAAACGCAGAGAAATTCGTGGCAGGGATCCAGGCGAGATTGACTGACGAACTGGGAATCGATGCGAGCGGCGTTGCTTTTGCAGCAACCAATGAACCGGAAGTTACCGTCCCCCAAAGCGACATCGTGATCACTGTTACGCCGTCCAGAGAACCGGTCATCAAAAAAGAATGGGTCCGTCCGGGCATGCACTTCTCAACGGTTGGCTCCGACATGGAAGGCAAGGAAGAACTGGATCCGGAAATCTTCGCAGACGCGAAAGTGTTCGTAGATGATATGGAACACTGCATCGAAGCCGGTGAAGTGGAGATCCCGGTCAAGAAGGGTATCGTGACAGAAGCGGACATTAACGAGATCGGAAACCTCATTCTCGGAAACTGCGAAGGCCGGACCTTCGATGAGGACATTACGATCTACGACCCGGCTGGCATGGCGTTGCTCGACATCGCGGCGGCCAATGTTGCGCTGAAACTTGCCGAGGAAAAGAACCTCGGAACTGTTGTCGAACTGTAGTAAAAACTGTAGTAAAATAGGATAGAAACAAGAACGTACCCATAGGAAGGAGAACACCATGGATATCAAAACTTTCAAAGTAGAACGTTGGATGGATGATTACGAAACCAAATGCAAATACAATCTGGCAGAGACCTGCATCGATTCTCTGACCGTACGCGGGATCATCGAGATGGCGGGACTGGATGTTGCGGAATATATGAGTGAACTGGCGGACACCAGACTGACCTACAGCCACATTGGCGGTTCTCCGGAACTCTTAAGCGGTATCGCCGGCCTTTACAGCGATGTGATCGGTCCGGAGAATGTCATCCCGATGCACGGCGCCATCGGCGCGAACCATCACATCCTCATGACCCTGATCGACCCGTCAGACAACATGGTTTCCGTAATGCCGACTTATCAGCAGCACTACTCCATTCCGGAATCCATCGGTGCGGAAGTCAGGATCCTGAACCTGAATCTGGAGAACCACTTCCTGCCGGATATCGAGAAACTGAAAGAACTTGTCGATGAAAACACAAAGATGATCACCATGAACAGCCCGAACAATCCGTCCGGTTCCCTGATTCCGAAGGATGTTATGGAACAGGTCATCGAAGTTGCAAGAAGTGTTGGCACGTATGTCCTTTGTGATGAAGTGTACCGCGGCATTTCAGAAGATGGCAGTTACATGTTCTCCGTAGCCGATCTCTATGAGAAGGGGATTTCTGTCGGCAGCATGTCCAAATGCTGGTCCATGGCAGGCGTACGCCTCGGCTGGATCGTAACACGGGACATGGATCTGATCCACCGCTGCCACGAGCGCAGAGACTACGACACCATCAGCTGCGCCGTTATCGACGACAAGCTGGCGGCCCTGGCACTGGCAAACAAAGACAAGATCATCGAGAGGAACCGCGCGATCCTGAACACGAACCGACAGATTCTGGACGACTGGGTCAATGCGACTCCGGAAGTGTATTACCAGAGACCGGTCGCCGGAACGACAGCGCTCGTATACTATAAGAAGGACATGCCGTCAAGAGAACTCTGCGACAGACTGATCAAGGAGACCGGCGTGCTCTTTACACCGGGCGAGTGCTTCGAGATGGAAGGTTCCGTCCGTATCGGATACGCATTCGATTCTAAGGTCCTGCAGGAAGGCCTGGATCTGTTTGCGGATTTCCTGAAGACAATTTAGAATCAAGTATTTAGAGCCAGGTGTAAGGAGGAATGAAGCAATGATTCGGTTTGAACTGGTCACCCCTGAAAACTTTGAAGATGTCATCGATATGAAACTTAAAAAAGACCAGATTGGTCTGTTGGAGAACAATCTGTATTCTCTCGCGGAATCTAAGGTGTTCGATTATCTGGAACCACGCGCGATCTACGATGATGACAAGCTGATCGGATTCATGTTGTACTACTTTCAGCCTGACGGTGTACGAAGAGACATGGGTCCGGGGGAAGGCAAACATGAGATCCATTCCGGCGGAAAGGACTATATCTATTTCAAACGACTTATGCTCGACGAGAAGTATCAGGGCAAGGGCCTTGGCCGGGCATCCATGCTTGCGGCGCTGGACTATTTCAAGGAACAATATCCATCCACTGCGTTCGTTGAACTGATGCACTATATGGATAATGATACCGGAGCATCATTGTATGAGTCTGTCGGGTTTGAACCGACCGGAGAAGTCAGGAGAACACTGCGCCCGGGGACAGACGATGAATATGATGAAGAACTAGTGAGACGAAGATTCTATTAAAGGCAATCTGAAAAGCAAAACCCACCGAAGAGGTGGGTTTTGTATATTATTGGTGCAAAAGCCCCTCTAACGTTTCAAACAATATGTCCGGTTCCACCGGTTTGCTCAGGTGCGCGTTCAGACCTGCCTGCATACTGCGCTGAACATCCTCGTCAAAGGCATTTGCTGTTAACGCAATGATAGGGATGGTCTTTGCGTCAGATTTGTTTATAGCTCTGATTCTGCGGGTCGCTTCCAGTCCATCCATTTCGGGCATCCGCATATCCATCAGAATTGGTGCCAATGTCTCTTATATTATACTATGATGAATGATTATTTGTATACTTAAATAAGAATACTCTGTCATGAAGCGGCCTTCAGCATTTCGATGAAGTACCGGAAGGATGCGACCTGTATGTGGTCTTTTCGGTATGCAAACACAACGTCAAATTCTGAAAACGGATCATCCAGAGGATAGATGGTCATCAGATCCCTGCCGATGTATTCGGTAATGATCGATTCCGGCAGGTAGCCAAACCCAAGACCGGCAGCGATGTTGGTGATCATAGCGCCGAGGGAGTTGAATATCGTGATTCGGTCCGAATAAGGGATGTCTTTTGCGGCGAGAAGCTTTTCCATCCGCCGCCGGAAGGAACTTCCCTCCGGGAACGTGATCAGTTCTTTTTCCTGCAGTATTTCTTCTGCTGTCAGGTCTTTTTCGGAACTGCTGCCAACCAGCACCAGTTTCTCTCTTTTTAATATAATCTCTTCTACTTCCGAATGATCGATAGGACCTTCTACAAAAGCACCATCCAGTTTATGATCCAGCACGGGCTTCAGGAAGAAATCGTTCAAGTCAGTTATAAGCGATATGTGCACGGCAGGATATTTCAGATGATAATCCCCGATCAGCTTCGGCAGGTCATTGAGAGCAGTTGCTTCTATGGAACCCAGTCGCAGATCGCCCCTGGCGGTATCCATGTCTTTAAGCGATAATGATGCCTCATCAACCATCCGCAGAATATCATTGACGTAGTTATAAAACAGTTTGCCGTCGGATGTAAGGGATACGCCGCGCTTATGACGGTACAAAAGCTTTGTTTCCAGTTCTTTCTCCAGGTGCATGATCTGTGTGCTCAAATTAGACTGGGCGTAGTGCAGCTGTTCGCTTGCCGCGGTGAAACTGCCCGTGTCCGCGATGGCCTTAAAATATTTCATTACCTGCAGATCCATATTGATAGGTTTCCTTTCTCACACTGTATTTGCGTTATGGCTCCACGTTGTATTAAGTATATATATTTCATATGATAAATTTATTTTATATCAATTTTACATATACTTCAACACCGAATAAACTGTTATTGAGAGGTGTAACTGACGAAAGGATCCGTGAAAGGAGTGTCAGAAAATGAAAGAACAAATCATGAATCAGAATATGGAAGGGGTGCTGAATGGCGCAAATGCAGGCGCTGCGGAAGAGGCTCCGCAGGGTACGTTTAAGAAAGACTTGAGCAAAATGAATATCTGGGCCCTGGCCCTTGGTGCGATCATCGGTTGGGGATGCTTCGTAATGCCGGGCGTGAATTTCCTGCCGAAGGCAGGCCCTTCGGCGATGTTGGGAATGCTGATTGGCGGAATGGTCATGGCGATCATTTCTTTCAGCTATGGTTACTGCATCAAGAAATATCCGTTGTCAGGCGGGGAGTTTGTCTACGCCGATGCATCCTTCGGGAAAAAGCATGCGTTTGTATGCGGATGGTTTTTGGTCCTTGGGTACTGGTCACTGATCCCGCTGAACTCTACTGCGGTCGCCATGGTAACAAGATATGTCGTGCCCGGCGTATTCCAGTTTGGCTATCTCTATACCATAGCCGGATGGGATGTATACATGGGAGAAATCTTTCTCGCATGGTTCTTTATCGTAGTATTGGGGCTCATGAATGTCAAAGGAGTGAAATCCGCAGGCTGGTTCCAGACGCTGGTTGCGATTCTGCTGGTTGGGTCCGTTCTGGTATGCGTAGCAGGGGTCCTGCTTACGAAGCCGGACTTCTCAAACATGACGCCGTTCTTTGCGGAGATCACAGATGGATCCGTTGTTTCAAAATCCGGGATCGCCTGCATTATCGCCATTGCGTGTTATGCGCCATACTGCTTTGTAGGCTTTGACTGCATCCCGCAGGCCGCTGAAGAATACAATTTCTCGCATAAAGCGGCACTGAAAATCATGGTGTCCGCGATCATGTGCGGCGCGCTCATCTACGCAGCGGTCATCTTCATTACATCTATAGTAGAGCCATGGGGAGGAATGATGCTGCGCAATCCGGATTGGGCAACAGGTGAAATGATCCTTCATTCAGTTGGATACATCGGAGTCCTGCTGATGGGAGTTGCCATGCTGTGCGCAGTTCTTTCCGGAATGAATGCATTTTATCTCTCCGGCAGCCGCCTGATGTTCTCCATGTCATACGCCGATGCACTGCCTTCGTTCTTTGGAAAACTGCATCACAAATACGGCACGCCGCATAAGGCAACATTCTTCCTGATGGGAATCTCGCTGATCTGCCCGCTCTTTGGCCGGCAGGTGCTCTCATGGATCGTTGATATGACATGTGTTGGCGCTGCAATTGGATTTACATATACATGCGCGACAGCTATGGTGATGGCAAAGAAAGAAGGCTTGAAATTCCAGACTGTAATCAGTGCAGCAGGAATGGTTCTGGCAGCATTCTTTATCATCCTGTCCTTCGTGCCGGGATCACCGGGATTCCTCAGTGTCCCGTCCATGATCATACTCTTCGTATGGATCGCGCTGGGAAGCATCTTCTTCCTCCGCATCAAAGACAACTTCCTCCACGGCAAATGGGAAGGCGTCAGCGTGGAGAAGATCCTTCTCTCAAAGATGAAATCAGAATCAATGGAGTAAGCGAACACACTTATATAACACCTCAAAAACCAACCCCGCGGCAGAATCGTTCTTACCGCGGGGTTGGTTAATTTTGTGCTTGTATTGAATTAAAATGATCCGCCGCCCAGATAGTTGAACTCCTCGCTGTCATGATCCGCAGGCAGAAGGATCTCTGTGACATATTCGTCCTGGTTATCAGATGTATATATGTCTATCACATACCGTTCGTAGGCGCTTCCGGTAAGCGCAATGTGATGATCTTTCGCCCATTGCGTCGCCCGTTCATAGGTTTCGGCAATCTGCGTGAGTTTCCCCAGATGATAGGCAGACACTGCGAGAAAACCATCGATCGTTCGGATGTTCTTGCTTGATTTTGTGTTCGGATAGGACTCCTGGATCAGCATGACTTCTGTTGTCACACCGTTGATCCGGTCCCGGAAATCGTCCATGTACAAGGTATACGATCCGCCCACATCGATCAGGGAATGTCCGTCCGATTTGGCCATGGTGTAGTGCATGGTCTCCAGCTTGGCCTCCGAGTATGGGTCATCCACATCGAGGGTTCCCTTCATGCACATGTAAGTCCGTGTCGGCACATGCTTGAGCGTCACATTGTCCGGTCCGATCATGCGCACCCGCCTGCCTTCGCAGAGAAGGCTGTACCAGCCTTTGAGAGAATCGAGGCGGTTCTGATAATAGGTCATCTTCTCTTTCGTGTCTTCGATCTGATTGCGGAATATCTCTTCATAGTCATCCAAATCGTTGGTTGACAGCAGCCGTCCTGCCATCTCCAGGGAAAACCCTTCCTCGAGAAAATACCGGATGACCTGGACGCGGCGAAGGGTCTCCATGGTAAAGTACCGGTATCCGCCTTGGGATATATGGTCCGGGACGATCAGTCCCTTTGACTCATACAGCCGAAGCGCTCTTCTGGAAACGTCACAGATCTCAGACGCCTGACCGGAAGAATAGAGTTGTTTCTGTTCCATAGTTTACTCTCCTATACTGTTTTCATATTATCTGAATACGCGCTATGTTTCAATCTCTTCTTTCACCTCAATTGCGTCCTCCTGATCATCCTTCGAGCCGTAGAGATCCATGCCGACAACGCCGATTATGATCATGATCAGACCGATGATATCAGCTTTGGTAAGCGGCAGGTGAAACCATGCTACAGAAACGATCGCCAGGAAAACGATCCCTACGCCGGACCAGACTGCATAGGCGATGCCCAGATTGATCTCTTTGAGGCTGAAGCCGAAGAAGACCGCGCTGGCTGAATAGATCAGAAAACAGATCACGGATGGAACAGGGTTTGTGAACCCATCTGTATAGCTGATGATAAAATTGCCGATCAGTTCCAGGAGAACTGCTATCAGAAAGAGTATTTTTGCTTTTGTTTTTTTCATTGTTCCTGCTCCCCCTTACATTGATCCGAACACATGGATGATCACGCACGCAACAAGAATCAGGATCATGCAGATCACACCGATGACCGTCATCCTTTGTTTGAACACAACCATAGAGATAATACCGGAAAGAATGATTCCAACACCGCAGAAAACCGCGTATGCGATGCTGATGTTGATCGTAAGAATTGATCTTGAGAGCAGAACATAGCTGATCGCAAAGATCAGTACACCAAGTACACCGTATTTTTTTATTACCATACCATCGCTCGCAGTCAATGCGGAGGAACCGGCAACACATGCGATGATGGCGAGTCCGAGAAAGACATATCCCATCGTGATACCTCCTGAAACTATTGAAATATGAACGATTGCGCAATCTTTAACTGCCTGGAGTATATGGGTCTACCCAGGGTCACAGTCAAGATTTTATTTTAAGAAATAGCAGGAAAATGCCGGTTTTTTTGGCGTTTTTCAGATACCCGGGGATAGGGGGTTCACGATAAAAGTCAAAAAAAGGGCCGTAACCTCGACTGAACTGCTACTCGTCAAGTAGACAGTCGAAATAAAAGAAATATTTTCTCTCCAGCTCCAATTGGGGCTGGAGTTTTTTATGCAACCGTCAGGAACTGAGCGTGTTTTTCCATTGGCGTGAGCACGCCCAGCCTGCGCTG
>JAFRKJ010000038.1 GCA_017431785.1 Bacillota bacterium | reverse complement strand
GATGCGATCATAGCACCTACGACTGCCAGGATCAGCATCGCCTGCATTGATCTGTTGATAGCAGCCAGGATACCCTGTTCCATGTAGCTCCACTTCCAGCCATTGGCTGCGCCGATGATTCCGGCTACGCAAGCAGCCAGGATCAGGCCGATGTGTGCTTCGCCGCCTTCGTCGCCCATAACGTTCCAGAACAGGAATACGATCATGGCTACGATTGCGAGGATGCACTGCCACATAGGTACTTTTCTACCCATAACAAAATCCTCCTTACTAAATAATAGTAAATAAATGATAATTCCGAAAAGGGTGCCCTATACACCACCAAACACCCTAGTCTGTAAAAATTATACCGTTGTGACAAGAAATTGTCAATGTTTCGGGGTCTTAATTTACATTAAAAAAAGCGCGCTTTACCGCTCTACTGAGCCATTTGTAGCGCGCTTTAAAGTCTGAAAGCAACCGTCTATTTTGCACGTGGATGCGTCTTGTCGTAAACGTCCTTAATATGGTTTTTCGTGGCTGCCAGATACACCTGTGTAGCCATGATATCTTCGTGCCCCATAAGCTCCTGCAGAGACTTCAGATCCGCCCCGTTCTGCAGCATGTGCACAGCGAAAGAATTCCGCAGAGTATTCGGCGTCAGCTTATGCTTGATGCCGGACTTCTCTCCGTATTCTCTGAGGATTTTCCAGAGACCCTGACGGGTGAGACGCTTACCGTAGTAATTCACAAAGAGTGCCTTCTCATCCTTGTTGTCTTCCAACAGCTGATCCCTCACTTCATAGACATAGTCTTCGAGAGCTGCGCGGGCCGGTCTTCCCATCGGAATAATGCGTGTCTTGCTGCTTTCACCGTAGCAGGTGATGAAGCCCATTCTGAAATTGATGTCTTCTACATTGGCGTCGATCAGTTCACTGACCTTGATGCCCGTAGCGTACAGCACTTCCAGGATTGCCCGGTCACGCCTTCCTTTGAGGGAATCGTCCGGGCTGTCGAGCAGCTGGTCGATTTCTTTGATGGACAGATATTCCAGTTCCTTTTTCTCGATTCTCGGGGTTTTGATTCCGCGTGCAGGGTTATCGGAAATCAGATTCTCACCTTGCATATAGTTATAGAACGATCTGACGGAAGCCAGCTTCCTGTTCACTGTGGATGGGGATCTGCCTGCAGTCTTCAGTTTGTTCAGATACGCCACCACATCTGTGCTGGTAGCATCGAGGACACTTCCTGTTCCCCTCGACTGTATGAATTGTTCAAAATCCCTGATGTCCCTTCCATAGGCTTCCAGGGAATTTGCCGCCATCCTTTTTTCGTTTTTAAGATAGCTTAAGTATTTCTCAATATACATTTACAACCTACCCTTCGCCATAAGGAGCGCTGCCAATGTCTTGGAATCGACGATTTCGCCGCGCACTCCCATTTCATATACTTCATCAAAAGGCATCTCTAAAAGCTCGAGCGCCTCATCGTCATCAAGATTCTGTTCTCCCTTTTTCAGGCCGCGCATCAGATAGAGGTGAATGACTTCTTCTGAATATGCACAGCTCGGATTGCAGTAGCCCAGAAGAGTAACTTCATCAGCAGTGTAGCCGGTTTCTTCTTTGAGTTCTCTGGCTGCAGCAGCCAAAGGATCTGTTTCCCCTTTGTCGATTTTTCCCGCAGGTATTTCGAGCACAGCACGTCCGCAGGCATATCTGTACTGGCGCACCATCACGATCTTGTTGTCGTCTGTGATGGCGACCACGGCAACGGCACCGTTGTGTTCCACGATTTCACGGTAGGCAGTACCCGATAACGCGGTGACTTTATCGCGGCGCAGATTCAGGATCTTTCCCTCATAGATTCTCTGACTTTCGATTAATTCTTCTTTAAAGATCACTGCGCTGTCATCTCCTTTGATCTGTCTACAGCTGCCTGGAAGGCTTCGATGACATCATCCATAAATCCATTTGCCTGCAGCTTCTTGACTGCTTCGATGGTGGTGCCGCCAGGCGAGCAGACATTGATGCGGAGCTGCTCCAGAGATTCCTTGCTCTCGAGGGCCATTTTCGCAGCGCCGATCACAGCCTGGCATGCGAACACTCTGGCCTTGTCTTTTTCCATTCCATTGGCCTCTGCTGCCTTTGCGAGAGCTTCGATATACATGTAAGTGTATGCAGGACTTGAGCCGCTGACGCCGATGACGCAGTCGATCATATCTTCAGGGACTTCCTCCGCTCTTCCAACAGAGTCGAAGATTGTTTTTGCAAGTGCAAAGGCATCATCGTCCACATTGGCGTTCCTGCTCATAGAGGTCATGGCTGCGCCGACTCTGGCCGGAAGGTTCGGCATGATGCGGATGATTTTCGCTGCGTCGCCGCTGCCTTCCACAGCATCGTTCAGCGCTGCTTCGATTTTGGCGATGCTGACACCGGCGGCCATGGACACGATGGTTTTTCCTGCGGCAGGAGCGATGTCCTTTAGGACGCTTCCGACAGCGCCGGGCTTGACGCCGATGATAATGATGTCCGCCTGCTCTGCAAGTTCCTTGTTGTCATTGCAGATGACGAGGTCTTTATTTGTATATCCGCTTTCGGCAATCGATTCAGCCATTGCCAGATTGTTCTCTGTGGTGGCGTCATGTATCAGGATCTGATTGCCTGTGCCGACAGTTGACTTGGCGTATCCCTTGAGAATAGAACCGCCCATATTTCCTATTCCGATGAATCCTACTTTCATATGATTTCCTCCATGAATTGTTTTGTAAATGCTTTTATGAAGTGATTGGTTTCTCTGTATTTGATGCCGCTATCGTCCTCGATGACCAGGAAGCCGCTTGCGCAGCCCGGATAGTCTTCGAAGCGGAGACCGGATGAACCAGCTGCAGTTTCGTCTGACAATGCCGCTGCCTCAAGATCGATGACGGTGAGCCCGCTCTGTCTGATAATGGGAACGGACATCTCGAAACTCTCGCCGGTGAAACGGCTGGAAACAGGCCAGCCTTTGCGTTCGAATCCCATATACCTGACCGGCAGCCGGTTCTGTTCACCATGGAATTCCAGCCTGTCTCTGCAAATGCGTATTCCGTTGACCGTGACCATCATCGGCCCATATTTTATAGGGAAACCGATGCTGAACATGGCTTTGTGGAAATCGCTCTTTGTGATTGCTTTTGTGAGGCGCGTGAGCTGTCTGACGTCGTCATTGTTGTGCAGCAGGATCTTCGATTCTGCATCCGGATCTGCCGTCGCCTCGTAGTGATTGAAGAGATCCACGCTTTCGGCGCCCGAGATCTCATCGGTTCTGGTCTCCCACAACCCCATGTAATCTTCCACGGTCTTCTGCTTCAGGTTCGGCACGAAGCGTCGGATCGGTGAATAACTGCGCAGCACTTGATAGAGATCCAGGTCATACAGATAACTGCACGAAAGGGTGGATGTCATGGAATGCTTTTTTAATCTGGTGTCGATGAATGGAATGTCAAAGTGCCTGCCGTTGTATGTGATGACGACATCCAGATCTGCCAGCACATCCATGTATTCCGCGAGCGCTTCCGGCTCTTCCTTTCGGTTTTCGGCAAGGATCTGATGAAGTCTGTGAGACTGGCCGTCGTAGATACCGCCGAGAATAAACTTGTTCCTCGAAGGATCGAGTCCCGTCGTCTCAATATCCAGAGCGCCTGTGCGCATGTCGCTGAAATAAAACGCCCAAAGAGCGGAATCGCAAATATTCTGATGCCATTCTTCAACGATATGTTTCATTACTCTTCAGATGCTTCCGCTTCTTCTGCAAAAACGTCCTCGATCTCACGGTCGAACTCAACGATGTACGCCCCCAGGATTTCCTCGACCGGCAGCTTTATGAACCGACGGATGCGCTCATCATCATCGTAGAACGCATTTGCCGGAGGGAGATCCCAGCTGAGCGTGCAGTCCGCATACTCTTTGTTTTCGGTGATTTCTTCTGCTTCCAGAAATCCGTAACGGCCGACGTTATAGTCCCAGTAGAAACAGCCATCGTTATCCTCTTCGTGAGGGCAGCCGCCGGGTTTTCCCGTCGGGGTGAACTGAAGATGCATATAGTCCGGCTTTTCAAGCCATGACGCGATGTTGAGCCACCCGCGTTTTCCTTCAGCTTCGACCGGGGTGTTGAATTCGATATAACCCCAGTCATCATCCCCATCGAAACATTCGACGTTGATGCGAAGAACAGGCCTTAGTGATATAAAGCCTGCAGGAATCAGTTTTTTGATTTCATTTTCATCGGCCCTGTAGGCCATTACATACTGTTTGACTTTCATCTGATTTCCTCCGAGTAGAGTATACCACATTTTACGGTAAACTAATGATGGTGCACAAAAAAACAAAAGAAACCCGAAGGTTTCTTTTGTTAAAAGGGGTATTGGGATTAGAGATTAATGAGGTTATCAGGGGATAACCACACGTAAATGGTAACCTATAATCGCAAATAAATCAAGTTTTTTATTAAAGAATTTTAAGTATGACGCAATGCGGGACTCATATATACTATTATTACATAAGTATTATTTAGGATAGGTGAAGTATGAGTATTCGCAAAACAAAAGCAGCGGCGGTTGCGCTGCTTACTGTTCTTACTCTGATTTTCACACTGACACCGCACAATGCCTTTGCAGAATACAGGACGTCTGTAGGTGACGCAGAGACACCGGAACGGTTTCAGGAGGACTACATCCAGCACAATTGTCTGGACATTTCATCATGGAACGGGGATCTGGATAACGATGACTGGGAAGCCATCAAAGACGCAGGCGTAGACAGTGTCATCATCAGAGCAGGATACAGCAAACTGAATACAAATAAACACAAGAAAGACGAACGTTTCGAGCAGAACATGAAGAGGGCTTCGAAGCACGGACTTGATATTGGCGTGTACTACTTCACCTCAGCGCTTACGAAAAAAGAAATGAAGTATGAAGCGGAATACTTCATGGAGATCATTGAACCGTACAGGGATATGATCACCCTTCCGGTTGCACTGGATTTTGAAACAAACAGCGGAGGGAGACTGAACTGGGGAACGCTGAGAGAACTGGGCCAGGACAACTGCACCGAGCTTGTCATGACCTTCTGCGACGTCATTGCTGATGAAGGGTATGAGCCGATGCTCTACGCCAGCAGAGGACTGTTCAATTCATATCTGGATGCGGAGAAACTGGAGGACAAATATACCATTTGGCTTGCCCAGTACACGAGTGATCTTTCGGCAACAGGATACGAAGGTGAGTATTACATGTGGCAGTATAGCTCCAATGTCAGGATATCGGGCATCCGTTGCAGATTTGACGGAAACTATCTCTACGAAAAAGATTACTCCGTTCAAAATGCGCCAAAGGAGGTTACAGCTGCTAAGGGCGAAACCGCCACATACAAACTGTCCGGCGGCGTCCAATCGGTCGTGCCTGCCAACAGCAACAAAAAAGCAGTCACCGCGCAGGTGACGGACAGTTATGGTTACGTTCATAATTATAAAGTGCGGAAGGCAGACGGGTCTCATTATACAAGTGATGAGTGCATCATGGCCTGCCTGCTGCAGGGGCTTGGTTTCGAAAATGACGACGGCACCGGCATTACGCCTGCCGATGTCAGGGATACGATCGGCAAAGGCAAGAACACGAAGCTGGGAAGTCTTGACGCCTATCGCAAGGCTCTCGAAAAGAAGGGTGTCGTATGTGATCAGCGGAATGATGATGAAAGTGTTTATGTAGACATCAAAGGGAATCTGGCGAGCGGTATGCCGGTCATTATTTCCATTGATGCGGACAGTGGCCCTTGGAAGGGCAAAAGCCAGAGGCTCCTTCTGATTGGAATGGATGAGGATGGCAGAGCTGTCGTTGCAGATGTCGTCGATCGCAAGTGGTTTGAAACAGACCAGCGGATCAAGTTGACGGACATCGATGAACTGATCAGTTTTATTGATGATGGCTACATCATTATTAAATCAGTAGAGTAGACAGTCAGAACAGAAAACAAAACCCCGCGTTCAACGCCAATGTCATTAAGTTAAGGTGACGAATGGAATACTCTCTCAGCAGAGATGATGAGGGGGTATTTTTTTATCTTTTTCTGGAAAAGGTATTGACAGCAGAACAGAAATGTGCGGCCGCTTTTACTGGCCATAGATCG
>JAFRKJ010000037.1 GCA_017431785.1 Bacillota bacterium | reverse complement strand
CGGACTGCAGCGAGCTGCAGAGATCGCACTGCAGGCCAGCGGCAAGTTCATCCCATGGCAGGTCGTTACGATTTCGAGAGACGGCAGAGTGCTGGATTAGGGGACGATAGTGGGATGAATGAGTAGAGAATCGCTGAGACGCAGTCACACCAAAGGCTCTTGAAAACTGAGTCCCATATCCTTCGCCATACGAAACGACTGTTGAAATATACAGTCGTTTTTTAATGTTTTTCTTATAGCTCCTACACGTAATCCACAAATACCAGACACTTTTTATTCACATCCGTCTAATACCATAATGAAAAAGGATAGGAGGCCAACATATATTATGAGGAAGTACTTGATGACGATAATCACGGCGTTGACCATCGTGCTGATGATCGTGCTGGGAGGGTGCGCAGGCAGCACCGGCGGAGATGGAACCGGCAGCGGATCCGCAAATATCGCAGAAAAAGAAGAGATCGAGAAGGCGCTGGATCTGTCAAACATGAATGCAGAGTGGACTTATTCAGCAGATGCGGATGCCTGGACGATGAGCTCCGTGACAGCGGTGACGAATCCTGAGATCGAAGATGAGCAGGGCGTTTCTGTCTGTGTGCCGGGCGCATACGTCAAAGGTATCGACACCGATGGCGACGGTAAAGCAGACGTGACCGGCGATACAGCTAACGGTTCAGTGACAGGGAATCTGGTGATCGATTACGATGCGGAGATCACCAGTACCAATGGACAGGTATATACAGCTGCGACCGCACCGGTCATCGTGAATACCGGCGCAGCGGGGTACAGCGAACAGCAGAACCAGAACGCTCAGACGACCTATGCGGCGGAAGGATATATCAACGTAGCCTGCGGCAACCGAGGCAAGCAGAGCACCACAACTGATGAAAACGGCGATACCGTCTACACCGGTGACGCACCATCCTGTCTTGTCGATCAGAAGAATGCAGTACGGTTCGTCAAGTACAACATTCTGCTCGGGAATCTTCCGGGAAGCGTCGACAACTTTGTTTCGACCGGCGGAAGCGGGGGCGGAGCCCACGCAGCCATGCTGGCAGCGACCTCCGACAACCCGGATTACTACGTTTATGAAGCAGAGGCCGGAGCAGTCGGCGTTTACAAAGACGGCGATGATTATGTGACGACCGTCACCATAGATGGAGAGGAAGTTGAGCTCTCCGACGGCATGTGGGGATGCATGGCCTACAGCGCTATCACATCACTACAAGAGGCAGATATGACAATGGCATTCGAATACTATCTGGACGCGGATTACGATTTCAACACTTCCTTCCAGAAGCAGATGGCTGAGTACCTATCTGCAGAATACATGGACTACATTAACGGGAAGAATCTTTCCGTAGAGGAGTCGGCAGTCGGATTTGATTTGGATGGCGACGGGAAACTGAAGAGTACCGTCGATCTGACAATCGAGTATGATGAAGAAAAGTACGCCGATACCAACGGGTACGGAGGTACATATCTGGACCTCTACCTGGCTGAGTTCGAACAGAGCCTTGCCGACTACCTCGATCGTCTCGATTATGCGGATGGCTGGACCTGGTTCGATGCTGACGAAAATGCTTTGTCAGACAGCGAAGTAGCTGATATGACCGCGGAGGACAAAGCAAAAGCATTTATTGAGGGCAGATATGCGAAGGGTGAGTCATCGTCTGAAACCGGCGAAATGAATGGCGGTCCGGGACAGATGGGCGGAGCACCTGGCGGTGAAATGCCTAGTGGAAATCCGCCGAGCGGCGAAGCCCCGAGCGGCAACCCGCCAAGCGGTGAAGCCCCGAGCGGGAACCCGCCAAGCGGCGCAACTGACGGAAACAGCGATGCGGTAGGTACGCCGGATGCCGGAACGACACAGTCTGCAGGAAGCAGCACCGATTCTGCGAACTACGATTCCTTCGAGGATATGCTCAAAGCTTATCAGGAAGACATCGAGTCCATTCAGTCGGGCGACGAATACGGCAACAACATCGTGGATCTGTATGATCCGACGAACTATATCGGTGCGGAAGGTACCAATGACCCGACATGGACCAGAATTCTGATGGGTGCATCAGAAGGGGACATCTCCATGATGAATTCATTGAACATGCAGATTGCATGGCTGAACGCCGGCACAGATGCTGAAATCGAATGGCAGTGGGACGGCGGTCATGTTCCGTCGGAGATCCTCGGGGACTCGTTGCCTTTGTATGTGGATATGATGTACGGAAAGTATGTCGATGGCGCAGTCGATGTGGAGAAGGCGGCAGCCTCTGCGCAGACGGCCAACGGTGATGCCACCGAAGCAACAGGTACCGACATCTCCGATTGGGTAAGCTATGATGACGGAGAAGTCAGTTTCTCACTTGCCGACGCGGCTTCCTATAGAACGGCAGGCGCCGCGAAATCCATCCCAGGATTTGATGTGATAGATTATGGACAGGAAGACTACGTCTTCGGCAGTTCTGCAGCGGATGCCAGACATTGGGACAAATACGTCCTTAAAGTAATGCAAGAGAACAGCGAAACATTGGCGGAACTGTTTAATAGTTCTGACAACGAGTAGATAATAAAGATACGATAGCAGGTCGATAAAAAGCTCCCGGATTTCCCGGGAGCTTTGTTTCAGGTATGTAATTTCTTATTCTGTCATTTCTTCTTCAGCTTCGACATCTTCCTCAGCTGACGTCTCCGGCTTCAGCGTCAAGCCGCTAACGAGCTTTGCGGCTGCCTTCTTGCTTTCACCGTATTTCAGGAACGCATATCCCGCGGAGCAGAAGACGATCGCTCCGATGAAGTTTACAAGCAGATCCTTCATCGTATCCAGAATTCCGATATCCAGATATCCTCCGTTTATGGTGATGTCTCCCGAACCGGTATGTATCACAGTCCCTGTAATGTCTTCAACCCGCACGACTTCCTGGCTGTGTGTCTCGTCAAGCGTTACGGACTGGAAGTGATCCACAATGAAATCCTTTTGCATGTCCTGATGCAGGAAAATATCTGCGCCGCATTCGAAGAACTCCCAGAGTACGCCGATGGTCATGGAGAAGCAGAACGCAACCATTGTTAAATAAAGCGGTGACAGTTTGATGTTCTTGCTCGTTCTGTTCAGAATGTCAACCGTGGAGAAACCGACGGCTGCGAACAGGAATCCGTTCAATGTGTGCAGCATAGTATCCCAGATTGGGAACTGCGTATAGAAGTGCCCCAGCTCGCCCAGGATCTCTGCCGCAAAGATGAAGCAGTACATGATTCCTTCAAGCAATGGCGGAATCTTGATCTTAAGAGTCTCCTCCAGCAGACTCGGTATGAAGAACAGAGCCAGAACCAACAGGCATGTGACAGTTGCTTCATAATTGCCGAGAATGATAGTTCTGATCATGATCAGAACGACCAGCAGTCTGAGGATTGAGTATAGGATAAACACGCCCTTCTGGTCTTTGACGTGTTTGCCCAGATCTCTTATGTATTGATTTGGTGTTCTCATATAATTGTGCTCCTATAGTGTTTTATGTTGCCAATTTATCACAGCTGCGCGTGTATTACAAGATAATATCTTTTTTCATGGAATCGATGCATTTGAACTCAAAAAACCAGAAGTGTTAGAACTATATTATAGTAACCAAGTACTTGCTGATGTGGTATCATAATAAAATCATAATAAAGGAGCAAATTGTATAAGATAATAATCACGGATAAGAGTGGTGTTGATGATTTTCAGTGCATCGATTCGATAGAAAATGAAGAAAACTGTGAGTTCACAGGACCTTGTATTATTGAAGGGATCGTGCATAAAACCCTGCCGATCGTCTGTGTGCAGTGGCATCCGGAGCTGATGTACAAGGCGCCTGTGTCCGGGGCAGCTGATTATGGCAAGCTGCTCGAGTATTTCGCATTCCTGATCCGCAAAACAAACGATCTCTAAGAAGCAGAAAAGGTAACATGAAAAGAAATGAGGAGCATATCATGATAAGAAAACACTGGCCGATATTGTTCGCAATTGCAGCTGTGATCATCAGCATCATTCTCGGAATCGTTGCGTCAAACTCAACAGATACAGGTGTTGCGATCCTCATCGGTGTTATAATATTTATGTTTTTATTTCCGCTTGCCGGTGCCCTGATCGGGGGTTGGTACGGATGGATAATCCAATCACCAGTGAAATGGGTTGCGGCTCCGGCGGTTTACCTGGCGGTCGTTTTGTTTCTGGCCGCTGCAGATCTGCTGACCGGTGGCTCTATGGATCTGGGCACGTACTGGTCTGTCGGTTCCTTTACAGGAATTGCAGCTTTGGTTGTCGAGGCAGTTACAAGTGCGATTGCATGGCTGGTGAGAAGAAACAGGGAAAGCTAGAAGATAGGGCAAAAGAAAAAAGGAGAAACAGGCATGAAGAAAAAGACAGTATTGATCATCGCAAGTATCGCTGCGTTTGTCATGGGATTCGCCGGATGCGGCAACTCCAATTTTGGAATTGTCGTGAATGAAGATTTGAATGTTGAGATTACAGCTGAGAATGCAGACAAAGGCATGATGGGCGCGACAGGCACCTTTACGGTCGGCGAGGGAGACGATGTTCAGATCGAGCCGAATTTCGAAGAAGGTACTGTTCTAGTTGAGTTCTATCCAATCGACGCTGCAGATGATGTGAACGCAGATGCGGAAGAGTTAGCGGCAAAAGGAGAGCCGGAATTCGATGTGGAAATATCCGGAACAGAACCGATTGAATGCGGGTTCGCCGCCGGGGACTATATGGTCAATGCGACAGTCCTTGAGAAAGCCAACGGAACAGCAGTCATTTCTCTGATCACTGCAGAAGAAAAGGATCCATGGACGAAGGTGTCATCCGCTGCAGAAGCAGCGAAAGGTGCAGGCAATATGGAGGAATTTGAGGTTCCGCAGCAACTGAAAATCAATGATCTGACGTTCAGCGATCCTGCTTTTTCATATCAGGATGGGGTTGCACAGGCATCCTACGAGAGCGGAGCAATTGGTATTTATGTTCGAAAAGCCTGTGGAATATACGGCGGGACAATGACAGATCGTGATCTGGAAAGCTTCCCGCAGCATTGGACGCAGCAGATCGGAGACGATGCGGATGATGTAGTGGATTGCTACGGCATGGAGAAGGATTCCGCAATCGTCATTCAGTGGGGAGATACAGAAGAGTTCTATACTGTCACAAGTCAGGGACTGGGCGGAGAAGAATACGGCATGGATGCAGCAACGGTTTCATGGCTTGAGGATGTGATCGATTAAGCATATACCGATGGCAAGATTTACTGAATACGAAAAAAAGCTGAGGCCATATCTGCAGGCAATGCCTGATATATTCCGTTATGTCATTGTGACTAAGGGGATACTTTTTGCTATGATGTTTTTGTTCGGTGGAATGGCAAAAGCTCTTCTCAGTAGTGTCGGCCGTGTGGCTGTTACTTCAGGAGACTGGAAGTTTCTGTATACCACATGGCAGGGCATTTTGTTGCTTTTGCTAAGCCTTGCGTCACTCTATATATGTGTGGCGTTAGATTTGAACGGCAAGATAGCGCTCAGCAGCATGCTGGTCAAAGGTGAGGATGTTTCGATAAAAGAGTGTCTTAACACAGGATTTACATCCTTAGTTAAACTACTCAGTCCCATTGGTTTATTGGTCATACTCTACATCTCTTTTATCGCTCCTGTGCTTGGTCTGGGTTTTTCGACATCCCTTACGGAGGGATTGTACATACCTACCTTTATCACTGCATTTATTCAGGAATCGAAATTATATTCTTCGCTGATGGGAATCATTGTGCCTGTGCTTCTTTTCATTGGCATCGCAAATCTGTATATCCTTCATGGGATCGTACTTGACGGGCATTCAACGATAGCTTCCGGCAAGCAGTCCAGAAGGCTGATGCGGGGCAATTACAAGAACTATCTGAAACAGAATGTGCTTTTCTTTCTGACGGTAGCGGCATTGATCGCTCTGATGGCTGTCGTCTTTTTTATTATTCCGTTGGCGCTGATACAGCTGATTCCAATGCCGCATGCCTGCAGTCGATTTCTGGTTGTACTCTTTATTACCGCCGGAGCAATCTTGTATCTGTTCGTAGATCTTTTCGTGATTCCTTTTTATCTGATGAAGATGACTGGGATCTATTATGCATACAAGGAGGAAAGTACAGTTGTACAGTATGTTTCCGGAAAGAACAAAGAACGACGCAACAAAGCCCTGGCAGTCCTTGGTGCAGCAGCGATGATGGCCGCAGTCATCGCTCAGTTTGTTTGCTTTGACAGCTGGTATCCTGCAAGTACAAACGTCGGAATTATCGCACACAGAGCGGGCGGCGCCGAAGCACCTGAGAACACATTGGCAGGCCTTGAAAAAGCTCACAAAGAGGGGGCTTCCGGATGCGAGATCGATATCCAGAGAACAAAAGACGGTTTTTATGTTTTGAATCACGACAATACATTTGAGCGCACTGCTGGAGATAAAAGAAAGTCGGAAGAGATGAATCTCAGTGATGTGAAAGCACTCAGTGTTGACGGATCGCCTGTTCCGGAATTTGAAGAAATGCTTACAGCATCCAAAGGCAGACTAATGCTTTTTACCGAACTGAAGGGCAGCACCGCGGACAAAAAAATGGCCGATGATGCGGTCAGATTGATACATAAACATAATATGGAAGATGAGTGTGTGTTGATTTCCCTTAAGTACGACTTGATTAACTATATAGAAACGAAATACCCTGACATACAGACTGGTTTTCTTACCTTTGTGTCCTTCGGAAATGCTGCAGGTCTCAACTGTGACTACCTCGGACTTGAAGTGGAATCAGCAACGGCCTACAAGGTAGACTCCATTCACAAAGAAGGCAAGAAAGTATTGGTGTGGACTGTGAATGAGAAAAGCATCCAAAGACATTTCCTCAGCAGTGAAGTTGATGGAATCATCACAGATAACATCAGGCAAGCGGTAAGTGTGAAAGAAAAACTGGAGTCAAGGTCTGATTTTGCCAGAATGTTTGACAGAGTCAGAATCATATTGGCCAGTACAATGTAATTAGATAAAAATTGGATAGTATAGGGAGCAAATCATTATGAAGACAAGACAACACAAAATACTTGACCATCCGATTATTAGTTATTTTCTGCTGCTGGTTTTCGCTTTGGTGATCTCTGAGCTGGTCGGTAATATTGACGGAGTCATTAATCATTATGTGCTGGGTATCGAAAGTGGAAACGCGGGGCATCTTGGCTGTGGGATTGGAGCCGCAATTGGGGCGGTTGTAGCAATGGGACTGTTCAAACTCTGGTTTAAGCCGGATTTCAAAGGATGTCTGCAGACAAAAGGCCTGTTGACAGGGATCCTTCTGTTTTTACCAGTTGCGGTCATTCATTATATTGGAAGTATTGTCAGTTGGACCGCCTTCGGAACGGGAAGTGTCTTACTGGCGCTTTTGGCAGCGTTTTCTCCGGGCTTTGTTGAGGAAACAGCGTTCCGTGGTCTGGGCGTTGCGAACTATATGAGGACGATCAAATCTGAAAAGCAGATTAAAGTCATATTCTGGCTGTCTTCTCTAGTGTTCGGTCTGGTCCATGCAACCAATATTTTAGCGGGCGGAGATCCGGCCTCCTGCGCTATTCAGGCGGTGTATGCGATTGGAATCGGTATGGCTTTAGGCGCCGTATATCTGCGTACCGGCAATCTCCTGCCGTGCATCCTGGGGCATATGAGTCTGGATTTTATGGAGTTCATACGTGGAGATTTATCACAAAGCGGCGGAATCATGACAGGCATGGGCATGGGCGACTGGATTACTTGTTTTGCGGCTGTGATTGGAGCTGCTTGGGGATTGTGGCTGATACGGTCAAAATATCATTCGGAAATCATTGCACTCTGGAGTGATAAATGGAGCAAAGGCAATCGAAAAGATCTTTCAAGAGGAACTGAAGAAAGCGGATCGGCATCTGCGGCCACTGCACTTTAAGGCGGCGATTCGCGTTGTCAGAGCCATCAAGAGGAGGAGTGGCAGATGAAAAGAATAGGAAAGAAAAGGTATTACATTCCGGTTGTATTTGTGCTGCTGATCGCACTTTGCTGGCCAATTAACGTAAATGCATGTGAACTGCTTTATGTTGGCGGAGACATGACAGACGATGGCGCGAATTTGTTTATGCGGTCGGAAGAGATCTATGCCGATGACAATAAAACTTACTATGTTTCTCCTGCGGGCAAACATGCCGAAGGTGAAGAGTATCAGGGGTGCACAGACTTCGTATGGACCTTTACCCATGACAGCTACAAATATACGGCGCGCTGCGACGGCTTTATCGATGGTGAATGCCTTACCTGCGAGGGAACTCATGAGCATACTCCTTATGAGGAGGCCGGGACAAACGATCATGGCGTAACGGTGAGTGCGACCAATTCACTGAACACGAACAAAAAAATCAAGAAAGTGGATCCATTCATAGATGGAGGCATTGAAGAATCAGAAATGGCGACGGTGTTGCTTTCGGAAGCTTCAAGCGCCCGTGAAGGAGTGGAACTTCTGACAAGTATTTATGACAGCGCCGGAGCAGGATACGAAGGCGCCGGCGTGATGATCTGCGATCAGAATGAGCAGTGGTATGTGGAGAACCTGTCCGGTCATGAGTACATAGCGGTGCTTTTGCCTGCAGATGTTGCATTCATGCAGTTCAATGTATCTGTGCTTGGCAGGATCGATTTGGACGATACCGATCACGTGATCGCATCGGATCATCTGTTTGAAGTTGCGAAAAAAGCGGGAACCTTTGTCGGCGATGAAGAGGAAAACATCATCGATTACCGTGCTTCCTTCAATGACTATATGATGGAGTCAACCGACGATGAGGACTGGGATGAAGCCTGGAAAGTCCATGTGCAGGAGCGTTTGGCAGCAGGCTTGAATTTCCTGGAAGGCACTGATAAATGGACAGTCGATAACGTACTGGAAAATAACGACTTTGTCATGAGCAACGTGGACGAGAACGGATCGATCACTTCACTGCACAACCAGCTCAAGTTGAAGGATACGATGTCACTGGATAATGCGCTTGCTTTGTTCCGTGTGTATCCGATTGGCTACGAGGAAAACGTGAACACACACTTGTACCGGTTCTATCCAAAGGAGGAGCAGACGCTTGGCACCGTGGAATGGTTTGCAATGGACAACTGCACGTATAATGTCTTCGTGCCGTCCTATCCGATGCTGCTGACCGATACCTGGGAAGGTTACAAAGTCCAGCTGGATGAAACCGTCATCACGGAGAAAAAACCAGATAAAGGTGATTACTATCTGAACGATGGGGAATATCATATCCATCCGGACGGCTGGGACAAGTCGTACATCGGAACGCTCAGCGCACTGACAAATCTCCTGACCTACGGAGACTTGAGCGATCAGGAAATTGCGCTTGCGGAGGACAATCTTCAGGCGCTGCAGGGAGAATTCGTATCACGGTTCGATGAATTGTCGACAGAAATCAAGACGGAATCATCCACCGAGACGCGTGAAAAGATCATGACAGAGGCAGATAAAGAAATGGCCGCGCAGGTCCATGATCTGGCGCTGGCACTTTATCGCTACTACACTTACGGCGAAGATTCCGATTTGATTCAAGGGGTGGACAAGAAGTTTCCAGTTG
This sequence comes from Bacillota bacterium, assembly GCA_017431785.1. Classification (GTDB taxonomy): domain Bacteria; phylum Bacillota; class Clostridia; order Peptostreptococcales; family Anaerovoracaceae; genus Lentihominibacter. The sequence continues at coordinate 208,244 of JAFRKJ010000037.1, read as the reverse complement.
TTCCACTGATCATCGTGATACTGCTGTTGGCTGCTGCTGTCGCCGCAGTCATTGCAGTGAAACGCAGAAGGAGCCAGTAACCCGACTATTCCAGAAATGCCGTCTGCATCAGATAGACTTCGTCCCGCAGTGCTTTCGCGGCGTGCGCAGAAATGGACCCGTCCAAACGGCATTCTCTGATTTTATCCAATTCAATCTGCATCGCGTTGGCGTCTGCCTCATCATGGTAGTGCCACGCCTTGCGGAATTGCTCCATGGTTTTGTTTTCCATACCCTCCGGCAGTTGGTCGTGGGGTTCGTGGATGAATTCGTCCACTTCTTCCATCTTCGTCTCCTGGCCGTAATTGATTCTTCCCCAGAGGGACTGCAGCGACGCTTCGTGTTCCTCCAAAAGGACTTCGGCGATCCGCGCGCGCTGTGGATCTGAACCTTCCCGAATTCCCTGCAGATACTGGATCGCAGCGTATTCCAAATCCAGCGCGAAGATAACGGTATCATAATAGATGCGCGCCTGCCGTTCGTCATCGTAGTCAGCTGTTTTTTTCGTCAGATTTGCCAAACGCATGAGCAGCCTGCCTTTGCGTGTTTCAAAACGGGAACCGATCTTCTCTGCGCCGGCAAAGTAACCAACAGATTCCCGAATCATCGGCAAGATAGAGTAGTATGCCAGACGTTCTGTTTCCGGCATATGCCAGTGGCCCTTCTGAATCTCGTCTGCGCGCGCCTGCTGTACATCCAGCACTTCTGAGATCATCTGACTTAGCTGATCACCGCAGGCATTCATCTGCAAACGTTCTCGCATCAACCGGACACGATAGCGCATGAGTGCGATTCGGAATGCCGGTATAAAGTCTTCATCTGCATATACATTCAGTATCTCACGCATTTCCCGAACTGTTTTTTCAAGCACCAGCATACGTGCCTGACACAGTTCCCGGGATTCATTCTCATCGTGTTCAATCGGTGCAAGCAAAGGCAGGACGAAGTTAGCCAAAAGCAGCGTACAGAGAATCGCGCCGGATGTAATGAATATAATGAGATTTCTCGAGGCAAAAGCTGTTCCGTCTGTCATGGTAAGCGGAATCGTCATGATAATGGACAGCGTAACAGCGCCTTTCGGCCCTGCAATGGTAGTGACCAGAGACTGCAGTTCTGTCGCAGCAAAATGAGCCGCACCGCGCTCTCCGTTCTCTGGATTGCGGTGTATCAGTTCCAGACCGCTGACCCAAAGGAACCGCACGGCGATAATGACGAATGTGACTGCCAGGACAGCGACGATTACATGGGCTGGCGAGAGTCCCTCCATGTTGTCAGCGTCCAGCACCATCGGCAGCTGCATCCCCAGCATTACGAAGAGGATGCCGTTGATCAGGAAGATGATGACTTCCCAGAAACTGTTTGTGACCATTTCCTGTCGGGCCAGTTCCGGCGATTTGATATTCACGTTGGGCTCCTGCATCACAAGTCCGGTCGCCACAACGGCCAGGATACCGCTGACATGCAGTTCTTCCGCAAAGAGGAATATCACAAAAGGAGTAAACACATCGAAGATGACGTGTGTGGTTACACTCATGAAACCCCGGCGGCGCAGCATTCTGGTTCCTGCATTCAGAAACAATCCGCAGAGTATACCTACTAGGATGCCGCCAAAGAACAGGATGGCGAAGGTGCCCAAGGCCTGACCTGCGTGGAAGGCTCCGGTTACTGCCGCGGCGATAGCAAACTGGAAGGCAACGACGCCGGAAGCATCGTTGATCAATGCTTCTCCCGACAGCAGAATGGATTGTCGTTCTGAAAGATTCACAGTGGAACCCATGGCTGCAACGGCTGCGGCATCCGTTGGACCCAGCGCGGCAGCGCATGCAAAGGCAGCTGCGAGTGGTATCGCAGGGATGATATGGTGAAGAACAAATCCTGCGGCTAATACGCTTACAATGACCAGTGCGATTGCCATGGACAGGATCGACCACCGGTTGGACCACAGCATGACCCTGCTGACTTCACGGGAATCACGGTACAGGAGCGGAGCGATGAACAGCATCAGGAACAGTTCTGCTTCTATGTGCACATGGGTCAGAACTGGGAGAATCAGTGCGATGACAAGCCCCACAGCAATCTGCAAAAGAGGCAGTGATAAGTGCGGTATGAACTGGTCTGCCACGGCTGATGCCATGACACAGGCTAACAGTATGAGAATGAGTTCGAATAATTCCATGATGTCTTGCTCCTGTTGAATTCAAATCTTATCAAAAAGTATTATAATCCTTTCTCAGCATCAAAAGCGAGCGGCAGATGGTATAAAACATAAAAACCGTGCTATAATTCTGTAACGAAAAGATGTTTTATCAAAAGAGGTGTTTGTCAGGAAGTGTCGTTATGATAGTTTTATTACTTGCCCTCAGCGGGTTCGAGCTGCTTGAGTTCAGCGCCTTTGCAGATGTGCTGGGCTGGGCAACAGCGGGATCCTTGAAGGACGGAAGGCGACGACCTACGCTCTCAGCGGCGGTCACAGACAAAAACAGTTAGCGGATTTCGGTGCAGAGGTGCTGGCAGAGGAACGCATCGTCGTCGATGGAAATCTGATTACCTCCTGCGGCCCGTCGACTGCATCTGGAGTAGCGCTTCTGCTTCTGGAAATGCTGACAGATCAAGAACATATACAGAAAGTCAAAAAACTGATGGGTTTTGATATACAAGGCAGTGGAGAGTTCAAACCAAAGGAGTCCTGAAAATCATGAAGCATAATAGGATATTAGTCGTAAACCCCGGTTCCACATCGACAAAGATCGCAGTTTATGAAGCGGTCTCTGAAACCGGAAAACAGGATACAGCACAGCCGCTCAATGAGTTGTTTATTGAGACACTGCGGCACGATGCGAAAGAATTGCAAAAGCTCGGAAGCATCGCGGACCAGTTGGACTTCCGTAAACAGATTGTGATGGATGCACTCTGTGAAAACGGATTCGAGCTGGCTGATTTTGCAGCCATTGTCTGCAGAGGAGGGTTGGTGCGTCAGCTTCCCGGCGGCACATATCGCGTCAATGACGCATTGGTGCGCGACTGCCGCATTGGTGTCAGCGGACAGCATGCTTCAAATCTGGGAGCCCTGATCGGCAGCGAACTGGAACGTGAGAGCGGAGTGCCTGCTTATATCGTAGATCCGCCGGTGGTCAATGAACTGTCTAGGATCGCGCGGTATTCGGGATATCCATCAATCGAGCGGACCTGTGTCTGGCATGCGCTGAATCAGAAAGCGATCGCCCGTCGCTATGCGGCATCAGTGGGAAAAGCATATGAAGATCTGAACCTGCTGATCTGCCACATGGGCGGCGGAGTATCTGTCGGTGCGCACGTTAAAGGTAAGGTGCTTGATACGGAAGATGCGGTCAGCGGGGAAGGTCCATTCTCACCGGAACGGGCAGGGAGTCTTCCGGTGGACAAAGTCGTTGACATGTGCTTTGACAGCGGTATGACGGAAGACGAAATCAGGAAGACATTTACCCGCAAAGGCGGCCTGCTGGCCTATACCGGAACAAATAGCGTACAGGTACTTTTGAAAGCCGCAGCGGAAGGAGATGAATCTGTACAGGAAGCCCTTGACGCCTTTTATTATCAGGTCGCCAAAGAAATCGCGGCAATGTCCATCGCGATGAAGGGAAAGGTCGATCAAATCATTTTCACGGGCGGCATCGCGCACAGTCCAGTCGTGACAGATGCGATCTCCGATCTGGTTGATTGGATCGCACCTGTTACCGTCTATCCCGGCGAAGATGAAATGGTTGCGCTTGCCGAGGGCGCGTGTCGTGTACTGACCGGCGCGGAAGAAGCAAAAGAGTATTAATGATCGAGATGCATATGAACAACAGAGAAAAAAGAGACATGATCCACCAGAAACTGGAGGTCATGAAAAAGTGTTATCAGGAACGCAATACAGAAAACTTTGACCAGTTTTATGATGCCTTTTTTGATCGGAACAGACTGCCGATCATCATCGGAACGGACAATGGTCCATGGTTCCGCACCATGGAACAGATCCGCTGGCTGATCACCTATGATTGGGAAAAGTGGGGTGATCTTCAGATCGACACATGGAATTTCACGATTCACGAAACGGAGAGCCTCGATGTGGTCAGAGCGAAAGGCGTTTTGGACTTCCACGAAGACCGGGTTTGGGATATCGATATCCTGATGGTTTTCAGCAAAGAAACGGATGATTACAGCTGCCGCCTGATGCAGTTTAAAATTCCAAGGAATGAAATAAGACCTGTTGTTATTCTCAATAAGAATGAAACAGAACAGGCAAAGTCCGAAAAGGAGATGAATGATCTCATTGCGCTCAATGGGGATGTGAGTTTTGATTTGATGCGGGAACATCTGGCACAAAACGTCAGGAAGATGCTCAATGAAGAACGGCCGTATCTCGACAATATCCATGTGCGCGAAGAGATGATTTACATAGAGGAGTGCGGAGATGGATATCTCTTCGCGCTGACAGGGTTCTGTGTACACACTGAATTACATGCGCTGATGCCGTTCCGTATGATCGGAATCGGATGGGGATACGAAATCCGGGATGCGGAATTCTCCCACCCGTTTGTGAGTGAACTTGGTTAGAAGTACAGTTCCGGTCTGCGGTGTTTCAGAAGCGGCAGCTGATCTCTGATGGCGTCAACCTTGTCGAGATCGATGTCGCCGTATATGATTTGTTCTTTTTCGTCGGCGTGTGCGATGAAGTCGCCCCATGGGCTTGCAATACAGGAGTTTCCATAAGCGACATATACACCGTTTTCATCTCTTGCCGGCGCATTAGCCGCGAAGTATACTTGGTTGTCCAAAGCTCTTGCCCGCATGGTCAGATCCCAGTGGGCCGGTCCTGTTGTCATATTAAAAGCTGCCGGAAGTACAATCAACTTGGCGCCTGCCAAGGCCATCTTGCGGTGCCATTCCGGGAAACGCACATCATAACAGATGGCAACGCCGATTTTGCAGTATTCCGTATCCAGAATCGTCATATCTTCCCCCGCTGTCAGGGTATCGGATTCCATGAAACGGATACCGCCTTCTACATCAATGTCGAAGAGATGCACTTTGCGGTGACGCCCGATCAGGTCACCATGACGGTCGAAACTGAAGGATGTATTATACACCTTGTCTCCATCCAGCTCCGAGATGGATCCACCGATCAGATAGATTCCCAGATTGCCTGCCAGTTTTGACATAAACTCTACAGTCGGCCCGTCTGCCGGTTCTGCGTAATCTCTGAAGTAGTCATTAGAATAAGGGCAGTCCCACATCTCCGGAAGAGCGATGACCTGTGCACCATTTTCTGCAGCCTGGCGCACATGCTTTTCTGCGTTCTTCTTTGCTTCTTCTTTGTCTACAGATCCTGCAATCTGGCAAAGTCCCAACTTAAAATTCATAACAGACCTCCTTCATTCATTGGAAATAACAAGTATATTATACAGTTGTTTTTACATGCATTCAAATGTGGTACAATACAATGTAAGAACAATCAGATAGTCTGGGAAGACGAACACGCGAAGAATGAGGAGGAAGTATATGCCCAGAAACCATCTTAGAATTCAGACCGATGAGAAAAGGCGGATTCTGATCGTCGATGACGAGATGATCAACAGAGAAATTCTGAGAGCTGCATTGTCAGAGGACTATGAGGTGATTATTGCTGAAAATGGCCGGGATGCATTCACGCAGATTCAGAATAGTGAGCGGGAGATTTCACTGATTCTACTGGATCTTCTGATGCCTGTTATGTCAGGGATGGAAGTGCTGAAGCGGCTGAGGGAATCTCGCGACTGGTCGAAGATTCCGGTCATCGTCATGACGGCAGATCACAAGTCAGAAGTCGAGTGTCTGGAGCTTGGCGCGACAGACTTTATCTCAAAACCTTATCCACCAAGAGACATTATCCTGGCCAGGACACGCCGTATCATCGAACTGTCTGAAGACAGAGAAATCATTCATTCTACGGAGAGAGATCCGCTGACAGGACTCTATAACCGGGAATTCTTCTATAACTACGCAACGGTCTTCGATCAGCACCACAAAAATGATCCGATGGATGCAATCGTAGTGGATATCACCCGATTTCATCTGGTCGTCGACCGCTACGGAAGAGTAGAGGCGAACGCGATCCTGAAACAACTCGGCAACAATCTCCGCAATATCGTACAGACAACAGGAGGCATCGTCTGCAGACGTGAAGAGGACATCTTCATGATTTACTGTCCGCACCGGACAGATTATTCACATATGCTTTCTCTCGCTGTGAAAGGGATCGAGGACGAAAGCGGAAACACTGATAAAATCCGCCTGCGAATGGGTGTGTACCAGAACGTAGATAAAACCGTCGGCGTGGAGCAGCGCTTCGACCGCGCAAAGGCAGCCGCGGACCTCTTACGCGGAAACTACAACAAAAAGATTGCGATTTACGATACGAAGTTACATGAGTCGGAGATGTTCGCAGAAAGACTGACGGAGGATTTCAAGCGGGCAATTCGCGAGAAACAGTTCAAGGTCTACTACCAGCCAAAATATGATGTGCGCGGTGAAATGCCGATGCTCTTCAGCGCGGAAGCCCTCGTCCGCTGGGAGCACCCGGAACTGGGAATGGTCAATCCGGGCGTGTTCATCCCGCTGTTTGAAGAGAACGGAATGATCCGGCAGTTGGATAATTACGTCTGGGAAGAGGCTGCCAGGCAGGTGCGCGAATGGAAGGAAACCTATGGCTTTGTGACACCGGTATCGGTCAATGTCTCGAGGGTCGATATTTCCGATGCGGGCATCGTTCAGGTGTTCAAGCAGTTGATGGAAGACTACCAGCTGGATCCTGCTGATCTGTGTCTTGAAGTGACAGAGACTGCGTATACGGAAGACGAGGACTTCATCATTACAACAGTGAAAGCACTCAGGAAGCTTGGACTTAGAGTGGAAATGGACGATTTCGGAACAGGTTATTCTTCTCTCGGGATGATTTCGCGCCTTCCGATTGATGCGCTGAAGCTGGATATGGTTTTCGTAAGAAATGCCTTCACAGGAAGCGGCGATATCCGCATGATCGAGCTTGTCATCGATATCGCCAAATACCTTGAAGTTCCGGTGATCGCGGAAGGTGTGGAGACAAAAGAACAGGTAGCCGTTCTGAAAGATATGGGATGTGACATCATCCAGGGGTACTATTTCTCAAAACCTGTTCCTGCGGATGCCTTTGCGGCCTTTATTGCAGAGAAAAAGGACATGCTGGAGGAACAGGACAAAACGGACCGCGCGGAAGGGGAGACGTTGGCTGAAATCCATACGGACAGCAGCAGCCTGACATTCGCGCGCATCGCCCAGGCACTCGCTCAGGATTACTTCAGTGTCTACTACATCAATATCAGGACGGGAGTGTATCGGGAGTACAGTATGCAGGGTGAGGACCACAGACTGATTCCGGTGACCAGCGGTTTCGATTTCTTCAACGACTGCAGGGAACAGATTCCGGATAAAATCGTTCCGGAGGACTGCGACCGCGTCCTGGCCCTATTCGATGAACAGACATTCCTGCATACGATGCAGAGCAAACGCAATTACACGATCAAATATCAGCTTCTCATCGATGGCGTGCCGACGCACGTCAGCATGAAAGTCATGCAGCTGACGGATGACAATGATCACATACTGATTGGACTGAGCGACATTGATGACGAGATTTACAAAGAAAAAGAGTATCAGAACGTCATAGAAAAAAGCGTAACTTACGCCAGCATTGCAGAGGCTCTTGCGGCAGACTATTTCAGTATCTACTATGTGGATATGGAAACAGAAGAGTTCATCGAGTACAGCTCTCACGAAGAATACGAATCCCTCAATATCGAGAAAGGCGGTAAGGACTTCTTCGAAAAAAGCCGTTCAAATGTGCTGCGCGTCATGCATCCGGACGATCTGGAAGAGTTCCTGGGACTTTTCACGAAGGAGAACCTGATCAAAGAACTCGACAGGAACGGAATATTTATGACTTCTTATCGGCTTTTGTTTGACGGGACACCTTCCTGGGTAAGTATGAAGGCAACACGGATGACGGACCCGAAGGATCCGCATGTTGTCATCGGTGTCAATAACATCAATATTCAGATGCAACGGGAAAAAGAATTTGAGCAGAATCTGGAGAAAGCGAGAAGAGCAGCCAGGAAAGATGTTCTGACGGGTGTGAAGACAAAACTCGCCTTCGCAGAAGCAGAGCAGAGTATCGACAAAGCAATCGCGGCAGGAAGTCAGACTCCTTTCGCCGTTGCAGTCTGTGATGTAAACGGCGTGAAGGAAATCAATGACACGAAGGGTCACAAAGTCGGAGATCAATTTATCAAGGATGCCTGCTCGATGATCTGCAATCATTTCAAACACAGTCCGGTGTTCCGAATCGGCGGCGATGAGTTCGTTGCCATCCTGCAGGGATCGGACTACCAGGCGAGGGATACGATCGCTGCGCAGTTCCGCGAACAGAATGAGAAGCATCTTGTGAGCGGCGATGTCGTCATTGCCTGCGGTATTGCCTGCTGGAGCGGAGATAAAGAGGAAACCATTGAACAGGTATTCCAGCACGCCGATAAAGCGATGTATAAAAACAAAAAGAGGCTGAAATCCTAACCTGAAAGATTGAATAGGAGATAACGATGCCAAAGAAACACGAAAGATTCCATTCGACCAATGGCAAGCGCCAGATTCTGATTGCAGAAGACGAAGCCATTAACAGGGAGATACTGGGGCATGCTCTGAAGGATGAATATGAAATTCTGTACGCCTGCGACGGTGCAGAAGCGATGGAGGTGATCCGAAGCAACAAGGATACACTTTCCCTTATTCTGCTCGATATTCTGATGCCTGTCATGTCCGGCATCGAGGTGCTGAAAAAAGTACGGGAAGATAAGGAACTTTCCCATATCCCGGTGATCGTGGCGACAGCGGAAACAGAGACAGAAATCGAAAGCCTGAATCTGGGCGCAATCGATTTCGTACCGAAGCCTTATCCGGAAATCGGCGTCATCAAGGCCAGAGTGCTTCACGCCATCGAGCTTTCAGAGGATAGAGATATCATCGAGCTGACGGAGAGAGATACGCTGACAGGTCTGTATAACAGGGAGTTCTTCTACCGCTACGCGGAACAGTTCGATCAGTATCACAAGGATCTTGCGATGGATGCCATCATCATCGATGTGAACCATTTCCATATGATCAATGAGCGCTACGGCAAAGCCTACGGCGACGAGGTGCTTAGGAAGATCGGACAGCAGGTGCGAGAGCTTGTGACAGACTCTGATGGCATCGTCTGCAGAAGAGATGCGGATACTTTCATGGTGTATTGCCCGCACAGAGAGGATTACCAGCAGATCATGGAGAAGGCATCCATTGTGCTGGCTGATGATGAAACCGCCGAAAACCGCATCCGCCTGAGGATGGGTGTTTACCAGAATGTCGATAAGGACATCGATATTGAACGGCGGTTTGACCGGGCGAAACTGGCAGCAGACAGAGTCAGGGGAAGCTTCACACAGAATATTGCTATTTACGATAACACACTGCATGAACGTCGGATCTATGCGGAGCAGCTGATTGAAGATTTTCCGACGGCTATCACAAAAGGACAATTCCAGGTTTATTATCAGCCGAAGTTTGACATCCGCCAGGATACGCCGATGCTCACCAGTGCGGAAGCGCTGGTGCGTTGGATTCATCCGCAGCTAGGCATGGTCAGCCCGGGAGTCTTCATTCCTCTGTTTGAAGAAAATGGATTGATTCAGAAACTGGATCAGTATGTCTGGAGAGAGACGGCACGACAGATCAAAGAGTGGAAAGAGAAATTCGATTACGCCATTCCGATTTCCGTCAATGTCTCCAGAGTCGATATGTACGACCCGAAACTGACGGAGATACTGCAGTCTATTCTCGATGAACACGGTATTGCAGAGGAGTCCCTGCTTCTTGAAATCACAGAATCTGCTTATACACAGGACAGTGAGCAGATTATCGGGACCGTCTCGAAGCTTAGAGAGAAAGGCTTCAAGATCGAGATGGATGACTTTGGCACAGGCTACTCTTCTCTGAACATGATCTCCAGTCTGCCGATCGATGCGATGAAGCTCGATATGCAGTTTGTCCGCGATGCCTTCAAACCGGACGGCAATACCCATCTGGTGGAAGTCATCATCGACATCTCGAAATACTTGTCGGTGCCGGTCATCGCGGAAGGTGTTGAAACCGGAGAACAGCTTCAGGCACTCAAAAAACTCGGCTGTGATATCGTTCAGGGTTACTTCTTCTCAAAACCAGTACCTGCTATTGAGTTCGAACCATTTATCCTGCAGAGAAAAGAAAAGGACCGTGCTGACGAAGAAAAGCTCTTTTCAGATCTTGGTCACTCCATAGACGGAAACGATGAAAAGACAGAACAGTCCGGGCAGGAAGAGAATACATCAGCACTGCATCAGGGCGGTAAAGAGCGTACAGGGATTCACCTTAGGACGGCGTCCATCTGCTTTGTGATCATCGCCGTGATCGCTGCGGCTGCGCTGCTGATTGTCGACGTGTATGTTACCCATGGATATCAGCGAATGGAAGCGGCGAGCGACCACTACGTAGAAGCGCAGCACGCCACAGCTAACATGGAAATCGGATCAGATTATCTGACGGACCGTGTCAGATGTTTCGTTGTGACAGGGGACGCGGTGTACATGCAGGAGTTCTATGAAGAAGTGAATGTCACCAAGCGCAGAAATCTTGCGGTCGAGGAACTGCAGACTCTGATGCGAGGGAACGAGACAGGTGCGATCGACAGTCTCAACAATGCGCTCAGCCTTTCCAATGAACTGATCGGGTTTGAGAACTACGCAATGCGGCTCATGGTGGAGGCAGGAAACTATGAGCCTTCAGAGGTACCGAAGGAAGTCAGAGATATCCAGATCAAACCAGAAGACAAAAAACTGTCCGGGAACGAAATGAGGGAAAAAGCCCGGACACTTGTCTTCGATGATAACTATATGCGTTATAAGCAGCTGATCCGTGAAAATGTCAACTTGTGCACACAGGAACTGATCCGGTCAGCAAAACAGGAACTGAATACGTCCACAAGGAGGATGGCAAGACTGGTCAATGCCCAGACAGCACTGACGATTCTGTTCCTGCTGATCGTGCTCGGCATGGTCTTCATCATCACACAGATGATACGAAAACCGCTCACAAATATGGTCAAGAGCATGCAAAAGCAGGAGGCGATCGAGCCGAGAGGCGTTGAGGAACTGCGCTTCGTCACCAAAACATACAATACGATCCTCCATGAAAACGAACAGGCGAGAGAAAAACTCAGCCATGAGGCATCCCATGATGCGCTCACAGGGCTGTTCAACCGCGGCGCCTATGACCTTCTGATGGAGAGTGCGGATACAGATCATATGGCCTTGATTCTAATCGATGTGGATTACTTCAAGGATGTCAACGACAACTACGGACATGCCATCGGAGACAGAATTCTGAAGAAAGTTGCAGACATTCTGCACAATAGTTTCCGTTCCGTGGATATCCTCTGCCGAATCGGCGGTGATGAGTTCGCTGTCGTCATGACGCGTGTGAACAGTTCCATGAGCCAGCTGGTGCTCGACAAGATCGCAAATATCAATCATCTTCTGCAGCATCCGATTGATGATCTGCCGCCGGTATCCCTCAGCGTAGGTGTAGCCTTTGCCGATCGCGAAAATCCGAAGGGTGATATCTTCAAGGATGCAGATGAAGCCCTTTACCGAGTCAAGAGAGCCGGCCGCAAAGGCTGCGAGATTTACTGATAACAAGATGAGAGTTCTGATACTGAGATGAGAGTTCTGATACTGACCCTAAGCGGTTTCGAAATGCTTGAGTTCAGCGCCTTTGCAGATGTGCTCGGATGGGCGAAGCTCGAAGGCGGACTGGATATCGAATATGATACGGCAGGCTTTTCCCGGGAAGTGAAGAGTACTTTCGATGTGCCGGTGACGGTGGATCGGGTACTGTGGCACAGAGGCGCAGGCGTATGCGCGCCCATAAGCGTGTGCGCGGAAGATTACGACGCTCTGGCGATCCCCGGCGGTTTCGAAGAGTTCGGCTACTACGAAGAAGCTTACAGACAGGATACGGTGGGGTTGATCCGGGCGTTTCACAGAGCGGGCAAACCGATTGCCAGTATCTGCGTAGGAGCACTGGCGCTGGGCAACAGCGGCATTCTGGAAGGGAAAAAGGCGACCACCTACGCCCTGAGCGGTGGGCACCGTCAGGAACAGCTGGCCCAGTTCGGCGCGGAAGTGCAGGCGGAGGAGCCCATTGTTGTCGACGGAACGATCATCACATCCTGCGGCCCTTCCACAGCAACCGATGTGGCATTCCGGCTGCTGGAAATGCTGACGGATAAGGAAAGCACCGAAAAGGTCAAGAACTTGATGGGGTTCAAATGAAAAAACGATTTAGTATAACAACTATTATAATCATCATGATGAGTATGGTCGCTCTGCTCACCGCCTGCGGCAGCTCCGGCAGTCAGGACAACGCCGGGGAGCCGGACCAGTCGGCGCAGACAGATCAGGCAGTACAGTCTGAGCAGGCAGACCAGATGGAACAGGAGGCGGGGATGAATGGGAAATCGGCGAAGCTCCTCTACATGGGGCATGCCAGCATCAGGATCACAACGGCTGAAGATAAGGTGATCTACATTGACCCGTTTGCCGGGGATAGCGATGACTACGCACCGGCGGCGGATCTGATTCTTGTGACACATGGTCATTACGACCACACGGCTTTAGACAAAATCGAGAACCGCAATGAGGACTGCCGGGTCATTACCTGGAAAGAGGCGTTGGAAGGCGGTCAGCATCAGAGTTTTGATCTGGGGTATGCCAATGTCGAAGCTGTTGAGGCTGGTTACAATACCAACCACAGTGTGAGTGAATGCGTCGGATACGTCATCACTCTGACGGACGGAGCAACAGACGGAGCAGCAGGCGGCGTTAAGATCTATGTGAGCGGAGACACGTCCACAACGGAGCAGATGCCAGGCCTTGCAGAGCAGAACATTGATTACGCCTTCTTCTGCTGCGATGGTGTTTACAACATGGATATAGAGGAAGCTGCGGAGTGTGCCGCGCTCGTGCAGGCGAAACACAACATTCCATACCACATCGTTGCAGCCAACAGCGGCTCGTATTTTGACCATGCGAGAGCAGAACAGTTCAATGCCGACAATCGTCTCATCATCGACGAGGGCGAAGAGATCGAGCTGGAGAAATAAAACACGCAAAAAAGGAGAAACGCAATGAACGGGAACGACATAAGCAGAGACCAATGGATGCTGAAGGGACCGCTTGCGAAGAAGGGATACGACTGGTGGTGGCATTCATTCACAGGAGAAAAAGAGGGAACAGAAGAACGGAAACCATTCTATGTGGAATTCTTTACATGCAATCCGGCACATGCTGAGGATGAGCCGGTCATTGTATGGAATGACAAGCAAAAGCAGGAAGCGGGAATTCTCCCGTCTTATCTCATGGTCAACGTGGGGTATTGGGGCGAAGACCACGGTCAGCTGCACAGATTTTTTTCACTGAAGGATGTGGAAATCGATGGCGGCGTTCCGTTTCAGATCAAAGCGGCGGATTGCTTTTGCTCGGAGAGATATACGGAGGGCAGCATATCCCTCTCAGATGACGAGGTGCAAAGTCATCCCGAATGGATGTGCGACGCAGGCGAAATCAGCTGGAAACTGAAAATCTACAAGGATATTGCATTCAACGTAGGGTATGGTGCCAGCCAGCCTCTGCGCAAATTGAATGCTTTTGAAATGTTCTGGCACGCGGAGGGAATGAAGACACTGTATGAAGGTGAGATTATTCTTAACGGGGTGAAATACATTGTCCGTCCGGAAAATTCCAACGGCTATGCAGACAAGAACTGGGGCGGCGACTTTACGAGTCCATGGGTATGGCTGTCATCCAATAATCTCAAAAGCGCCATCACAGGCGAAAAGCTCAACAACAGCGTATTCGATATCGGCGGAGGAAGACCGAAAGTAGGACCAGTGGCTTTGAACCGCAAACTCCTTGGAGGCATCTATTACGAAGGCAAATTTTACGAATTCAACTTCTCCAAGGTATGGACTCTTTCCAGGACTGAGTTCGACTGCAAAGAAACAGAAGATGAAATCCAGTGGTATGTCAATCAGACCACGCGGACGGCAAGATTGGAAACAAGGATCCACTGCCTGAAGAAGGAGATGCTCAACATCAACTACGAATCACCGGATGGATATAAGCGCCACAACAGACTGTGGAACGGCGGAACAGGCAAAGGTGTGCTCAAACTTTATGCGCGCAGCGCCTCCGGGAAAGAAACACTGATCGATGAGATCATCGCCGAGGAAATCGGATGCGAATATGGTGTATACTAAGCAATGATGATGAATACTAAGTTATTGTAGATATATGCAAATGCTGATCATGATTCTCAAAATGTCAGCGGTGGCTGCGTTCTGCATCCTCCTGACATATATATTGTGGAGAAAGACCAAGGATCTGAAGAAGACGATTGGCCTGAAAATCGCCATTGGAGTCATCTATGGCGGTTTTTGTGTGTTCTCGACGCACTTAGGCGTGGATTATACCGACATGGTGCTGAACGTGCGCGACATGGGACCGATGGCTGCGGGTCTGTTCTTTGATCCTGTATCGGGTATTATCGCCGGCCTAATCGGCGGTATCGAGCGGTACATCGCCGGAACGTATTTTGGCTTCGGTGAATTCACGCGCATTGCCTGCAGTCTGTCCACATGTCTCGCAGGTTTCTTTGCGGCGTTCATCAATAAGGTCATTTTGAAAGGCAAGAAGCCTTCCGTTGAATTGGCGTTCTTTATGGGGGCACTGATTGAAGTGTTCCATATGTATGTCGTCTTCCTGACTCATTCCAATGATATAGAGAGCGCCTTTAACGTCGTTTCGACCTGCGCACTTCCGATGATCATATTCAGCGGAGTCGGCTTGTCAGCCGCAGCGCTTCTGATCAATCTCGGCAGCGGAGAGAATATCAACCCATTTAAGCCAAAGCCAATGGAAGAAGTGCCTGTCATACGTATCTTCCAAAGGATGCTTCTCGGTGTGATTGCCCTCGTGCTGCTTGTGAGTTTCGGGTTCAACTATTATCTGCAGACACAATCTGCCAAACAGGATGCAATCCGGGAATTCAAGGTTGCCGAAGAGGATATCGGTGCAACCTATGAAATGCTCAAGACAAGAGAAAACGCAGTTGCCAGGATGGTTACCCATATTGGCTATGGAGGCACGTTCACCATTGCTGATTCCTCAGGCAAAGTGATTGCGGGTGAAGATTTTCGCGGAGGAAGCTCCGTCAAGGACGTTATTGACAGCAATGAACCGGGTAAGGTATTCACGGCCCGTTCAGCCGATATTGATTTCCTTTGTCAACTGACAGATCTGGGGGATGGTGTCAAACTGCTCATCATGCTGCCGAAGGACAACGTCTATGAAGCCCGTGATATTCACGCGTATGAAACGCTGCTGGCAGATGTGCTTTTGTTTGCTGTCATCTTCCTGCTCATTTCCGGACTTGTAAGAACGTTGGTTATCAATAATCTGCTCAGAGTGAACAGATCCCTCCACAGAATCACCGAAGGAGATCTGGAGGAGAGGGTCGATGTCTATACTTCTTCAGAGTTCTCTGTTCTTTCTGATGATATCAATACTATGGTCGATTCGCTCAAAGGCTATATCGCCGATGCGGAGAACCGCATAGAAAAAGAACTGCAGCTGGCCCGCAGAATACAGGATTCGGCATTGCCGAAGAATTTTGATTTCAGACATTCGGGATTTGAAGTGTTTGCGACAATGAATCCGGCAAGGGAAGTCGGAGGTGATTTCTATGACATCTTCTTTGTTGGAATTGACAAGATCGCGCTTGTCATTGCAGATGTATCAGATAAGGGAATCCCTGCCGCGATGTTCATGATGCAGAGTAAGATGGCCCTGCGCGGACTTGCAGAAACCGGCACTGAACTCAATGATGTTTTTGAAAAAGTCAACAATGAACTTTGCGAAGGAAATGATACGGATATGTTCGTTACCGTATGGATGGGCATCATAGATCTTAAGAGAGGAACGGTCAGATGCATCAATGCGGGACATGAGTATCCTACGATCATGCGTGCAGGCGGAGAATATGAACTCTTTAAGGATAAGCATATGCCTCCGCTGGGTGCACTTGAAAATTTGACATTCAAAGATTATACATTCAATATCGAGCCCGGAGACTGTCTGTTTGTCTATACAGACGGCGTTCCGGAAGCGCTCAACAATCAGACGGAACAGTTCGGAACGGAACGGATGCTTGCCGCGCTCAACAAGGGTAAGGATGGGTCTATGACCGAACTGCTGTCTGGCGTCAAAACGGATCTCGATGAATTCGTTGGAGACGCCAAACAGTTCGATGACATAACGATGTTGGGATTCCGCTATAACGGAATGTAATTTACTTCATTTTTTTCCCATCTTCAAAAGCTTTGCCGACGACTTCGCCGAGCACGTTGTAGTTGTGGTTCATGCCGTCATAGACGATCGGGCGGAGCTTCGCCAGATCGATGGCGCCGTCGGTCAGAACACTTTCATCTGCGCTGACGTTCAGGATCTTGCCGATCATGATGTGGGTATCTGCGTCATAGCTTACCATCTCGCATTCCAAAGCGACCGGATACTGGTCTACCAGCGGTGCGTCCACATATTCGCTCTTCGTCGCGGTGAATCCTGCGCGGGCGAACTTGTCAGGCACATCGTTTGCCGACACGATGCCCACGTAATCTGATTCGATTACTTTGTCTACTGTCGCGAAGCTGACAGTGAATGCTTTTTTGATCAGGATATTTTTGACTGTCTTGTGTCCCGGGCTGATGCACATGGAAATCTGGTTTGCACTTGAAATACCGCCCCACGCGGCATTCATGATATCCGGAGTTCCGTCCTCATCATATGCCGCGATCATCAGTACCGGTTCTGGTGTGATAAATGAATTCGGTCCAAAGTTTTTTCTTGCCATAATCTGTTTGCAGCGCTTGGTGCGCTGCTCTCCTTTCCTTTTGATGATATTATTATATACCAGGCAAAACCTATATCAACCGCAGTTATTCCCGAATTGCCGTTGAAAAAGGTTTTTATTTTTTGCTTGACACTTACGTTACGTAACCAAATATCATTACAAAATGTTGCGAAAAAGAAATGAGGTCAACATGAGCAAAGAGAACAAATCAGAATATTTGACTGCCAGTCAGCTTGCCAAAGAAGCCGGCGTGACACTCCGGACCATTCGTTTTTACGATCAGAAAGGAATCCTGACTCCTGCAGAGAGAGGGACAGGGAACGTCCGCTATTACACAGAAAAGGAGCGGGAACGACTCTACGCAATTCTCTGCTACAAATTTATGGGAATGTCTCTGGAAGAAATCAGGAAGAAACTGGACGATAACGAAACACCGGCGAAGATCGAACAGACGATTCACGAGAAAGTGGCAGAGACAGAAAAAGCCATATTAAAGCAGATGCAGCAGTACGCAATCATGAAGGATCTGGAGGCGTTGTCATCTGCAGGCGAAACAGCAGAAAGCTGGACAGATTATGCGGCAGTGGTCGACTACATTCAAGCCAAGTGGGACATGATATGGCAGCTCAACCGGGCAATCGCGGACGGAATGGAAGTTACCTGCAAACCGGTCGGAGGTTCTGAAGAGATGAAGCAGTACTACCAGCTTCTGGCAGATGTACTGCATGAAATGAATCAGGGAGTGGATCCGGAGAGCGATGAAATGATGGAAATCATGAAAAGATATTTCGAAATGAATCCGGACGAGGCACTTCTCAAAGTGGATCCAGACATTATGAGTATCAGAACGGACAACGCTTCGGATCTTTGGGCGGACATAAAAGACTATATGAAGAAGGCTTCAAATCATTATTTAAGTAATAGAGAAACAAAGGACTGAGAAGAAAAAAGGCAGGAGGAAAG
The DNA here is from genome assembly GCA_017431785.1 of Bacillota bacterium. Lineage (GTDB taxonomy): Bacteria > Bacillota > Clostridia > Peptostreptococcales > Anaerovoracaceae > Lentihominibacter. Next base: position 190,175 of record JAFRKJ010000037.1, on the reverse strand, counting down.
CAAATGAAAATTACGAAGGATAACGTATTCTACAGCTTTTGCAATAAGAACGAGCCGGCAGTGCGCGTTGATGCGCCGGTGACGATGGATTTCGAAACCATGGACTGCTTTGGCAACCAGCTCAGAAATCCGGAAGACGTGATGGAAGAAATCGATTGGGACCGCATCAATCCAGCAACAGGACCAGTCTATGTGAATGGCGCACAGCCTGGGGACGCTCTGAAGGTCACGATCAACAGCATCAAGCTGAATGAGAAAGGTACTGTATGCTGTCTCAATGAAGAGGGCACCCTCGGCGATATCATCGAAGGATCCCACACCAGAGTCACGCCGGTATCCGATGGGTTCGTGCACTACCAGGCGAAAAACGGTCTTACAGTTGACATTCCGATCAAACCGATGATCGGTGTTATCGGCGTTGCGCCGGAGGATGGTCTTGACATCAATACAGGCACACCGGGAAAGCACGGCGGCAACATGGACAACACGATGATCGGAGAGGGCGTCACGCTCTATTTTCCTGTTGCGGCAGAAGGTGCGCTCTTCGGATTCGGCGACCTCCACGCTGTAATGGGCGATGGAGAAATCGGCGTATCCGGTCTTGAGATTCCCGCCGACGTCAACGTGACCATCGATGTGGTAAAAGCAAAGGCACCGCAGTTCCCGGTACTGGAAACAGAGGAACATCTTGCGGTAATCGTATCGAAACCGACAGTGGACGAAGCTTGTCAGACCGCAACGGAATTGATGGAGCAGATGATTGCCGAAAGAACAGATCTGGATCTTCCGGATATCGTGATGCTCATGAGCCTGCTCGGTGATCTGCAGATCTGTCAGATCGTCGATCCTGAGAAAACAGTCAGATTTGTATTCCCTAAGAAATACATACCAGGTTTATCATTTTAATTTATTTAATTCATTTTTATCAAGGAGGCAATTATAAAATGAACAACAACACAATTGAGAGCCTTGGCTATAAGCAGGAACTCAAAAGAGCCCTGACAGTGCCGGATCTCGTGTGCTACGGACTGATCTTCATGGTACCGATCGCTCCGTTTGGCATCTACGGAACCGTCATGTCAATTTCACAGGGTATGGTCGCTCTGGCCTACAGCATCGGTCTTGTAGGCATGGTATTTACCGCGTTCAGTTACTGGCGCATGGCAGAGGAATTCCCGATTTCCGGATCCGTTTATGGATACGCAACAAAAGCAATCGGCAAACCAGTTGGATTCATGTCCGGATGGGCAATCCTGCTGGATTATCTGCTGGTTCCGACGCTGCTGTACATCGTAGCAGCAACGGCCCTTGCAGCGATTCCGGGTCTGGATATTGTTCCAATTTGGGTATGGCTGATTATGTTCATCGTAATCAACACGATCATCAACGTAGTTGGTATCGAGTGGACGAACAGATTCAACTGGGTCATGCTGGTGCTGGAAATCATCGTATTTGTGATTTTCTGTATCGCAGCGATTCACTACATTGTTACGACGCCTGACGTATCCTTCACGCTGAAGCCAATCTTTGACGGGGAAAACTTCAGTATGAGCATCGTTATGGGTGCAGTATCTGTATGCGTCCTTTCCTTCCTCGGATTTGACGGTATCAGTACCTTGGCAGAAGAAACAAAGGGCGGCGCTGACTCTGTTGGTAAGGGCTGTGTCGCAGCAATTCTCGTTGTCGGTGCATTCTTCATCGTCCAGACTTATCTGGCTGCATGTGTACTCCCATGGCACGGAGAGGGTACATTCGAAAATGTCGACAATGCATTTTATGAGGTAGCAAACCTCGCCGGCGGTGCAAAGGTCATGGTCATCTGCGCAGCTGCTACCGGCTTCAGCTGGGGTATTGCAGACTGCATGGTAGCTCAGGCTGCGATCTCACGTATCATCTATTCGATGGCGCGTGACAGAATGCTGCCTAAAGCACTGGCTAAGGTAAGCCCTAGATTCCAGACACCGTATGTATCAACGATCTTCATCGCAGTTCTTTCCCTCGTACTGACCATTGGAAGTGTATACCTGCTCCCAAGTGCAATCAATGCGATTTCCGTTGTCATCAACTTCGGCGGACTGTCAGCGTTTATCATCCTGAACTTCACGGTCATCTACTACTTCTGGTTCAAGAAGAAGACCGGCAAGGTATGGAAACATCTGATTCTGCCTGGGATTGGATTCCTGATCATCGCATACATCTGGACGAGCCTGTCATCCTACGCGTTGACGCTGGGTATCATCTGGCTTTGCATCGGCGTCATCTTCTATCTGGTGAACGTCAAAGTGCTTCACAATGATGTGAAACTTGAACTTGAATAAATTCTTCAATATATGAGGTATAAAAAAAGCGGACCGCAGTGGTGGTCTGCTTTTTTATACATATTCTGTACTGCTTAGCGCTATATAGAATGAAGCGTGCTGATGAGCACGTCGACATCTTCATCGGCCGTCGCCCAGCTGGTGGCGAATCGTATAACCGTGTGCGCATCATCATATTTTTCCCAGAAGGAGTATTCAACACTTTCCCCCAGTTTCTCAAGCTTGTCATTGTCCATAATGACGAAAAGCTGGTTCGTAGGAGAGTCATATCGAAACCGATATCCGTTTTCTTTGAGCCATGTGCGGATCCTTTCGGATGCGTCAATAGCTGTTTTGCCGATCCTGAAATACAGATCATTGGTGAAAAGCGTATCGAACTGCAGTCCGGTGATTCTGCCTTTGGCGAGAAGCGCGCCGTGTTGTTTCACAATTGTGAAGAAGTGAGGAATCAGATTGGACCGTGTAATGACGACAGCTTCACCGAAGAGCGCGCCGCACTTGGTTCCACCGATGTAAAAGACATCGCAGAGTCTGGCGATATCAGGAAGCATTACATCGTTCCCCGCACAGGCAAGTCCGTAGGCAAGCCTTGCACCGTCCATGTATAACGGCAGGTTATAGCTTTTGCATATACTGCTGATTTCCTCCAGTTCGCGGAGGGTATAGAGTGTTCCGAACTCCGTCGGATGCGAGATGTAGACCATGCCCGGAAAAACCATGTGATCATGATTTGCATCATTTTCAAAATCAACAAGCCACTGCCGCAGGACGGCGGGGTCGATTTTTCCCTCCTTGTTTGGAAGAGCGAGTACTTTGTGCCCGCCGAGCTCTATTGCGCCGGCTTCATGGACACTGATGTGACCTTGATTTGATGACAAAACCCCTTGATAGTTATTGAGCAGCGCATCAATCACAGTCGCGTTGGCCTGTGTACCGCCGGTCAGGAAGTGAATCTCCGCTTTTGGGCATTTACAGGCAGCACGAATCTTTTGCCGTGCGCTTTCCGAAAACGGATCCAGTCCGTATCCTTGTGTCTTCAGAAAGTTTGTTTCCTGCAGCCTTTCCAAAATAGCAGGGTGTGCGCCCTCCAGGTAGTCTGATGCGAAGGAAAGTTTCTGAGTATCAGTTTTCATATGACATAATCCTCCTGTGTGATTTCCTCCCAAATGTATCACATGACCCAACGTAAGGAGCAAGTCGTTTCAGAAACGACAGATGCAAGCTCTACCAGGAGCCGCCACCGCCGCCGCCGGCACCACCGCCGCCGGAGCCGCCGCCGCTGCTGTCGCTCGGTGAGGACGTCATAGAACTACTCACACTGGTGACCATGTTCGTGAGAGAGTCGGTGAATCCGGTGGAGTCAAAGACTTGGCCGCCGCTGTAGTCATGGGTCGTCACATACCATTCAGGCGGCTGCTGGGCGAGGCCCGCGAAGTGCTTCGCATATACCGAGGTAACGCCTAATGCAAAAGCAAAGGCGAGGTTCTTGTAGAAATAGGTTGGGTCTTCTTCAGCGAGCTGTTCCATCCTGTCTTTTTCTGCGACCTGCAGGAAGTTCTTATATCCTCTGATTTTGCCGAGGATATCCGCATAGAAATCCGTCTTCCGCTCGCAAAGGGCGCCCATGAACATCACGGCAAAGCACAGGAGCATACCGATGAGGAAGAAGACGATCTGCGGTCCCATTACGGTTTCAAGGATAACCGAAAGGAACCAGCCGACCAGAATCAGACCCACCCAGAGGATGAAGCCGAAGAAGCGACCGACTGCAGAGCTCTTGTTCGCATTGACCCAGCTGCTTAAACCGGCGAAACCGGCAATAGGCGGAATGATCTGAAATACCAGCAGCATGATGCCTGAAATGATGCCTCCTTCCAGCATAGGGGCACCCGTGGACAGTCTCGAAATGATGACAAGAGCGATGACTCCTGCGACGCTGATGCCTCTGAGCACCCAGGCAAATCCTTTCGCCTTTTCATCGTACAGTTTGCCCTCGTAATGATCCTTAATTTGATTCTTTATGACATTGACGGTCGTGTAGAAACTGTTGGTCAGCTCTTTTGCAGTGACAGAAGGACGTGCGCCGTTCTCGAAGAGGTCTTCCATGAAGGTCGATTCTCCGATGACATCACCGTCATATTCTCTTACCTTGCTGATCTCATAGTCCGTCTTCATCTTCTTCTTGAAAATACCAGAAGGCACCTCGATTTCGGTGATCTTGAGGTAGCCTTTGTCAGCCAGTGACAGAAGCATACTGATGACGTGGTTGCCTGTGATGGCACCCTCATCAAGATAGCCGACTTCCGGCGCCGACAATCCTTTCGGCGGATAGAATTCCGCCGTCTCGATGATCTTCGGGTCCCTGCCGTACTTTCTCCACAGTACAAAGCCGATCACCGCGGCCAGAAGGAGCAGTACGAAGAGAACATAGAACGGCATTTTCGATGCGCCTGCCTCTTTGGTGAAGTATCCCTCCGGCAGAACCGCGCGGACCGTCAGACCGCCCAGGGTGTTTTCATAGGTGTCTCCCTTGATGATGCGGCTGCCTTCCGATTCGAAAGGAACTTCTGCCTGGTAGCCCGTCTTGACCCAGACTTTGCTCGTATCAATGTCCTTCGGGAAGGTGACTTGAAAAGAAACGTGATCGATAGACTGGGCTTCCCAGTTGGTACCGATCATGTTGTAGTAGACTTCGTCTGCGCCACTCAGATGGTCGCCCCGCATATCAAAAACGTAAGAAAATTTGTAGGTCGTATCGGTGGATTCATACTTGTCCGGGTCCCCGATCCGGATGTTGAATTCATCGCTGGCTTCTTTTTTCCACTTGTGACCGGACAGCATCTGAAAGTCCCGGACCTTTCCGTAGAAGGTCGACTCCTGACCATCCCGTACGAGGGTTGCGCGGTACGGGATGGATCGGTAGATGCCGTGGCTTGGATAAGTGAAGTGGACATCGATGGTCTCCGTGATGGTATAGGTATCGTCTTCATTGACCACCATGTCGATGTCGTAATCCGTTATGATGAAGTTGCTCGCCGCGTGTGAGGGAGCAGAAATTGCCGGAATCATGCAGAAGACAACCAAAAGGGCGATCAGCCCGGCGAGGATGCTTTTGCAGCAGCGGCTGCTGTTGTATTTGCGGTTTATGCTGCGTATCATGGTTTGTACCTCCTGAGAATTGTACCGCTTCTATTGCATTAATATAGCAGAACGACTCTCATTTCTCAACTGTCCGGAATGCGGGACTTGACGATGGTGTATAATGAAATAAAGAGGCCAAAAAAGGGGAAATGGAGGAAAAATATGCCATTCAATATCATCAGAAACGACATTTCGAAGGTAAAAGCAGACGCTATCGTCAACACGGCGAACGCCAATGTGGCCGTCGGCGCCGGCGTGGACCAGGCCATTTATGAGGCCGCGGGATTTGATGATCTGCTGGCGGAACGCGCCAAAATCGGACCGATGAAACCCGGGCAGGCAGCGGCAACACCTGCCTTTGCACTGGACGCCAAGTACATCATCCACACGATCGGTCCGGCCTGGCAGGGCGGCAACTATCATGAGCGGGAGACAGTCGCTTCCTGCTATAGGGAGTCGCTGAAAATCGCCGATGAACTGCATTGCGAATCCGTTGCGTTCCCACTGATTTCCACAGGTACCTTCGGATTCCCTAAGGACGAAGCCCTGCGCATCGCCGTCAGTGAGATCAGCTCCTTCCTGTTCACCCACGATATGACTGTGTACATGGTCGTCTACGACAAAGAAGCCTTCGTCATCTCAGGCAAAGCCTTCCCTGATATCAAGGAGTTTATTGATGAGGAGGACATCAAACCGCCTGAAAGCAGCTACGTAAGAAGACGGCGGAGGATGCAGCAGATGGCAAGCTTCCAGGAGGATTCGAGCATCCTAAAGGAAGCTTATCCTATCGCAGCCTCGGTTGCCATAGATGAAGACTTCTATCCTGCTGCTGCAGTAGAAGAGAAACCGGACCTAGATGCGCCATTCGATGATGAATTGGCAGAAGAATTGAGTGTCGAACAATTAGACGATGCGGATCTTTTATTCAACGCGAGCTATTCTCTTGGGAAAGAATACTTCACAGAAAGCTATGAGGGGCTCGATAAAAAGCTGGACGAGATTCTAAAAAGAAGAGCACAGACTTTCCAACAGATGCTGTTCCAATGGATCGATCGAAAGGGCATGACCGATCCTGAAGTCTACAAAAAAGCCAATGTGGACCGGAAGCTATTCTCGAAGATCCGCAGCAATGAAAATTATCTGCCTTCGAAGAAGACCGTTCTTGCCTTTGCGATCGCGTTGGAGCTGAACCTGGACCAGACGAAAGATCTGCTGCGCAGGGCCGGATACGCCCTGAACCCGAGCAGTACCTTCGATCTGATTGTTGAATGCTGCATTGAGCATAAATACTACAACATCCATAAGATAAACATCCTTTTGTTCGACAGAACCGAGCAATACCTGTCCTGATGTTGAAATGTCGCCTGGCGTGCGACCATTTGCCCCCTTGCCTCTGTTATCCTTTGACCATAAGGTAAAGCGAAACAGAAAAAAGGGGGTTTTTCATATGACAAAGAAAGAAACAAAGAACAACGAAAGAAGTAATGCAAAGGCAGCAAAGGATGCAAAGGCAAAAGGCAACGGCATGCTGGAGGTCGTCTTCATTTTGGACAGAAGCGGATCCATGAGCGGGTTGGAGGAGGATACGATCGGCGGATTCAACTCCACCCTGGAGAAGCAGAAGGCGGAATCGGAGAACGTCATCTGGTCGACGGTGCTCTTTGACACCAGCCACGATGTCATCCACAACAGAATGCCGATCCAGATGGTCGAGCCACTCAACGAGAGACAGTATTACGTCAGAGGCTGCACGGCGCTGCTGGACGCAGTGGGCAGAGCCATCCACCACATCGCCATGTGTCACAAATACGCAAGAGCTGAGGATGTTCCGGAGAGGACGCTGTTCATCATTACCACCGACGGCATGGAGAATTCCAGCTATCAGTACACTTACCGCAAGGTGAAGGAGATGATTGGCATCGAACAGGAACAGTATGGATGGGAATTCCTCTTCCTTGGCGCAAACATCGACGCCGTAAGCGAAGCAGACCGCCTGGGCATCCGCGCCGGCAGAGCGGCAACCTTCGTCAATGATGATGTGGGCATCAGCAAGAACTATGAAGCGTTCGGTACAGTCATGTGCAAGATGTCCAGGATGGAAGCCTTCAGCGATAGTGATATTGAAGAATGCCTCGCGCCGGTCCGCGAAGACTTCAAGAAGCGCGGCGGCAGAAGATAAGCAGCGGAAAAGCTGCCGCGGAAGATGTGCGCATTTTGTTGCCAAAGGAAGGGGTCTATCAGTATAATAGTGTTTATTAAAGCACAAAAGCACATAGCACAAAAACAAACAGCATCAGACAAAAGGACACATTATGCGTAAGAGCGGAATTCTATTACCGGTTTTTTCACTGCCGTCCCGGTACGGCATCGGAGATCTCTACAAGGGAGCATTCAAATTTATTGACAGATTAGAAGCGGCAGGGCAGGGCTACTGGCAAGTCCTGCCTATTTGCCCTGTGAACAAGGAGCTTTGCCCGTATCAGTCAAGCTCCAGCTTTGCGGGGGAAGAACTGCTCATATCCCTGGACAAACTGGAAGAGGATGATCTCTTGTCCTTGGAGGAAATCGAAACGGTTGCAGAAGCTTTCACGCAGGGGGAACAGATCGAACTGAAGCGTGAGGCACTCAAATCAGCCTTCTGCGCCTTCCGGGAAAGACTGCATCATGATGAAGAACTGAAGGTCTACTACAAGGCCTTCTGCAAAATGGAAGAATTCTGGCTCGAAGATTATTCATTATACAGAGCTCTGTCGGATCACTATGGTGATGGGGACTGGTCACTCTGGGAGGACGGAATCAGAACGAGAGACAGTGAGGCCATTACCCTCTGGTCCATCAGACTGTTCAATGAGATCGAATACTACAAGTGGACCCAGTATGAGTTCTTCAAACAGTGGGACGCGCTGAAGAAATACGCAAACGCGAAGGGCGTCGAACTGATCGGCGATCTTCCATACTATGCCGCCTTTGAGAGTGCTGACTGCTGGGCGTCCCCGGAACTGTTCCGGCTCAACGAGGATGGAATCTGCGAATTTGAAGCGGGCGCGCCGCCGGATGCATTCACATCAGAAGGCCAGTGCTGGGGCAACCCTGTATACGACTGGGAGGCCCACAAAGCGCAGGATTTCCGGTGGTGGATCAGCAGGATCCATCAGCAGCTCCGCTATTTCGATGTGGTCAGAATCGACCATATGCGCGGATTTGAGTCATACTATGCAATTCCGGCAGACAGCGAAGACCCGCGGGAAGGACATTGGGAGAAAGGTCCTGGGATGGAGCTGTTCGACGCGGTGCGAGAGGCCTTGGGAGACTGCAGATTTATCGCTGAGGATCTGGGTTATCTGACGGAAGACGTGAAGGCGATGATGGCCGAAGCAGGCTATCCGGGCATGAAGATCCTGCAGTTCGCCTTCGACACTGGTGAAGAGAACGTCTATCTGCCGTTCAACTACGATACGGACAATGCGGTGATTTACACGGGCACCCACGACAACGACACGACACTGGGCTGGTATGAGAATATTGAAGACTGGAAGAAACGTTTCGTCTCCTGGTATCTCCGCGAAAAATCAGACGTGCAGGTACCGGGCGAAGGAGATGAGATTCTTGATGCAAAGGCAGCAGTGTCCGGTCTGGTCGAGCTCGCCCAAAGCAGCCGCTGCGATACATGCATCATTCCAATGCAGGATTATTTGCTTCTGGACAGCGACGCGCGTCTCAATGTGCCGGGCGTCGCCGAAGGCAACTGGCGCTGGCAGATGGAGGAAAATGCTTTCGATGAAAAACTGGCGGCCACCATCAGAGAGGTAACCGCCAGATACGGACGTTTATAAGATACTTATATAACTTGAGCGATACACGCCTTGCTAGGCTTTGACGATGCCGAGCAGGGCGTCTTTTATTGTCTTCAGTGCCTCCTCGCATGACGCTGCGCTGTCGCCCTGGGCCATGAGGTAGAGCTTGACTTTAGGTTCTGTTCCGGAAGGGCGTACGATGGCTTTGGAACCACCAGCCAGCTCGTAGAACAGCATGTTGGCAGTCGGAAGGCCGGTCGGGGCTGTGGCACCTGTTGCCGCGTCGGTGATCAGACCGGTGCTGTAGTCACGGATCTTTTCGATCGGGAATCCGATTTCTGCCGGCGGCTCAGCGCGGAGCTGTTTCATGACAGCTGCCATCTTATCCTGAGCATCAAATCCTTCGAACTGTATGGAGATGACTTCTTCCTTGAAGAAACCGTATTTTCTGTACATTTCCTGCAGAACCTCGTAGAGGGTCATGCCTTTGCATGCGTAGTAGCACGCCATTTCATAGAGAAGCATTGATGCGACGACGGCGTCCTTGTCACGGGCATATGTACCGCTCAGGTAACCGTTGCTCTCCTCAAATCCGAAGAGGAATGTGTGCTCTCCGTTTGCTTCCCATTCTTTGATTTTCTCACCGATGTATTTGAATCCGGTGAGTACTTCAACCGGGGTGATGTCGTTCTTTTCGCAGATCACGTTTGCCATGATGGTGGAAACGACGCTCTTGACGGCGGCACTGTTGGCAGCCAGCGTGCCGGCTTCTCTCTTCGCCTGGATCAAATAATCCAGGAGCAGAACACCAATCTGGTTTCCGGACAGCATAACGAATTCATCGCCGTTTCTGACGACTGCGCCGCATCTGTCACCGTCAGGGTCGGTACCGATGATCAGGTTGGCGTCGTACTTCTTTGCCAGCTCGATGGCCAGTCCGAAGGTGCCGATGTTGTCCGGGTTCGGTGAGGCGACCGTCGGGAAGTCACCGTCGATGACCATCTGCTCAGGAACAGTGATGATGTTTTTGGCGCCGAGGCGTTTGAGAACCTCAGGCACGAGCTTGTAACCTGTTCCGTGAAGCGGAGTGAAAATCAGTTTAAAATCCGCGGCATCCTGTACAGCCTTTGCGCTTGCGGACTGTTCCAGAACGCGGCTGAGATAGTTCTCATCCATTTCTTCTCCGAGGATCGTGATGAATCCGGCTTCCTCAGCTTCTTTGAAATCCATCGTCTTGACGTCCTCGAAGATGTCGCTTCTCTTCATGGAGTCAGCCACTTCAGCAGCGTGTTCCGGCGGAAGCTGCGCACCGTCAGCCCAGTAAACTTTGTAGCCGTTGTATTCCTTCGGATTGTGGCTTGCGGTGATATTGATTCCTGCGATGGAGTTCGTCTCACGAAGAGCGAAGGACAGTTCCGGTGTAGGACGCAGGCTTTCGAAGAAATAAACGTGAATGCCGTTGGCAGCCAGAACACCTGCAGCCTCACGGGCGAACAGAGGGCTGTTGTTTCTGGAATCATAGGAAATCGTTACGCCGCTTTTTCCTTCTACTTCGCTGTTCTTAATGAGGTCGGCCAGTCCCTGTGTTGCATAGCGGACCGTATAGACGTTCATCCCGAAGAGGCCGGCGCACATGATGCCGCGCAGTCCCGCCGTTCCGAAATCGAGCAGCTTGCTGAATCTGCCTTCGATTTCTTTCTCATCCCCGGCGATGGCACACAGCTCCTGCTTCGTCTCATCGTCGACGACGCTGCTCTCCAGCCAGCGGTTGTATTCGTTCTTGTAATCCATGTTTGAAACTCCTTTCAAAATGTACTAATTCTTTTCCAAAAGCAATGCATCCCCCGGGAATACAGTGACGGTTCCCTCGTAGGTATATCCTGTCAGAAGTTCCGTCCACTGACCTTCCAGCGGAAGGTGCTGTTCATGCTCCCCGCAGTTGACGGCAGTGATGATCGATGCAAAAGCATCGCCGTCCGCATGATCTGCATCCGTATAACGTTCAAAGGCGAACAATCCATCCGCAGCAGCGATGGTGCGGTAAGCGCCTTGACGGTAGATGCCGTGAGAGGTGCGCAGCGTGGTGATCTTCTGGTACCAGTTCAGCAGTTCTTTGTTTTCGTGACCCCATGGATAGCAGGTCCGGTTAAATGGATCCTTGTATCCTTCGGTGCCGGCTTCATCGCCGTAGTAGATGCACGGAACGCCCGGCAGAGTCATCTGCAGCAGGGAGGCGATCTTCAGAAGCCTGATTCCCTGCGCCCATTCGGCGTCGTTCATCTTGATCTCCGCCTGCATGTCACGCGGAGGGTCAGCGCCCAGCTCAACGCCTGCCAGTGCAGTGATGATCCTGATGCTGTCATGGGTTCCCAGGACATTCATCAGACAGTGGAGTACTTCCGGCGGATAATTCTCAACAACAGTCTCGACCGTCTGCGCGAGGCCATTCGCATTTCCGTAACGCACGAAATCAATCAGGGCCGTGCGGAACGGATAGTTCATCACAGAATCGAGACGGTTTCCTTCGAAATAGTTCTTGCGCTCCTCGTAAGCAATCTTGTTGGAGGCGTCCTCCCAGACTTCCCCAACGATCAGTGCATCTTCTTTTTCTTCCTTGGCAGCGCGCACGAGCGCGTCCAGAAAATCGTTTGGAAGCTCATCCGCAACGTCAAGCCGCCAGCCGGATGCACCGGCCTTGAGCCACTTGCGGACGATGCCGTTTTCTCCCGTTATGTATTCGATGTAGTCCGGATTGTGCTTGTTGATCTTCGGCAGGGTCCGGAAATCCCACCAGCAGTCATAGGTGCCGTCTTCATGAAAGAAGTACCAGCTGCGGTATTTCGAGTCCGGATTTTCGTGGGCACCCAGTTCCGCCGGATCAACCTCAACAGGACTATCCGCGGTCGAATCTGCAGCCGCTGCTGCCTTTGCAGCATAGTGACCGTATTTGTCGAAGTATTTGGAATCGGATCCCGTATGGGCGAACACACCGTCGCAGATGACGCGGATGCCGTATTCCTCAGCGGATGCACAGAGCGCCTTAAAATCTTCCTCGTCCCCGAACATCGGGTCGATGGTTTCGTAGTCTCCTGTATCGTACTTGTGGTTGGAATAGGCTTCGAAGATCGGACTCAGATAAATGCATGTCACATTCAGACTGGCCAGATAAGGAAGCTTCTCCCGAATGCCTTCCAGATCGCCGCCGAAGAAGTCGTTGTTCAATACCTTTAACTTTTTCGGTTTCCACTCCGGCACACCGCCCCAGTCGTGGCGTTTGGTTTTGCCTTCCATTCTGACGCGCGGACGGCCGGATTTGTGGAAGCGGTCCACGAAGATATGGTAGTAAACACCTCCGTAGATCCACTCCGGCGCGGCGTATGCGCGGTTGTAAACAGTCTGCTGCCAGGACGCGGCTTCGGTTGAAACGATAGCTCTGTTATCTGCGTCCTTGCCGATGCGCAGAGCGCCATCCTCCGTCAGCACTTCGAAGTGATACCAATACAGACCGGTGTCATGAATCCGGAAGGTCACGAAGTACTCCAGGTAGTCATCGGTCTGCGCAGGTGTTTCCGTGCCGCCGTTCATCTCATAGACCGCCGGCATATCGTGGCGGTCGTACTGGATGATCAGACGTACTGCAATAGGGTGCAGTTCTCTGGCGGCGAGGAGCCGGAATGTCAGCTCCGTACCCGCCTTGACAGCACCCTGTGGTGTTTTAAAAAATTGATTTCTCGAGTCGTATATGATTTCAGCCATTAAATTTATAAAACCGTTAAATTACAGAATCTTTCTTCACGAAGAACGGATGGGTTACATAACCGGAGAGCAGCCGCTTGTCGTGGATGACGACGCCTTTGTCCAGAACGGCGTAATTGAGCACCGCTCCTTCTCCGATGATGCAGTCCTGATTGATGACGCAGTTTTCGACGACGGCGCCTTTCTTAATGTGCACGTTCCGGAAGATGACAGAGTTTCTGACCGTTCCTTCGATGACAGAACCTGCCGCAATGATGGAGTTGGTCGACTTGGATTCATCTCCGTAGTAGGCAGGGGAACTGTTTCCCGCTCTCGTGATGATCGGACGAAGCTCCTGTCCGAAGAGTTCTCTTCTCACACCGCTGTCCAGCAGATCCAGGTTGCTCTTCAGGTAGGAGGCGACGGAATCCACAAACAGCACTTTCTCGTCTGTGACATAGGCAGAAACGATGGAATCCTTCAGAGCAGGTTTCAGCACATCCTTACGAAGGCTCATCTTGTTCTTTTCCAGAGATTCGGAGAGAATGTTCAGCAGATCCTCCCGGCCCATGATATAGGTACTTGTAGCCACATAAGCATCCGGCGTCATATCGTCATGGATGATGATGTCTTCGATTCTGTTGTCCTCCCCCAGAACGTATTCCGTCGTCTGCATACCGTCTGTCTTATTCGTCGGATTCTTCGTGCAAAGGCAGGTAAACCGTGCGCCGGAATCAATGTGGTGCTGCAGCATGGCCGAATAATCGATGTTGCCGATGGCGCTGCAGGTGGTGAACAGAACGTACGGTTCGCTGTTTTCTTTGATGTAATTGATGTTCGCCTGCAACGCTTCCAGAACGTTCTCGTATCTTTCTTCACCGTTGAAGAATGAGAACGGAGGAAGGACCGTCAGACCGGTTTTTCTTCTGTGCAGATCCCATTCACCGCCGTAGCGGACATGGCCCATCAGACTTTCGTATTTGGTAGTCGCGATGACGCCGATGTTGCGGATGCCTGAATTCGTCATGTTGGAAATGAAGAAATCTATGATGCGGTATCTCGCGCCGAATGGAATGGCTGCAAATGTTCTTCTCGTTGTGAGATCGCTGATATCTGAACTGTGTTCATCAGCGAAAATAAGTCCCAGCATTTCCATGTTCTACACCTCCTTCTCTTCTACGACAGTGCCGGCTGCGAGGACGGTCAGATCCGTTGTTTCTTTGTCACCGCCGACCTTGGCGCCTGCGCAGATGCGCACGTCTCTGTCGATGATCGCGTATTCTACTTCAGCACCCTTTTCGATGACCACGTTGTTCATAATAACGCAGTCCTTGACGACGGCGCCTTCCTCGATGGTGATGTTGCTTCCGAGCACAGAGTCGGAAACGGTGCCGTCGATTTCATTTCCCGCCGCGCAGTTGCAGTTGTGCAGACTTGCGTTCTCACCTAAGTAAGTAGGGGACTGGAAGTCGTGGCGGTAGTAGATGCGCCATCCATCATCGTTGAGCCAGAGCTCCGGATCCTCGCCGAGAGTGTCCATATTGGCGCTCCAGTATGAGGAAAGTGTACCGACATCACGCCAGTAGCCTTTGTACAGATAAGCGTGCAGCTTTTCACCGCCGGCCAGCATAAGCGGAATGACGTTCTTACCGAAGTCGTTGTCGGACTCAGGATTCTGTTCATCCATCTCCAGATACTTCGCCAGCTTGTCCGTGCTGAACACATAAACGCCCATGGAAGCCAGCGTGCTCTTCGGCTGCGCCGGTTTTTCAGCGAACTCAGTGATTCTTCCGGTGTCATCACAGCTCATGATGCCGAAGCGGCTTGCTTCTTCAAGAGGCACGTCCATGACTGCGATGGTGCAGTCCGCATCGTTTTTGATGTGCTCCTGCAGCATGATGTCGTAGTTCATCTTATAGATGTGGTCTCCGGAGAGAACCAGGATGTAATCCGGATCATAGTTTGAGATGAACTTCAGATTCTGGTAGATCGCGTTGGCCGTTCCCTTGAACCAGTCGCCGCCTTTTGCTGCCTGGTATGGAGGCAGAACGTGCAGTCCGCCGTAGTTCAGATCCAGATCCCACGGATCGCCGGTTCCAAGATAGTCATTCAGTTCCAGAGGCTGATACTGTGTCAGTACGCCTACGGTGTCGATTCCGGAGTTCACGCAGTTGGAGAGAGAAAAATCGATGATACGATATCTTCCTCCGAACGGAACGGCAGGTTTCGCGACGTTCTCCGTCAGCGGAGCCAGTCTGGATCCCTGTCCTCCAGCAAGAAGCATTGCAACACATTTCTTCTTTCTTGCCATGTTAGTTAGTCCTCCTTTTGTTTCAAAACGATCGCCGACAGCGCAGGAAGGTCGATCTCAATATTGTTCTCGTATCCGTTCCAGCCGTCAGGCAGTACTTTATAGGATAAAGCGGTTCTCTTACCTTGACCGCCGTAGTTGACTGCATCTGTATCGATTACTGTGACGTATTCCTCTGCGAGAGGCACGCCGACTTTGTAGTCTTCCAGATCTTTTCCCGAAAGGTTCAGGCAGATCACGAGAGGGGATGCCTCCTTATCGATATCACGACGCATGAATGTGATCACATTGTCATAGATATTGCCGCCGTCGATCCACTGGAATCCCTCCGGCACATCGTCATTGCTCCAGAGCGCGGATTCCTGCTGGTACATATAATTCAGGTCCCGTACGAATTCCCAGGCCTGACGATGTTTGTCGTAGTCAAGAAGAAGCCAATCCAACGGTTGGTTCTCATTCCATTCGATGAACTGGGCGAACTCTGTACCCATGAAGGTGAGTTTCTTGCCCGGGTGAGTGATCATATACGCCATGAAAGTTCTGAATCCGTCGAACTTGCGGTCGTATTCACCAGGCATCTTATCGAGCAGGGACTTCTTGCCGTGGACCACTTCGTCGTGGGAAATCGGCAGGATGAAGTTCTCGCTCCATGCGTAGTCAATGGAGAAGATCAGCTTGCCGTGGATGTCTCTGCGGAACAGAGGGTCACTCTCGAAGTACTCGAGCTCATCGTTCATCCAGCCCATGTTCCATTTGAAGTTGAATCCAAGACCGCCGTCCTGAGGCGGCTTGGTGATCATCGGAAAGGCTGTGGATTCTTCCGCGACTGTTATGACGCCCGGGAAGTTGCTCAGCACATCCTGGTTCATCCGCTGGAGGAACTTGATGGCCTCCAGATTTTCAATGCCTCCGTCTTTGTTCGGCATCCATTCGCCGAACTCGCGTCCGTAGTTCAGATAGATCATGGCCGCAACAGCGTCGACTCTGAGACCGTCCACGTGGAACTGCTCACAGTAGTAGAAAGCATTGGAAACCAGGAAGCTGATGACTTCCGGTCTGCCGAAGTCGAAGGCGAGGGTGCCCCAGCCTTTGTGTTCAGCCTTCAGCTTATCCGTATATTCATAGAGCGGCTGGCCGTCGAATTCAGCCAGACCGTATTCGTCTCTTGGGAAGTGGGCAGGTACCCAGTCCATAATGACGCCGATTTTGTTCTGATGGGCTTTGTCGATCAAGTATTTGAGATCTTCCGGTCTACCGTACCGTGATGTCGGGCTGTAGTATCCGGTGACCTGGTAACCCCAGGAACCATCGAACGGATGCTCCATGACCGGAAGCAGTTCAATGTGGGTGTAGCCCATGCCTTTCACATATTCAATGAGGGAATCTGCCGTCTCACGGTAGGTCAGAAGGCTTCCGTCCTCATGCCGTCTCCAGGATCCCAGATGCACTTCGTAGATGTTGACAGGTGATTTATAAATGTTCCTGCTTTTGCGCGTTTCCATCCAGTCACCGTCCGCCCACTGATAAGCAGCTGTCGGGTCATAGGCGCCGCTGATGTCATAGATGATAGACGCCCGCTGGTTGTCAGCAGATCCGTTTTCTGAGAAGAAAGCAAATGGATCGGCTTTCCAGACGGTGCGGACTGTGCCTTTGCCGCCGCCGTCATCCAGATGCTCTGCGGTCACCGCGAACTTGTAGAGATCTCCTGCCTTTGCATCAGGGGAGAAAGCCTCCCAAATCTCGGGATCGTCTTCAAGCCGTTTCATCGAACATGCAGTGAGATCCCAGTCATTGAATGTACCAACGACTGAAACGGACGTTGCGCGGGGCGCCCAGACACGGAAACAGACACCTTCTTCAGGTGCTGCTGTGAGATGGGCTCCGAGAAACTCGTATGATCTGTAATTCGCACCGTGGTGGAACAGATATTTGTGTTCTGAAATATTCTGAATCATTTTGCTATTTCCCCATACTATACCTATTTAAATTGTACTATTAATAACGGGGGGATTCAACTATTGGAGGGCAATTGACCGTCGATGCCATTTTGACGCGTCTATTACCGTTTTGTGACGTTATTTAGGAAGATTATAACGGAAATGACCGAATATGACAAGAGAAAATGATTAAAAATGATTGACTTTGATTGAATTTGCTAATAAAATGATAACAAATCAAGGGAAATGAGGTTTCAAACATGAAAGCAACGAAAATAGTCTGTACTCTCGGACCAGCCAGTTCAGATGTACAAGTTATGAAGGAAATGCTGCTGGCCGGGATGAACGTAGCGAGACTGAACTGCTCCCACGGATCCCATGAAGAACATCTGGAGAGAATCAATACCTTCCGGGACGCCTGCAATCAGGTCGGCGTACCGGCGGCGATTCTGCTGGACACGAAAGGACCGGAGATCCGGCTCGGGACCTTCCCCGAAGACAAGGTGCTTCTGAAGAAGGGACAGCAGTTCGTACTATATGGATCGGCAGAGGTTCCGGGCAGCGCGGAGGGCGTCGGTATTTCATGCGACGCTCTGGCGGCAGAGGTGAAGCCGGGGACCAAAATTCTGGTCGATGACGGAAAGATTCGCATGACTGCGAAGGAAGTACGCAATGGGGACATCATCTGCGAAGTGATGGATGAAGGATACGTCAGCACGAAGAAGGGCGTCAACGTACCGGACGTGCACCTGCCGATGGATTACCTGTCAGAGCGGGATCAGGCGGACCTTCTCTTTGGAATCCGCAATGATATCGATTTCGTGGCGGCGTCCTTTGTCAGAACCGCGGAAGATGTGGAGGATGTCAGACGGTTTTTAGATGAAAACGGCGGCAGTGAAATCCGCATCATCTCCAAGATTGAGAATCCGGAGGGCATCCGGGAGTTCGACAAGATCCTGGACGCGTCCGATGGCATCATGATCGCCAGAGGCGACATGGGCGTTGAGGTCGACTATGCGACCCTGCCGGGTATCCAGAAAAAGATTATCCGCCTCTGCCGGCAGAAGGGTAAGCCTGTCATCACGGCCACCCAGATGCTGGAGTCCATGGTCAGTGAACCGACGCCGACCAGAGCGGAGATCACCGACGTTGCAAATGCGGTCTTCGACGGAACGTCCGCAGTGATGCTGTCGGGAGAGAGTGCAGCTGGTAAATACCCATCTTTGGCGGTATCCGTCATGACCAGAATCGTGGAACAGGCGGAGAAAGAGTTGAGCGACATGGAGGTAGGCACAGTCTACATCTCCGAAGAGGCGGATGTCTCCACAGCCATTGGCCACGCCGCTTGTCAGGCGGCCAATGATATCGGCGCAAAGGCTCTGATCGCAGTCACATACTCCGGATATACGGCGAGAATGATGTCCCGCTTTTATCCGAAGCAGCCAATCATAGCAGCAACACCGCTGTCGCGTACGGCACGGCAGATGGGAATCATCCGCGGCGTGATACCTGTCATGACACAGACGGAAACAGAATTTGATCAGCTGACCAGCGCAGCGATCGGCAAAGCCCGTGAAAACGGCCTGATCGACTATGGTGACCGGGTCGTCATCAGCGCCGGATTGCCTTTGAACAGCCCGGGTACGACAAATCTCATCAAAGTAGAGACAGTTTAAAAGCAAAAAACCGTCAAAGCTGATTGAAAATGATGAATTTTTGAGCAAAAATGATTGACCTTGACCGAGTTTGCTAATATAATGAGGTCAAACCAAAGATAAATGAGGTAAAACATGCTTCAGTATGAACGTTTTGAAACAATCTTAGAGATGCTGAGACATCAGGCATCGGTCCGTGTGACGGATCTGGTGCCGATTCTTGATGCAAGCGAATCGACGATCCGCAGGGATATCGCGGAGCTTGATCGGGAAGGCAGGCTGAAGAAGGTCTTCGGCGGCGCAGTTTCCATAGAACCCCAGAGTTCGTCCAATGGCGGAAACCGCAAGGTCAACGTGCAGCGCAAGCCTATCAGCGCAAAGGCAAAAACGAAAGTTGATGAAAAAACCAGAGTTGCTGCTTTTGCAGCAGAGAAGATAGAAAGCGGCGATCTGATTTACATCGACGCAGGGACGACGACCGGCAGCATGATAGAACATATCGACTGCATGGACGCCATTTATGTAACCAATGGCGCAAGACACGCCATTGAGCTGGCCGAGCGAGGCTTCAAGACCTACCTGCTGGCCGGCGAGATGAAGTCATCGACAGAGGCGATCATCGGATACGGCGCGGTGGACAGTCTCCGGAAGTACCACTTCAGCAAATGCTTTATCGGGACGGACGGCATCGATGTGAACAATGGACTGACCACGTCTGACATCGAAGAGTCGATGGTAAAAGCAGAAGCCATCAAGCGGTCTGAAGAAGTATATATTCTGGCGGACAGCAGTAAGTTCGGGCTGGTTGCATCTATTACATTTGCACCGCTGGACGTAGGAACGATCATCACCGATCAACTGACGGAGCCGGAGTACCGGAACAGCACGAAGATCATTGAACTCGACAGTCTGCAGGCGCAGCAGGACGAGTAATCATAATGTATATAATTGAATTTAAATAATAGGAGGATAAAAAAATGACAAGAATTGCAATCAACGGATTTGGACGTATCGGACGTCTCGCATTCAGAAAGGTATTTGAGGATCCAGAGTGTGATGTCGTTGCTATCAACGACCTGACCAGCCCGGCTATGCTGGCGCACCTGCTCAAGTATGACAGCGTACAGGGCAGATACGCGAATGATCATGAGATCACCAGCGACGAGAACTCCATCACAGTTGACGGCGACCAGATTCCGATCTTCAGCGAAGCTGACGCAGCGAACCTGCCATGGGGAGAATACGATGTAGATATCGTACTCGAGTGCACCGGCTTCTATACATCAAAGGAAAAGTCACAGGCACACATCAATGCAGGCGCGAAGAAAGTTCTGATTTCAGCACCTGCAGGCAATGATCTGCCGACCATCGTATACGGCGTCAACCATGAGACACTGACGAAGGAAGACAACGTTGTTTCCGGCGCATCCTGTACTACGAACTGCCTGGCACCGATGGCGAAAGTCCTTGCAGAGTACAGAGAAGTAAGAACAGGATTTATGACGACGATCCACGCATACACAGGTGATCAGATGCTGCTGGACGGACCGCACAGAAAGGGTGACTTCAGACGTGCGAGAGCCGGCGCGATCAACATCGTTCCGAACTCAACCGGTGCTGCAAAGGCAATCGGCCTGGTTATCCCAGAACTGGACGGTAAGCTCATCGGTTCCGCTCAGAGAGTTCCTGTTCCATCCGGATCCATCACGATCCTCGACGCGACACTGAAGGATATGACAGATTCCGTTAGCGTAGAAGGCATCAATGCGGCCATGAAGGCTGCTGCTTCCGAGTCCTTCGGATATACAGAAGAAGAACTGGTTTCCAGCGACATCATCGGCATCAGCTATGGTTCACTCTTCGATGCTACACAGACACTGGCAGAGAAGTGCGGAACACACATCTATGAAGTCAGAATCGTTGCATGGTATGATAACGAAATGAGCTATGTACACCAGCTCATCAGAACGATGAAACACCTGGGAACACTCATTTAATCGTTGAAACAGGTAAGGTTTACGATGGATATTAAACGAGAAAAAACAAAAGTACTCGTCGCCTCACCGGAGGTCATGCCCTTTGGCGGGACCGGCGGTCTGGGAGAAGTGGCCGGATCCATGCCGCGCTCTGTCAATGCGCTGCCGGATTCTGATATCGAGTGCCGGGTCATCATGCCACTGTACGGTTCCGTGAAACCGGAATGGCGTGAGCAGATGACATTCCTCGGGCACAAGGAAATCCCTGTTGCATGGCGCAGCCAGTACATGGGCATCTTTGAGCTTGAGAAGGACGGCGTGGTCTACTACTTCGTGGACAACGAGTATTACTTCAAACGCAACACACTCTACGGGTTTTATGATGACTGTGAACGGTTTTCGTTCTTCAGCCGCGCTGTGATTGAGAGCGCAGATATCACAGGGTTTATGCCGGATATCATCCACGCCAATGACTGGCAGACGGCACTGAGCGTGGTGTTCGCCAAGACGGTTTATGCAAACTTGGGCATCAAGACCGTTTTCACCATTCACAATGTGGAATATCAGGGCAGATACGGAACGGACGTATTGGGCGAATGCATCGGTATCGATGAATCCGATTATCACTACCTCATGAAGGATGGCGACGTCAATCTGATGAAGGGCGCGATCCTGCTGACGGATCTGCTCACGACAGTCAGCCCGACTTATGCGCGCGAACTGACCTATCCGGTCAGTGCATTCGGACTGGACGGGGTCATCAGAGATAACGAATACAAGATGGTCGGCATTTTGAACGGCATCGACACGGTGAGCTACGATCCAATGAATGATCCGTTCATCGGATACACCTATTCTTCCGCGAACATCAGAGGAAAGAGATGGTGCAAACGCGCTCTGCAGAAGAAGCTCGAACTGCCGCAGACCGACGCGCCGATGCTGACTATGATCTCACGTCTCGTAGCGCCGAAAGGCGTGGATATCATTGCTATGATCATGGACTATCTGCTGGACAATTACGACATGCAGTTCGTCATGCTCGGCACGGGCGATGAGAAGTACGAAAACTATTTCCGGGATCTTCAGTATCGTTATCCGGAGAAGGTGCGTTCCCTCATCGAGTTCAATACGAGAACGGCCCATGAGATCTACGCTGCCGGCGACATGCTCCTGATGCCGTCGAGAAGCGAAGCATGCGGACTGGCGCAGATGATCGGATGCCGCTACGGCAATACACCAATCGTACGTCTGACCGGCGGACTTGCGGATTCCATCAAGGAGTGGGACGGCGAGAGCGGAAACGGATTTACCTTCTTTGAGTTCAACGGCGGAGAACTGGAATACGCTATCCGCAGAGCCCTCAATCTCTATGATGACAAGAAGAAGTGGAATGTTCTGGTGAAGCACATTCTGGACGAAGACTTCACCTGGGACAGAGCAGCGAAAGAGTATCACAAACTCTTCAGCGAATTAGCTTAACCAGATTGGCCTGACCGGCTGAAACAGATTGGCCTGACCGGCTGAAAAAAAATAAGTATAGGAAACAAGTAACGCATGGATAACAAATCACTTTTTATTGAAGAACTGAACGATTATCTTGAAGACAGCCTTCATACAAGTTTTGAAGAGGCGACTCCGGAGCAGATCTACAAAGCCCTCGCGCGCATCGTGAACGGCCAGCTCCGCGACCGCTATGTGGAGTTCAAGAAAAAGAAAAATCAGGCGGAAAAAACATCCGCAGGAAAGAAAAAAATCTATTACATCAGCATGGAGTTTCTGATGGGACAGTCGCTGAAAAACGCGCTGTACTGTCTCGACGAAACAGACATGGTGAAGGAGCTCGTTGAAAGCAGAGGCTTAGATCTGGAAGAGATCTTCGACTGCGAGCCTGATGCAGGCCTGGGCAACGGAGGTTTAGGAAGACTGGCCGCATGCTTTTTGTCCGCCATGGCGACAGGGAATTACGATGCAACGGGCTTCTCCCTCAGATATGAATACGGGTTGTTCAAGCAGAAGATCGAGGACGGCTGGCAGGTGGAACTGCCGGACAACTGGATCCCGGGCGGCGGCGTCTGGCTGAACAAGAAAGACGACGACCCGTTCTATGTCAAATTTTACGGAAGATACAATGAATGGTGGGATGAGAACGGACTGCAGTTCTCACTGGAAGAGCCACAGACAGTCAAGGCCATCCCATACGATATGTACGTGCCTGGCGCAGACCAGGGCGCTGTCGAGAAGCTGAGACTGTGGAGAGCCATCGACTCCGAAGGCTTCGACATGGAGAGCTTCAACAGCGGCGACTTCACAAAGGCAGCCCAGCGCAACAACAGAGCGGAAGCCATCACCAAGGTGCTCTATCCGCCTGACAATATCGAAGAAGGTAAGGAACTGAGACTGAAGCAGCAGTATTTCATGGTTTCCGCATCCTGCCAGAACATCGTGCGCGACCATCTGCAGCTGCACAAGACACTGGACAACTTCCATCTGGCCAACGCCATTCACATCAACGACACGCATCCTGCGCTTTGCATTCCGGAGCTCATGAGAATTTTCGTGGACGATTACGGCTGCTCCTGGGATTACGCTTGGGAGCGCGTCAGCGGTTCCGTCTCTTACACGAACCACACCGTCCTGGCCGAAGCTCTTGAAAAGTGGAAGACGTCACAGGTGCAGGCGCTCATGCCGCGTGTGTTCTCGATCATTTCCGAGATCGACCGCAGGTTCCGCGAATACATGTATTCCAAGTTCCCGGGCGACCACGGCAAAGTCGATTACACAGCCGTACTGGGCAATGGACAGGTGCGCATGGCAAATCTGTCCGTCATCGGATCCCACAAAGTCAACGGCGTATCCGCGCTGCACTCCAGAATCCTGCGCGACGACTTGTTCCACGACTACTTCCTGGCACAGCCTGATAAGTTCACCAACGTCACCAACGGCATCGCCTATAGACGCTGGCTCTGTCAGTCCAACCCGAAACTGGCCGAGCTCATCGACGATTGCATTGGGACGGACTACCGCCACGATGACCGCAGACTGGAAGACTTCTTCCGATTCCGCGAGGACGCGGCAGTCCATGACAGACTGGAACAGATCAAGTATGAAAATAAAGTACGCTTCGCCGACAGAGTGAAGAAGAGATCCGGCATCGAGATCGATCCGAATTCCATCTTCATCGTACAGGCGAAGAGACTTCACGAATACAAGCGCCAGCTGATGAACGCGCTGCGCATCATCAGCCGCTACCAGATGCTGCAGGACAATCCGGATCTGGATATGAGACCGGAGACCTACCTCTTCGCTGCAAAGGCAGCACCGAGCTACTATCTGGCGAAGGAAGTCATCCAGCTCATCTGCAAAATCAGTGAAGAAATCGAGCGCAATCCGAAGATCGCCTCCAAGCTGAAGGTCGTCTTCCTGGAGAACTACAGTGTCTCCATGGCAGAAGGACTGATGCCTGCAACAGAAATCTCCGAGCAGATTTCACTGGCCGGTAAGGAAGCCAGCGGAACAGGCAACATGAAGATGATGATCAACGGAGCGGTGACCATCGGCACACTGGACGGCGCCAACGTAGAGATCCGTGAGGCTGTCGGACCAGAAAGTATCTTCATCTTCGGCAAGAAGGAAGATGAAGTGCGCGAAGCACTGCAGCACGGCTACAACGCCTACGATGTTTACGCGAATGATCCTGTTCTGAAGCGTGCTGTCGACGCACTGCCGCAGGGATTCGCAGGCAAAGGCTTCGATGTGCTGAACGATTACCTGCTCATGCCATCCTACAGCATTGCAGACCCATACATGTGTCTCCTCGACTTCCAGGATTACTGCCGAGCTCATGACGACATCCAGGCAGCCTACGAAGACCGCAGGCGCTGGAACACTATGTCCATTGAGAACATTGCAAAGGCGGCACGGTTCGCTGCAGACCGCAGCATCCGCGACTACGCCGTTCGGATTTGGAATACTGGAACCATCGAATAGAAAAACAATAATAAAAAAGAAATCCGGCTCACATGAGCCGGATTTCTTTTATTTCAATGATTTGGTTTTAAATGACTGCAGTTGCCTTTACAGCGCACCCATGATCAGAAATATGATCAGCGCCACGATCCATGCGACCACGCACTGCCAGATGATGACGGCGAAGGCCCACTTGGATCCCATCTCTCTGCGGATGGAAGCGATGGCGGCGACGCACGGTGAGTACAGCAGCGAGAACACGAGCAGTGACGCTGCTGAGGCAGCCGAAATCGCTGTGCTGACGCTGGTGCCGAAGAGCATGCTGAAGCTGGCAACGACACTTTCCTTGGCCATGAAGCCGGAGATCAGCGAAGTGCAGATTCTCCAGTCGCCCAGTCCAATCGGTGCCATGATCGGCGATATGGCGCCGGCGATGGCAGCGAGCATGCTGTCCTGCTGGTCAGCCACCATGTTCATACTGAAACTGAAACTCTGGAGGAACCAGATGATGATGGTCGCAATCAGGATGACAGAGCAGGCTCTCTGCAGGAAGTCCTTGGCCTTATCCCAAAGGAGCCGCATAACATTCTTCGCGCCAGGGAACCGGTAGTTCGGCAGTTCCATGACGAACGGTACCGCTTCGCCTTTAAAGAGGGTGCCCTTGAAGAGCAGCGCAATAAGGATGCCCACGATGATGCCGAGCACGTAGAGTCCGGTCATAATGAATCCGCCTTTGCCCGGGAAGAAGGCCGCCACGAAGAATCCGTAGATCGGCAGCTTCGCGGAACAGCTCATGAACGGCGTGAGCAGAATCGTCATCTTACGGTCGCGTTCACTCGGCAGGGTTCTCGTCGCCATGACGGCAGGAACCGTACAGCCGAATCCGATGAGCATTGGTACGATGCTTCGCCCTGACAGACCGATCTTTCGCAGCAGCCTGTCCATGACGAAGGCAACACGGGCGATGTAGCCTGAATCCTCCAGAAGGGACAGGAAGAAGAACATGGTTACGATGATCGGCAGGAAGCTCAGCACACAGCCGACCCCCTCGAAGATGCCGTTGATGATCAAACCGTGGATCGCCTCGTTGACATGACCGGCGGTCAGCACAGAATCCACGACATTTGTGAGCGCGCCGATCGCTGTTTCGAGCCATGTCTGCAGGATCGCGCCGATGACGTTGAAGGTCAGGAAGAACACAAGTCCCATGATCGCAATGAAAGCCGGAATCGCCGTGAACTTCCCTGTGAGGATCCGGTCGATGATACCGCTGCGGATGTGCTCTTTGCTCTCCCGTGGTTTTTTGACCGTCTCCGCACAGACTTTATGTATGAAATTGAAGCGCATGTCTGCGATGGCGGCGCCGCGGTCCAGTCCGCGCTCTTCCTCCATCTGCGCTACGATGTGTTCGATTGCATTCTGGTCCTCCTGACCGAGGCCCAGCTGTTCGATGACGATGTGGTCGCCTTCGATTGCCTTTGTGGCGGCAAACCTGCGCGGCAGTCCCGCCTCATCCGCGTGGTCTTCGATCAAGTGAGAGATGGCGTGGATGCATCTGTGCACTGCACCGCCGTGATCATTCTGATCGCAGAAGTCATTCCGCGCCGGCTTCTCCTGGTACTTCGCGATATGAATCGCGTGGTCCACCAGCTCGTTGATGCCCTGGTTCTTAGCCGCCGAAATCGGAACGACCGGTGTACCGAGAATTCCTTCCATGGCATTCACGTCAATGGTGCCGCCGTTGGCGTGAAGCTCATCCATCATGTTCAGCGCGACGACCACCGGTGTATCCATCTCCAGCAGCTGCATGGTCAGATACATATTTCTCTCGATGTTCGTGGCGTCGACGATATCAATGATCGCATGGGGCTTTTCCTGCAGCACAAAATTACGGGAGACGATCTCCTCACTGCTGTAAGGTGACATGGAGTAAATACCCGGAAGGTCTGTGACGAGCGTGTCTGGATGGCCTTTGATCTGGCCGTCTTTGCGGTCCACGGTGACGCCCGGGAAATTGCCGACGTGCTGATTGGAACCAGTCAGCTGATTGAACAGGGTCGTCTTGCCGCTGTTCTGGTTGCCGACCAGGGCGAATGTCAGAGTCGTATCGTCAGGCAGAGGATTGCCTGTGCCCTTCGGATGGAACCTGCCGCCTTCACCGAGACCTGGGTGCTCATTTGCAAAGGTAACGTCGCCTCGTCTGCCTTCGCCGGAAGCCGCGGTGCTTTGGCTGTCCCTATCCAGAGGCGGCAGCTTTTGCACGCCAATCTTCGCAGCGTCATCGAGACGGAGCGTCAGTTCATATCCTTGTATTCGCAGCTCGACGGGGTCGCCCATCGGCGCATATTTAACTACGGTGACTTCCGCGCCTGGAATCACGCCCATGTCGAGGAAGTGCTGCCTGAGGGCGCCTTCGCCGCCGACCTCCGTGATGACCGCGGACTCACCGATGCCTAATTCTTTTAAGTTCATATCCACCACTTGTAAGATGTTAGTTTTGCCTCACTAACTGATGATACCACACTCTGGGTGTTTAGACCAATATACAAAGCCAATATCAAGGGAATTCTTTTAGAGAACCTTGCGGATGACGCGCATGGCATTGTCCCAGGCAATCAGCTGCAGTTCCTGCTCGGAGAACCCTTCTTCGGCCAGCGCCTGCACGAAGTTCTGGCATTCACTGGCATCCATGAGACCCGGCAGACCGTCGTTCGGATCAAAGTAATCAGCGAAGTCAAAGCCACATGCCACATGCTCCACACCGACGAGGTCCGCAATGTAGCGGGCATGACGGGCCAGATCACGCACCGTTGCCTGTTCCTGTTCATCACAGATGAAGCCTTTCCATCCATTGAGACCGATGACACCGCCGCGCTCCGCAAGGGCGCGGATCTGATCGTCCTTCAGATTACGCGGCGCGCTGCAGAGCGCCATCGCATTGGAGTGGGACGCGATGACCGGACCGCTGGTCTGTTCCATGATGTCCCAGAAAGTCTTCTGACTGGCGTGGGAAACGTCGATGAGCATACCCAGCTGTTCCATACGGCGGATCGCCTCCACGCCGATTGGGGAGAGACCCTTGTCTTCGCCTTCGAACTCCACGCCGGACGCGAATTCATTGTCATCATTCCAGGTCAGCATACCGTGGCGGACGCCCAGTTCGTACATGACGTCAACCATCCCGACCTCACCGCCGAACCCGTAGAACCCCTCGAGGCCCAGCAAAACGGCTACCTTGCCTTTGCTTCTGATGCGTTCAATATCCTCTGCCGTGCGGGCCAGCTCCACCGCGTCCGTATCACGGAACTCGCGGAAAGAGCGTGCCATCACCTTTACCATGGCTTCCTGGGCGGACGCCGGCGTCTCCGGAAAATACTCCGCCAGCTCAGCGAACTGGTTGGTCATCCAAAGCGCATATATCACCGCGCCGACCTTGCCCTTTTCATACTGCGGCAGGTGGTGCTTGGCGAGCACATCCGTCTCACCCGCCCCAACGCGGTTGTAAATATCCATCATCGTATCTGCGTGTAAGTCAAAAATATTCATGTTGATACCTCCGCGACTATGATACAACAAGCAGGTTGATTCGGCAATTGGGGTACTGTACCCCATGGTTTCGCCAAATCATACCCCAAAACTCTCTGCCTCGTGCTTTGCTTTTGGGGTATGATTCTCTAATTATATGGGGAACAATACCCCACGGTTTCATCAAATCGTACCCCAATATGGTATAATCTAGGCAAATCAAAAGGAGGTTTCCGATATGAAAAAATGTGTCAATTGCGGATATGAGGGCGAGGAGATTCTGATCTGCCCAGTATGCGGCGGCAATATGGAACACGCCGAGACGCTGCAGGAAGAAATGAAGGAAGATCTGGAGCAGTATCAGATGGACGTGACCGCTGATGCCGAGCCGGTAAAAGAGAAGAAGGGCATTCTGCCTCCGACGCTGACCTGGAAGGAATACTGGCTTAGGATTCTGGTCATCTGGGTCGCAGGATGGATTCTTGCGGCGATTGAAACGGCCATCGTTGGTGAGAACGCGGGAACAGGACTCATCAGTACAGCGATCTGGGTCTGTACGATCCTTGTACAGATCCCGCGTCTGAAAGATGCAGGCAAATCCAAGTGGTGGCTTTTGATTGACCTGCTGACGATCGTAGGCGTCATCGTCATCGGATGCTTCCGGTCAGCGGATGACAGGAGATAACTCATGAAAACTTGTCCACGATGTGATTCCGACAAGGTAGTGCGCGTGCTGACGTCCAGCATGATTCTGGCAGTCCCGGAACTTCGCAAAGAAGTGAAAGAGGGGCGAGCCGTTGTTTGCACTGCCTGCTGCGGAACGGGCAGCAGCCGCACCTTCCGATGCAAAAGCTGCAAGCTGCAGTGGGATGAGAACATGGAAGAGGATATAAGGAAGAGCAGAGATGGCAAAGAATAAACATGTCCTTTATTTCGACAACCACTTCACCGCTCCGGTCATGGTGCGCGGCGAAGGCACGTACCTCTATGACGAGGAGGGCAAACGGTATCTGGAAACATGCGGCGGTTCCATCAGCAACAGCTTGGCTTACGGCCGTGAAGATATGGCGGACGTCTTAGGCAATCAGGCCCTGACGCTTCCGTTTGCGTACAATGCCCATATGGATTCCAGCATCCAACATGAAGCGGCAGACGCTCTTGCAAAAGCATTCCCGGCCTTTGACCGGTTCTTCTTCTGCTCCGGCGGAAGTGAGGCAACAGAAATCGCCACGAAGATCGCGCGTCTCCATTTCTATCACAGCGGCAGACCAGAGAAGAACAAGATTATTGGCAGATGGATGTCCTACCATGGATATACAGAAGGTGCGCTGGCATATGGCGGACACCCATCCAGACGGAAAGAGTTCGTGGAGATCTTGCGTGAGGATGGACATATTCCACCAGCCTATTGTTACCGGTGCTGGTATGGCAAGTCCTGCGAGAGCTGCAACATGGAATGCGCCTATGCTCTTGAAGAAGAGATCCTGAAGGCGGGGCCTGAAACGGTAGCTGCCTTTATTGCAGAGCCTGTTGTGGGAACTGCACTCAGCGGCGTTCCTGCACCGGATGGATATTTCAAAATCATCCGCGAAATCTGCGATAAACATGATGTGCTGCTGATTACCGATGAAGTCATGTGCGGAACCGGCAGAACCGGAACCATGTCCTGCATCGAGCAGTATGGCGTGGAACCTGATATCATCGCTCTGGCCAAGTCTCTAGGCGGATCCTACTTCCCGGTCGGCGCTGTGGGCATGAAAGAAAAAGTTGCAAAGCCAATCATGGACAACGGCATCTTCCCAGTCCTTCACACATGGACGGGAAGCCCGATGGCCTGTGCCGTCATCAAGAAAACGCTGGAGATCATCCAGACCGAAGACCTTCTCACCAACGTTAGAATAGTGGGAGCCTATTTCATGGACCAGCTGCGTGAGCTGGCAGAACGGGACCCGTACATCGGCGACGTGAGAGGCAAAGGCATGATGATTGGCGTGGAATTCGTCAAGGATAAAGGAACGAAAGAACCATTCCCACCTGAAATGCGGCTCGGTGAAAGGCTGTACCAGAAGGGCATCGAAAACGGATTGATCCTCATGGAATGCATGGGCATCGACCACGGCAAACAGGGCGATGCGCTGCTGTTTGGCCCGTGCTTCGAGTTTACCGAGGAGAACGTGGATGAAGCGGTTGGACTTCTTGAGAAAACAAGTAATGAAATAATATAATGCAAATCCCACGATCCGAAAAAGTAAATACCTCTAGTCTCGCCAGACTCTTTGACAACAAAAGCGAGAGCTACAAACTCTTCTGGTTCAAGGCAATCCTCCACGAAGTTAGTCGTGGCAGAAATGAGATTCCTTTCCGTGAACTAATCGAGCGGATGATTGTTGATGCTTGGTACATGGTGAGCGAATACAAGTTAAACCTTGGACCAGCAGACACGTTAGAAAAGACTGTATTATATATTTCAGAAATAGAGGACTTTCTCCCATCAGAGAAGGAAGATGTTTTGCTTGATTATCTCCGAAAGAGTGATGATAAGCAGCTGAAAAAATATATGAAAACGCTGTCTTTGAATGTCCCTTACAGGCTGCAGGCACCACTTATGCCTAATCCGGAATCAAAGGTTTGGTACAAGGTTGACGCTATAACTGATTACATCAACACCCAGACAGGCATGATGTATTCGATTGAGAGACATGATTCATTAAACAGCCGAATAATCATTGCTCCGGTATGGATGGAATATATGCAAAGTAATTTAGGCATAATTATGGGATGGACGGATTACAACTTGATCCTTTATTTGCAACGTCGCAATCCGACAGTACCGGGCATCTCAAATAAGATATATCCTCCGCAGGAACGCAAACTGACCGCTGTGACTGGCTATTGGAAATACATGATTCAACATCAGCCAGTGAAAGATATATATACGGGTGAGTTGTTGACTACTAGAGGATTATCCATAGATCATTTTATTCCATGGTCGTACGTAGCTAGTGATGAACTATGGAACCTGATTCCAACTGTCAAAAGCGTAAACAGCAGCAAAAGCAACAACCTTCCAGATTGGCAGGTTTACTTTAATCGTCTGGCGAAGACGGAATATGATGCGTATCTCTTTGTTGAAAAGGATACCAAAGCAAAGCAACTTTTCGAGAAATGCTCCCGGGAGAATCTTAATAGTGAAGATATTCGTTTCAAACTATATCAATCGGGACAGACAAGAGAGCATTTTACAAGTCAGCTTGAAGAAATATTGCTTCCAGTGTATGAATCAGCAAAAAACATGGGGTTCCGTGAATGGGTGTATAAGAGATGAATGATACGATAAAGTACTACAATCAGCATGCAAGCGAGTATTACAAAAGCACCGTCGACGTAGATTTCAATCAATTACGGAGAAGATTCGTGTCACTTTTGCCCGAAGGTGCGAGAATCATTGATATCGGCTGTGGCAGCGGGCGGGATGTGAAAGCATTTTGTGGCATGGGTTATCAAGCCATAGGCTTGGATGCATCCGAAGAACTTGCTGACGAAGCAAGGAAGAATTTAGGGGTTGAAGTCATCGTTGACGACATGACAACGTGGAAAGCGAAGGAACCATTCGATGGTATTTGGTGCTGCGCATCGTTGTTGCATTTGCATGAAGAAGAAGCAAATGCGTTTTTCCAGAACCTGCAACACAATCTGAAGCCCGATGGCCTCCTGTTTCTTTCAGTCAAAGAAGGAATCAAGACTGGTTATGATGAGAAGGGTAGATATATGAGAAACTACACAGAGCAGGAACTGAAAAGCAAACTAGAGGCTTTTGGCCTCGAGATTATAGAAGTTGATACGTCCGAAGATGGCCTCGGACGGACGGGATTTCGGTGGTTAAATGTCTTTTGTAGATTGAAATAGTTTGGACAAGTATTAGTTTCTGCGGGGCATATTATGAACGAAGATCGAATTCAACAGATATTCAGTAATTACATTAATAAGTTTGAGATGCCTGATTATCGATCTGCATTCCTTCAGTGACGAAACCGTCAATCGCCTGTTCGGATGGACGGACTTTCCAGACGTATGCATCGGAACGGAACCGGATTACTATTCAGAGGAATTAGTACAGAGCATCATTCATCTATGTAAAGGCATGGGCCTGTCAGTTGCACTCAACTACTCGTATCGCGGTTCGCTGGTCCCGAATCAGTATTACGGAAAGAAAGATACTGGCATCGTGTCCATCATGCTGGAGATCAATAAACGGATAACTATGCCGAAACCGTTGTTTTCGAACGAAAGAGCATAGTTTTCGAGAGAATCGCTATGCTGAAATCAATGCTTTTGAATAAAAGAGCATAGTTTTCAAGAGACTCACTATGCCGAAATCAATGTTTTCGAATAAAAGAGCATAGCTTTCAAGGTGTCTACTATGCCGGAACCGTTGATTTTGTATAAAACGGTATAGTTTTCATAGAGATTACTATGCCATAATTGCTGTTTTTGCACATAAGAGCATAGTCGGACAAGAAAAATTGAGACTGGATGCCTGCGATTTCCGCCAGAGCCCTGTTTGGTGGTATAATACCCCCATAAGGAGCGAACTACCATGAGTAACAATGAGGATAAAATCATAACTCTGGCGGACCTGCAGAAGGACTTTGAGCGGGAGCGCCGCAATAAAGGAGAGATAGTGATCAAGCCGAAGAACGGCGGGGAGACCTATGCCCTGAAGGACAAGTCCTACAAGAGCTCTCCGGATTTTTTCAGACAGCTATTCAGAAAAGTGAAGGAAGAGAAGGAAGAAAAGGGAGAAGACTGAAAATCGGTGGCATACGACAGCAACTTCCCGCAATTCATAGCAACCTTTTACTACATTAAAGCAATTTTTACGTAAATAAAGCAATCCGCGTTCTGTTTGATTGCTTTATTTTGTTTTAAAATATCGATATAAAGAATCAATATTCTGATTTGACAGCATTTATTGCGAAGTCGTAGAAAGATATATCACAAGCAGTACAGAAGAACGACCGCACCCATTGTGCAGAAAGGACTGATGCAGCATGAAGACAAGTAAGAGATTTGCCATAACAGATGTTGCCGTCATCGATGGTAACGGAGGAAGACCTGTTCCTGATCAGGCGGTCATTATCAGTGATGGGCGTATTGAGAAAGTATGCCCTGCAGCGGAACTCAAGGATGATACGTTAGAGAAGATCAGTCTGCCGGGGAAATATGTCATGCCGGGACTCATCGATTCCCACGTGCATATTACCGGTATTACGGACTTGAAATACTGGGGGATCGTGGAGTATTCAGCGGCATTGACCCACAGCTACAGTCAAGCCCTGCGTCTGCTGAAATACGGATTCACCAGCGTGCGTGATATCTCTGAAAACGGAACGTACCTGAAGAGAGCCTTCAATGTACCGGGTGTTGTCGGTCCTCGTATCGTCGCCTGCGGCAGAGGACTCGCCCGGACTGCCGGACATGCGGAAGTTACCATGTTCGAGGATCTCGACTTCGAAGAAAAGAACAATATGGTCGCCTACCGTGCTGATGGTGCGGACGAATGCAGAAAGACCGTGAGAAAGATCTTCCGTTCCGGAGCGGATCAGATCAAGTTCTGGGCAACGGGCGGCGGAAACAACTATATCGACCGCTATACTGACATTCACTACACAGAAGAAGAAATCCGCGCCATATGCGAAGAAGCGAAACTCATCGAAGGCACGAAAGTTCTGGCTCACTGCGAGAACCCGGAACTGTCAAAGGTATGCATTGAAGCGGGCGTTGACTCGATCGAGCATTGTGACGGATATGCGCCGTTCTTGTGCGATCTGATGAAGGAACACAACGTTTATCTGGTTCCGACGATGCGCCTGCTGGTCAAATGGATCGAGGATATTACATCATCCGATTTTACAGATTTCCTGGATGAAACCCTGCCGAAGTTCTTCCAGAGGGATCTCCTCAGCAATATCGACCATGAGGCTGCGGATCTCGAGGAAGTGGAGCAAGTCAAGGCTGCCTTCCTTCATGCATATGAAAACGGAATCAAGATCGGTCTGGGGTCCGATACATGCTTTGAGAAATCCACACCATACGGCTGGTACGGCGTTCTGGAGCTGGAGTGCATGCAGGAGTGCGGTATGCCTGCTGACCAGGTCATTCGTTCTGCCACAAAGATCAATTCCGAAATACTGGGTCTGGAAGACGCCATTGGAACCATTGAAGAGGGCAAGCTGGCAGACCTTCTGGTCGTAAGCAAAGACCCGACCGAAGATGTCCGTGTCTTCAAGGATAATGAGGTTATAGAGTATATCTACATGGGTGGCGAACTCGTTGTGGATCACGGAAGAATGCTTCTGTAATTCGGTAAAGGACGAAGGCGCAGACCGCGCCCCGCATGGTATAATAATACAACAATAGGGAACATGGAGGATGCTGAAGCATGATTGATTATCGAAAATATCATACAAGCCCACTCTATATACCGAGCATACCTGCCGAAGAAGAAACGAAATTCGAAGGTCTCTCTTTCAAAACGACCAGAAACACATATCACCCATATCATTTTCACGACGGTGTGGAGATGATGTATGTGCATAAGGGAGCAATACTGGTCAATGCTTTTAATCTGGTGGAAACAGTGAAAGAAGGGCAGTTCATCGCCCACGACCCATACTGCATTCATTCAGTTGAGAGTATCATGCCGGATACCGTTGTGACCACCATTCATATCGACGAGGAATACATCGATGAAAATGATGGTTTACTCTCGTCAAATGTGCATATGGTTGCGGACACAAAAGAGTACCTCCGCCTGAAAAATGAGGTCTTCGAATGGATTAAGATGAGCGTCATGCCGGATGCGACCACAGAAAAGATGCTCCGGCAGATGAAGAAAATTTTTCCGGATGTGCAGAAGGTGATCAGCGTAGCGTTTTTGAACACGAAGGAAGACATTACCACAGTGCAGGGATCCGATAAAGATCATGAGAGACTGACCAGTGTTTTCAATTATCTGTTCTATCATCACGATGAGACCATAGGGCTGGATACAATCAGTGCAGAGCTGTATGTGAGCAAATACTATCTGTCTCATTATATGAAGCGCACCTTCGGATACACAATGAAGCAGGCGCTGTCATACTGCAGATCAGAAGAGTCCGTCATTGATCTGCTCGGAAGCGAGATGACGATTGCGGAGGTAGCCGCGAAACACGGATTCTCCTCGGTCAGATCATACAATGAAACATTCCCGAGATACTATGGCGTTTCACCTGCCGAGTACCGGCGCCGTAACCTGAAGGAGAGTGTCGCGTATAAAGATTTCGAAGAGGAAGAGGTCGACCTTGAAGATCTCAGTCTGGAAGCGGGAGAAGGAAACATGGCCCAGTCCGGACGCGGATACAGTGTCGTGGTCAATCTGCCGGAGGGAAGCTATGAGATTCTTTCTGTGGAAACCGGAAACAACAACGTCAGCAACCGGATGGCGAAGCTGAATGGAAAGAATAAGACCATCAATTTAGACAGCAATTGTGATGAGCTGATTCTGCGAATCAGGAAAAAGCAATAACAGGAGAATATGAAATGGACGAAGCAATGAGTGAACTGATGAGTGTGAATCCGGACGAAGTGAAAGCGGCAATGAGAGCCCTGTACGGTGAGAACAAGCGGATCACTGATGACAATTATGACAAGTCCCTGGCGGTCAAGTGCATCAACGGCACCTTCGTCGGCAAAGAGACAGACGGCATCATCGCCTACAAAGGCATTCCATTTGTCGGCCGGCAGCCGGTCGGAGATCTGCGCTGGAAAGCACCGGTGGACTATGTCCCGGATGACGGCGTCTACGAGGCCTATTACAATGGGAAAAGCCCCTGCCAGGTAGAGAATCCCGAAGAGCCTGCTTCTGTTTATGTTCAGGGTGAGGATTGTCTTTACCTGAACATATGGAAGGCGAAAGACCCGTCTGAAGAGAAAAAGCCGGTCATGGTATGGATCCACGGCGGTGCCTTTGAGTTAGACGGAACGGTTGACCCGCTGTATGAGTGTCATAATTTCATTCAGGAGAATCCGGATGTGATCGTCGTCAGCATCGCATATAGGCTCGGCGTCCTCGGATTCTTCCATCTATCCCACCTGCCGGACGGCAAAGACTATCCGGACGCGCAGAACGTAGGACTGATGGATCAGGTGATGGCGCTGAAGTGGGTGCACGAGAATATCGCAGCCTTTGGCGGCGACCCGGACAATGTGACGATCTGGGGCGAATCTGCCGGTGGGGCAAGCGTAAGCATGCTCCCGCTGATCGATGGCGCTCAGCAGTATTTTAAACGCGTAATTGCACAAAGCGGTGCGCCAAGCCAGATGAGATCGACGGAGGAAGCCATCGCGCGCACGCAGGAGCTGATGGACGCACTCGGCTGCGAGACTGTCTCAGACTTGCGGAAGGTCGATGGCAGAGACCTTGCGGAAACAGCAGGACAGTTGTGGGGATTCTATACGGTGTTAGAAATATGCTTATTACCGGAGCGAGATGGGAAGTATCTGCCGCTGGATCCATTTGATGCGTACGGAAAAGGCGCAGCAAAGGACATCGAGTTTTTGCAAGGATGCAATAAAGATGAAATGGATGTTTTTGCTTTTGCCTTTGGAGAGGAGAATTGGAAGGCATGGTGCGCAGACCGCAAGGCAAGGATACTCGCCAAGCTAACGGATGATAAGAAGAAGCTGGTCGAGAGTTTCGAAGACGACGGCCGTCTGGTCGAACAGAATATGTTCGTTGCACCGCAGATCAGACTATCGGAGGAACAGACCAAAGGCGGCGGCAAGTCCTACACCTACCTTTTTACACCGGAGTCAGTTTATCCGGGCGTGGGATGCGGACATGCATCAGAGCTTGCGACAGTGTTCGCGCTCCCGGAGTACAACGAGCTTGCCGGAAGAGAATTTGACGAAACTTTCGCGAAGACCATGCGAAAGATGTGGGTCCAGTTCGCCAAGACCGGAAATCCTTCCCTCAGCGCGGAAATCTCTCCTGACGGCAAAGCCAAGGAGTGGCCGCTCTACGACCTGGAAGACAAGAACGTGATGATTCTCGATGAGTTCGATATCCATCCCGAGAAGGAATCTGAGAGAAAGATCGTGGATTGGGAAAGAACCTATTTCCTGACCAATTACTATATGATTTGATGAAAGGACCAGAGCGATGTGCGAATACATGGTAGATTTGAACGAAATACAGGAAATGCTCAGAGCTCAGTACGGCGAAAACAAAAAGATAACAGACGGGACGTACGATAAGTCCCTGGCGGTCAAATGCATCAACGGCACTTTTGTAGGTAAAAAGACGGAGAATATCATCGCGTACAAAGGCATCCCGTTTACAGGGAAGCCGCCTGTGGGGGAGCTGCGCTGGAAAGCCCCTGTGGATGTGATTCCGGATGAGGGTGTATACGAAGCCTATTACAATGCCAAAAGCGCCCACCAGGTGGTCAGTGAAACAGAGAATGCTTCACTGTACTATCAGAGTGAGGATTGCCTGTACCTGGATATATGGAAGGCGGATGACGCGGCTGCGGAGAAAAAGCCGGTGATCGTCTGGATTCACGGCGGCGGATTCGAGCTGGGCGGAACTGTTGAGCCGATCAGTGAGTGCCATAACTTTGTCGAAGAGAATCCGGATGTCATCATGGTTTCCATCACATACAGACTGGGTGTTTTCGGTTTCCTTCACCTGTCTCATCTGCCGGATGGCGGAGACTATCCGGACGCCCAAAACTTAGGGCTCATGGACCAGGTGATGGCGCTGAAGTGGATTCACGAGAATATCGCAGCCTTCGGTGGCGACCCGGACAACGTGACGATCATGGGCGAATCTGCCGGTGCGGCAAGTGTCACACTCATTCCGCTGATCGAAGGAACTCATGAATATTTTCAGCGGGTCATCGCCCTGAGCGGGTCCCCGGTCTTCACCAGATCGCCGGAAGAGGCCATTGCCTGCACCGATGAACTGATGGAAATCCTCGGCTGCAAAACCGTTGCCGATCTTCAGAAGCTGGATGTGGAGACCTTTGTGGAAGAAGCAGAAGTGCTTTCACTGCGTGTGTGGCCGGAACGGGACGGGAAATATCTTCCTGTGGATCCTTATGAGGCCTATGCCCGCGGCGCAGCGAAGGATATCGACTTCATCCAGGGCTGCGATAAGGATGAGCTGGGCTTTTTCATATCCGGCTTCGGGCTGGACTTTTACAACGAGTGGGCTGCGGACCGCATGGAGAAGAAAATGGCGCAGCTGACAGAGGAAGAAAAGGCACTGGTGGAGAGCTACTGTGCAGATAACAGAAAGGGAGGCTACGATTTCTCCGAAGAGGAGCATGCCCTCTACGCTGCTCTCTTCGATCAGATCGTATTCATCGCACCGCTCTTTAGGCTGTCGGAGAATCAGGTCAAAGGCGGCGGCAAAACCTACACCTATTACTTCACACCGGAGTCTTCTGTACCGTATATGAGATGCGGACATTCCGTTGAGCTCGCCGCCGTATTCAAGCACCCGGAGATTATCGGGGAAACGGGAAGAGCCTTTGACGAAACTTTCTCGAAGACCTTGCGCAAGATGTGGGTTCAGTTTGCCAAGACAGGCGATCCGTCCCTCAGCGCTGAGCTCTCTCCGGACGGCAAAGCCAAGGAGTGGCCCCTCTACGATCCGGAGAACAGAAAATGGATGGTCTACGATGAGTTCGACATCCATCCGGAGAAGGAATCCGACAGGAAGGTTCTCGATTGGGACAGAACCTATTTCCTGACCAAGTATTACTGCATTTGATGGTTTCATAGCGTTATTCAATTCGCATCAGGAGTTCCTATATGCTGGAGGAAAAAGCTGGCTATCTGGATGATATGCCGATGAACATCCGCATCGTGAATATTGAGAATTACCCCCTTCATTATCACAACGATCATGAATTTATTTACGTGCTCAGAGGATCCGTTACCCTGAAATGCGGATCGAGTATTTATAAAATGCAGCAGGGAGATATCTTTATT
This sequence comes from Bacillota bacterium, assembly GCA_017431785.1. Lineage (GTDB taxonomy): Bacteria > Bacillota > Clostridia > Peptostreptococcales > Anaerovoracaceae > Lentihominibacter. Next base: position 150,774 of record JAFRKJ010000037.1, on the reverse strand, counting down.
ATCAATGACAGTGAAGTCCATGGAATCTATGACTGCTCCAAAGACAACGTTGTTTTGATGATTCAGATCAACGCGGATTATTTCACCAGACAGTTCCCGACACTATCAAATAACGTGTACCGAACCATGGGAAAAGAGAAGGGCAATAAAGAAATCATCGTGCTGCGAAATGTGCTGCTGAAAATAGCCCTGAATCACATCACCGCGCCTCCCGGTCATAAACTGATGAATATCAATATGATGACAGACGCGCTCAATTACTGTGATAAGAACTTCAAGTCCTTTTATTTTGAAGGAAGAATCGTGATGCATAAGAAATATGATTATCCTGAGATCGGAGAACGGCTGGGGAGAATCATAGATTATATCTATGAGCATCATAGCGAGAAACTGACGCTGCGGGAGCTGGCCGAAAAAGAACACTTCAGCGAAGGCTATATGTCGAAACTCATCACGGCCGGAACAGGTTTGGGATTCAGAGAGCTTCTGGCCTTTGCGCGGGTAGAGGAATCGGAAAAAATACTGCTCAGCGGGTCGGAAAAAATAAGCAGCATCGCTGGGCAGGTAGGGTTTTCGACGACGGCCTACTACGAGAAGTTCTTCGAGAAATGGTTCGGGTGTCATCCTGAGGAGTACAGGAGGATGTACGCCGACAGAATCAAAGGCAATTCCGCGGAGATCCTCTTCGAGATGGACAGCGCCGAGGCGATGCCGATCATTCAGAATTCGATCAAAAACCTCTCCTTCTCATACGGTGAGAACAGGGAAAAGTCCGGTGAAAACAGGGACAAGCTGAAAGAGCTTCTGGACGCCTATGAAAAAACCAACCGCAGTCATGAAGAAATACTGCGATTCATGCTGGGTTCGGACAGCAAGAATTAGGGGTTGATGTCGGCAGCCGATGTAGGCGCCGATGTCATAATAATAAGATTTTATGTCAAACTAATTATAGAATACAGATCTTCTCTTTATTAAAATAAAGTAAAGATCTGTTTTTATTTATATTGCGCAGGAGGTGGTTTCGCTGGGATCTGTGGACCACAGATCTGACCGGTGAGAGCGTTGGCTATGCTACCGTTCTCGTGCAGAATGTAGGCGGCTGGTGCGGCGTACTGGTGGTTATTACAGCCGTCGTAGGCAATCTGGCTATCTTTAACACCAACATGGCGTGCGGTACCAGAAGTCTGTTCGTTCTGGCAGATGACCATCTGGCTCCGCCGTGCTTCACATGGCTGACTAAGAAGAGCGGCGTTCCGTCCATCGGAATCCTGTCAAGGAAAGGAAGGAGAACATTCTATGGGAGAAAAAAACACTAAGCAGAGTGCTGTAGCCAGCATGCAGAAGGTTACGATGAACCGATGGCAAGTCGCGTTTATGCTGTTTTGTCTTGTGGCTGCGGGCGCATTCGGAATAGAGGATATGATTCCGACCAGCGGTCCGGGGATGACGATTATTATGCTTGCCGTCTTTGCTATTATATGGGCTCATCCGATATCCCGCATTGTATCAGAATTGTCTGCACTGATGCCGGGAGAGGGTGGCATCTATGTCTGGGCAAAAGAAACACTTGGCGAATTCTGGGGATTCGCCATGAGTTGGTGGGGAACCTTGTCCATTTACTTGGGTTTATCTGTTTACATTGTACTTATGACAGACTATGCGTCATCTTTCATTCCGGCACTGACAGATCCAATCATTGGTCTTACCGTTCGACTGGCAATCATCGCATTCTTTATGATCATAAATCTGATTGGCCTCAAAGAGGCGAGTTGGGTCAACACAGTCCTGTCGATCGTGATTCTGTTTGCTTTTGCTCTGGTCACTGTAGTGGGATTTGCCAACTGGCAGTACAATCCCATAGAGCCGGTTGTTCCAAAAGGTCAGTCGATCATAGACAGCCTTGGCGGCAGCATCATGATTGTTGTATGGATGTACTGCGGATATGAATGCATTTCCAATATGGCAGGGGAACTGAAAAATCCTGAAATCATTCCGAAAGGATTCACTATTGTCATGCCGATCATCGCGCTTTCATACATTCTTCCTACGGTTGCAGGGCTTGTTTCGATAGGACATTGGAAAGAGTGGGGCACAGATGGAATCGGATACGGCGACGTTCTCGGTCAGTGTCTTGGATACGGATGGGGTGTCGGTTTCCTGACGGTTGCAGTTATTTGTAATTCAGCGATATATAATGCCTATGTTGTAGCAGGATCCAGGGGATTTTTCGTAATGGCAGATGACAATCTGGCACCGCGTTTTCTCGTTAGAACAAACAAGAGAGGAATGCCGGCTTTGTCAATCCTTCTTTTGTCCGTCTGCACAGCAGTGATGAGTCAGTTTGAATTTTCAACACTGGTAATCATGCTTATGCCTCTCTCGCTGATGGTATATGTCATTCTCGGGATATGCCTCCTAAAGGCTCGAAAGGAATTTCCGGTTGAAAAGCGAAACTGCTGGTATATTAAGAATCCAACAATGGCGAAGATTTTCGCTGTACTTCCGATGGTCATTGCGGTCATTAGTCTCCTTGTCAACGGAACGGAGTACTTTTTACTCGGGTTCTGTTCTATCGGGTCTGCTGTTATATTCTATCTTCCAATCAAGTGGGTCTACGGCGGGCTGAACAAAATCGACGCAGTGAAATTCCCGTTAAATCCGAAGACCAGACTGGCGCAGGGCGATCTGCAGAGGTTCGGCGCATTTTTCATCGCTTTCGGACTGTATGCTATCATCGGATCACTGTTCCTGCTGTGGTATGAAGGTTCCTGGGGACCGGAGTATTATCTGGAATTATATGAAACAGGTCTCATCAGTAATTTCTGGCTTATGCTCAAGGTGGCCCGTATTGGTGGCGCAATAGGAACAGCTCTTGGCCTCGTATTGCTTGCAATAGGAAGGAAATCAGATCCAAGCACGTGGCATGGTACCGGTGACTGGGGTATATGGGCATCGGACAAATAGGAAACAACATGAAAGAATCCTGCGATTCCTTCTGAGTACAGTGGGAGAAAACAGCGAGTCATAATAATCAGACATCACGACAAACTAATTAAACTAATTATAGAAAGGGCATTTTTACTCCATTAAAATAAAGTAAAAAAACCATTTTATCATTGAATCAGATTGTGAAACAGGGAGGAGATCAACATATAGATACATACATTCCGCAACCGGTCATTCTCAGTGAAGAAGACAGACTCGAGGCAATGAACGAAAGTGCTGAAGAATCATGGTAAGGAGGGACACATGAAAGCAGATCAAATCATTAAAAATGCGAAAATTTTTACATCAAACAAAGACTATCCGCTGGCGAGTGCACTTGTGGTAAAGGATGGCAAATTCGTCTATGTTGGCGATGAGGAAGGTCTTTCTGATTATGAAGGAGAAGTGACCGATCTTGGGGGGGAGTTCATCATGCCCGGCATATTCGATACCCATTGCCATGTGACGATCGGCGCTGCCTTTGAATATGTGGATCTGGGGGAATATGTTGAAGGCGAAACCAAGCAGGAAGCCCTGGTCTTTATGGCAGACTATATTAGAGAAAACCCGGGTCTTGAGCGTTACCGCTTCATGATGGAGCGGGCAGTCTTGGGTGAAGAGACCCTCACAAAAGAAGAACTGGATGCCATCTGTTCCGATACCGATCTTGTGATTCTGGAAGGAGAATGCCACAGCGTCTGGGTAAACTCCCGCGTCCTCGCGAAGCATGGGGTCACCGATGATACACCGGATCCTGCGCCGGGGCTCCACTATTATGTGCGTGACGAGAACGGTCATGTAACCGGAAATGCATATGAATGCGCCGCATGGCCATTCCTGTTTGATGGCCTGCAGGAGAACCTGACCGATGAGATGATGGAAGCGGCGCTCATGCGCTGGATCAACTTCTGCAAGGAATATGGGGAGAGTGCCGTCTTCGACGCAGGTTTCCCGGAACATAATGAACTTCAGGAGCGGTTCTACAATCATTTGCGCGAAATGGATAGACAGGGAAAACTGCCGGTTTATATTGACGGAAGCTATTTCCTCACGGACAAGCATAAAGTGAAAGAAGGCATCGAAGAAACGAAACGGTGGAATCGTGCATTTACCACGGAACATATGAAAGTCCATACACTTAAGATCTTTATGGACGGTACCATGAAGATCCATACCGCTGCGATGATGGAACCATACGAGGGTACTGATGAAGCGGGAACGACCATGTTCAATGCGGAGGAGGTAGCCGATCTCCTTAAACAACTGAATGCGGCAGGAATGGATTTTCACGCACATACCGTCGGCGACCGTGCATCCCACGTTATACTGGATGGCGTGGAGCTGGCCAGAAAAGAGCTGGGCGAAGATTTCCGTGTGAAGGTCACTTGCTGTCACCTTGAGAGCCAGGCTGACGAGGACCTTCTCCGTTTCGCGGAGCTTGGCGTAATCGCGAACTATACGCCGGCGTGGCACACCGGGTACTCGGATGCCGACGTTAAATTATCCGACCTGCTCGGTGAAAAACGTGCGGTGAATATGTATCGAAGCAAAACCGTCTGGGATAGCGGCGCCCTTGTAACCTGGTCGAGCGATGACGTAGCTTATTACGAAGATTTCGGCACATGGAACCCATATCTTGGTATGGAAGTCGGAATGACACGTTGGGACAATGAAAATTCGAAGTCCCCTGATTTCTATAAGTCAAGTTTGCCGAATCCTCCGGAAAACGAGAAGATGACCATTGAAGAAATGATCCTGGGATATACGATCAAAGGAGCCGAGCAGCTCGGAGTCGAAGCATACAAAGGCTCCATCGAGGCCGGTAAAGACGCGGACTTCCTGGTATTTGACAACGACCTGCTGACAGCGGAGCATGAGGGCTTCAGTTACAATATGCCGAAGGATGTGTATATTGGCGGCAAAAAAATGAAGTAATAATAAAGTGATAAAGAAGCAATAATGATGAAGTAATAATGAGGTGATAGATTTTAAAGTGACTGAATGGAGGTGGAATTGATGGAAAATAACATTCGTACCGGTAAATTACCATTAAAAGTAAAACTCGGGTATGGTGTCGGAACGGTCGGCGATTCGATTCCGTACACACTGTTTTTCACCTATTTCGTATTTTTCCTGACGGACTACGTGGGAATATCCGCAGCAAAGGCTGGAATCATTTCCTTTGTGGCCGTATTGTCGCAGGCATTGATCAGTCCCGTGATCGGGTATATGTCGGACAATTCGCATAACCCGAATGGGCGCAGACGCCCGATCATGAAAGCGAGCCTCGTGCCGTATGCTGTTCTGTTAGTGCTGCTCTTCCTGCCGATCAATGTCAGTGGGACCGGAGCCTTTATCTACTATCTTGCGGTAGCGATATTCATGCAGATCGGGTACGCGGTCTTTTGCGCGCCCTGGGATGCGCTGGGCGCTGAGCTGACACAGGATTATACAGAGCGTAACAACGTCCGGTTATTCGTTGGAATCGCAGGTTATCCGGCATGTCTGATCGCATCGTCGGGTACCATCGGGATGGTCGGCGTGTTTGGAGACAATCCACGTATGGGCTGGTTTGTCGGCGCGCTCATCTGCACCGTGGTCGTCCTCCTTGGCGGCTTCACGGCAATCAAGTCGACCAAAGGCTACGAATCCATCGACCCGGCAGCAGAAGTCGAAAAGGCAAAAGTCAACCTGACCAATCTGTTCAGACAGTATGGCAGCATTCTGAAAATCAAATGCTACCGATGGCTGACCATCATGCAGTTTATTTTCGTCCTCGGATACATCATCCTTACCAATGCGACCGTATATATGCTGACCTATAATGCCGGAATGAATGAGGGTCAGCAATCCATTTTCTGGGTGGCAAACACCGTGCTCTGCATGGTGACGCTTCCGATCGCAACAGCCTTTGCAAACAAATTCGATAAGAAATTCTGCGTTTACTTTTTCCTGGCGGTCGCGTGCGTTGCATATGTCGTCTTCTTTATCATCGGCGTTGATGGATTCACAAGTGCGCTGGTCTTCTCATTCTTCCTGGCGTTTGCCACGACAGTATTCTATGGGATTCTGTACTCCCTGATCTACGACTGCTGTCAGGTCCATGAACTGGCGACCGGCAAGCAGTCCGAAGGATCGATCATGGCGCTTTCCCGGTTTGTCCAGACACTGGCATCTGCGGTGGCAGGCCTTTTGACCGGTCTGCTGCTGACTGCGATCGGCTATGATCCGACGAACGTTACGGAATCAACCGTCCATGGCATTCTCTTCATCTGTACCATTATCCCGGCAATCCTGACGCTGCTGTCACTGTTTGCACTTTATAAGGACAAGATGACGCCAACCAGATTCCAGGCTGTGCTCAAGGCACTGGAGGATCGCCGCGCAGGTAAAGAAGTAGACCTGAGTGAATTCAAGGATATCATTTGATCCACATTGCAACTCAGATAAACGATGAGTTCTATGACGGATGTTCAGGAAGGAGTGCAGCAATGGAACAAGAAATAAAAACCACGAAACTTCCACTGAAAGAGAAGATAGGGTACGGCTGTGGGCGCAATCATCTGCCATAGATCTTCTCATGAAACGCCACCTGTTTATACGGAAGAACAGAAAGCTGTCATCAAAGCGAATCAGTTTAACGCGAAACAGCTGATCATGGATTATGTGAGCTTTTTCAAAATCAAGGTGTTCAGAAGACTCGTTATGTTTTCTCTGATTTTCACAACCGGCTATATTATGATGAACGATGGCGCTGTGTATACCATGATAAGTTATCTGGGACTCAGTGAGGCTCGTCAGTCGCTGTTTTGGACGATCAACACGGTACTCAGCCTGATTGCCATTCCGATTGTATTCGGTATAGCAAACAAATGGGACAAGAGAAGAGCGATGATCTTATTCGTCGCAACATATGTTGCCTCTTCATTGCTCTGGTTTGTGCTGGGTCTGGCAGGAACGGTAGGTTTCGTATCCTATAATATATTCGCCGGAGTATTATGCTTGGGAACAACAGCATTCTATTCTCTGCTGTACTCCCTGATGTATGACTGCACGGATGTATATACTCTCGCAGCCGGGGAGAAGAAAGAAGGCAGCATGCTGGCACTGCAGGGTCTGGCGCAGACGTTGGGCGCAGCATTAGCAAGCCTGCTTCTTGGCTGGGGGCTGCAGATAATCGGGTATACATATGCAGCAACCGCGAGTGAGTTTGCTAAAGACGGTATCTGGTTTATGGGAACAGCCGGTCCTGCGATCTTAGTTCTGATCTCTATGTTTTTCCTCGTCAGATACAATCTGACAAGAAAAGACTTCGAAGATGTAAGACAGGCGATTAAAGACCGCGAAGAAGGAAAAGAAATCGACATGTCTAAGTTCGATTATCTGATTTAACGCCTGCAATGCAAAGGCCAACGCAACGGCTTAACGAAAGGAGATATATATGAAGGCAGATCAAATTATTAAAAATGCGAAGATTTTTACTTCCGATCAGGATAATCTCCTGGCTTCGGCCCTCGCGGTAAAAGACGGCAAGTTCGTCTATGTAGGCGACGAAGCCGGTCTTTCGGATTTTGAGGGAGAGGTCACCGATCTAGGCGGAAAGTTCATTATGCCCGGCATCATCGACAGCCACGTCCATGTAACGATGCCCGTCGGATTTGAGTACGCGGAGATCGGCGAGCGCATCGAGGGAAACGGCAAACAGGACATCCTGAACGTTATGGCGGACTATATCAGCAAGAATCCGGGCCTGGGTTGTTATAAATTCTATCTGGAGAAGAAGTATCTGAATGGAGAGGACTTCGTGAAGGAGGATCTGGACGCGATCTGTCCGGATGCCGAACTTCAGATCCAGGAGGGAGAAGGGCACAGCATCTGGATCAACTCCAGACGTCTTGATCGGTTCGGCATTACGGACGATACGCCGGATCCGGTGCCGGGACTCAGCTACTATGTGCGTGATAAAGACGGCCATGTGACCGGAAATGTCATTGAAGGTTCCGCGGAGGTGCCGATCATTCTCGACGGCGCCATGGATCTGACGGAGGAGCAGATCGACACGGTGCTTCAGGGCTGGATCGACTTCTGCGTAGAGGCCGGTGTGATCGGTGTCTTTGACGCCGGTATTCCGGGATTCCCTGCGTTCCATGAGAAGGTCTACCAGTATCTGCGCGATATGGATCTGCAGGGGAGACTGCCGGTCTACATTGACGGCTGCTATGTCATCTCCGCGAACTGGGAGGCGGAGGAAGGTCTGAAAGAACTGAAACGCTTCCGGAGCGAATACAACACAGAGCATCTGAAGATCCACACTCTGAAGATCTTCATGGACGGCACCCAGAAGATCCATACCGCGGCTATGGTCACGCCGTACGCGGATACCGGTACGACAGGATCGACGGCCTTCAACAAAGAGGATCTCGCGGAACTGATCAAAACCCTCAACGAGGAGAACCTGGATCTTCACCTGCACACGGTCGGTGAGAACGCGTCCCGTGTCGTACTGGATGCCGTAGAGATGGCCAGAAACGAGCTGGGAGACGACTACCACGTGAAGGTCACCTGCGCCCACCTGGAGGTCCAGGATGACGCGGATCTCCCGCGTTTCGCGGAACTCGGCGTCACGGCGAACTTCACACCGTGGTGGCACGCCGGAGAGGACAGGGACCTGTGCCTGTCTCTGCTTGGAGAGGATCGTGCCTGGAAGCAGTTCCGCTGCAAAACCCTCTGGGACAGCGGCGCTCTGGTAACCTGGTCCAGTGACAATATCGCCTATATGGGCTTCATCCCATGGAACCCATACCTGGGCATGGAAATCGGCATGACACGTAACTCCACCGAAAAGACCAATGTCTTTGATTTCGCGTGGACCAATGACGTATTCCCGCCGGAAGACGAGTGCATGAACATTGAAGAAATGCTTCTGGGATACACGATCAACGGAGCGAAGCAGTTGGGTATTGAAGACGCGAAGGGCTCCATTGCCGTCGGCAAGGATGCGGACTTCCTGGTATTCGATCAGGATCTGCTGGCCGCGGAGCAGGAAGGGTTCAGCAACCACCTGCCAAGGGATGTATATTTCTGCGGAAAGAAGATTAAATAATAACCAGCGGTAAAAACTTTGATCACTCGATTTAAGAGCAAATAAAGAAAGGACTAATACAGAGGAGGTTTTATGAAAAAAGTACTGGTTTTAGGAGTAGGAGCACAGGGAAGCGCCGCGGCAAAGCGGCTGGACAAAGACCCGGGCGTCAGTGAAATTATCGTCGCGGATTACGATTTGAAGGCAGTGGAGGAACTGGTTGCGGAACTGGACAAGGCGAAAGGCATGCAGGTGGATGCAACGGATGTAAACAACATCATTGCAGCGGCGGAAGGCGTTGACCTGATCCTGAATGCACTGGCACTGACTTTCAATCAGAATGTTCTGGACGCCGCACTGGCTGTCAAAACGAACTATCAGGACTACAACGGAACAGACAAACTCTTTCGGCTGTGGGATGATAGTGAGCTGAGCAAGCAGTACAAGGTGCCGGAAGGCTTTTCGCCGGAAACAGAAAGATGGTGGAAGAGCTATATGGCGATGTTCAAGATCTACGCACCGAAATTCAAGGAAATCGGCAAGCTGGCGATCTTCGGAACAGGTTCCGCACCGGGACTGATTTGTGCAGCAACCAAATACTCAATGCGATATCTTGATACCTGCGACACCATTTACAATTTCGTATGGGAAGGCGCGTACGCCAAGAGATTTCAGCCTTTCTGGTGGTCTCCGATCACAGCCATGAGCGACATGTCAGATCCGGCGGTCGCGTTTGAAAATGGGAAGATCCTGGATACCGTTCCGTTCAGCAGGCCCGTGAAACGGCAGTACGAATACATGGACGAACCAGTGATATTCAGAGAGCACTGCCATGATGAGCCATTCCAGTACGCATTCAATGCTAAAACGGAATTCAAAGGCTTAAAAAACGCATACTTTAAGTACGCGGGGGCAGGTATGGATTTCGCCTCCCAGCTTTATCCGGCAGGACTGCTCAGCCATGAAGAGGAAGAATACAACGGACAAAAAATCGTTCCATTTGACTTCATCATGAGCCATATTCCGCCGGCACCGCACTTCAAGGAAGATATTCAGAAGTTCGTGGATGAGGGACTGGCGCTGGATTCCGGATGTATGGTGATCGAGTCCTACGGCAAGAAGGATGGTAAAGACACCCTGGTAGAAGTGCATGTGAGCGCTCCGGGATTCGTCGAGTCCTTCGAACTGGCAGGGATCACGGCCGAAATGTACCTGACAGGACAGAGCGGATACCTCTTCTCAAAGCTGTTTATTAATGATGATTTCGGCGATATGAGCGGCCTGATTTCATCGGATATGCTCACACAGGAACAGTGTGATAAGTTCTTCGAATATGCGGCAGAACTCAAGATTACGATCGAAACCAAGATCAAGAATCCTGAAGAAGTCGCAGAATAAAAAGGTTATATTATTGATATTAGAGATAATAAAGGAGAAAAAATGATTACACCAAGAGTACAAAGACTAAAAGACCGTTTTCTGTCCGTAAGACCGAATATCACCCCAGAGCGGCTCCTCCTGATCACCGAGGCGTACAAGAAGTTCGCAGGCGAACCTCGGTATCTGTTCCGGGCAAAGACTCTGGAATACGTTCTTGACCACCTGAGCATAACCATCCACGATGAAGAACTGATCGTCGGCGTACCGACATATACACTGCGCGGCGCGCTGCTCTTCCCTGAGTACAGCTCAACGGAATGGCTCATGGAAGAGATACCTGAGTTCCCGACAAGGAAGCTGGATGAGATCGATGTGACAGAAGAAGATAAGAAGATCATCATGGACTGTCTGGAAGAATTCTGGCAGGGCAGGGCCATTGAGGATCTGCTGTATGACATTCTGCCTGAAGACACTATGGCCATGTACGAAAACTCCCTCATCGACATGGGTCAGACCAACACAATATCCGGTGAAGTCGTGCCTGACTACAAGGAGCTTATGGCTCAGGGCTTCAGAGGATATATAGACCGCTGCAAACAGAAGATCGCCGAAACAGAGGGAGATACCATTGAAAACCAGGAGAAACAGGACTTCTGGAGAGCAGGCATCATCGTTATGGAAGCGGTCATCCGTTTTGTCAACAGATACGCTGACAAAGCTCTCGAGCTTGCCGCCAAGGAAACTGACATGGGCCGCAAGGCGGAACTTCTGGAGATCGCCTCAAACTGCAGAAACGTGCCGGAGAATCCGCCGAGAGGATTCTATGAAGCGCTGCAGTTTGTCTGGTTCGTTCACCTGGTTTACCACATAGAAGGTCCGGCTACAGCGTGCAGCTTCGGACGATTCGACCAGATACTCTATCCATACATGGAAATGGATATGAAGGCAGGCGTCTTCGATGAGGATAAGGCTCAGGAGATACTGGAGTGCTTCTTCCTTAAGTGCGGAGAAGTCATCGAAGTCAGAGACAAAGAATGTTCCCAGGCCTTTGCAGGCTTCCCAATGTGGGCGATCGTCATGGTCGGCGGACTGGGTCTTGACGGAGAAGACGCTACAAATAAGCTGAGCTACATGTGCCTGACAGCAGGCGCAGATGTCAGAACGGCGCAGCCGGTACTGGCAATGCGTGTCAGCGACAAGACGCCGGAGGATCTGTTCAGACAGGCAGCAGAGATGATCCAGGCAGGCATGGCACAGCCGGGACTCTTCAACGACGATGTCTGCATGAAGATCGTACGCTCCAAGGGCGGCACTGACGAGGAAGTCCTTGGCTGGAACGTGGTCGGATGCACACAGCCTCAGTATGGCGGCGGCGGCGCAGACTGCTTCCCAGACGTAGGTTATGTCAATTACGCCAAGTGCCTGGAGCTCGTTTTGCACAGAGGTGTGGATCCGAGAACAGGCATGAAACTGGGAATCGATACAGGCGATCCGTGTGAGTTCACATCCAAGGAAGACATAATTCAGGCTTGCAAGAAGCAGATCATCTACATCCACACAAGAATGGTGGAAGCATCCAGGATCATTCAGGTCGAGCAGGCCAGAAGACTTCCGGCAGTCTACACTTCCATGACGGTAGACGGCTGCATCGATAAGGGCATGTCCGTGCAGGAGGGCGGCGCGAAGCACTCCAGCTCCGGAATATTCGGAACGGGACAAGCGAACCTGGCAGACTCCATCGTCGGCATCGAATACGCAGTGTTCAAGGATAAGATCATCACCATGCAGGAACTGATCGATGTACTGGACAATGACTACAAAGACAACGAAAGAATCCGTCAGTACCTGCTCAATGTACCGCCTAAATTCGGCAATGACGATCCGTATGTAGATGCCATCAACAAAGACATCTGCACCTACGTAGCAGAGACTGTGCAGAGCTGGAAGGATGCCCGCGGCGGTCACTACGACTATACGCTCATGTCCCAGTCTGAGAATGTGCCGCATGGCGAAGAGACAGGCGCTACACCTGATGGAAGACATGCCGGTGAATCTCTGGGTGACAATGCATCACCGATGATGGGCCGCGATATCAACGGACCGACGGCAACAGTCAAATCTGTTGCAGCTCTGAAGCCTGAGAATTTCTACGCAGGCGCACTGTTCAACCTTCGTTTCGATCCGAAGAGTGTCGAAGGCGAGAAGGGTATCGATACCATAGAGAGCGTGGTCAAGACATTCTTCAAGGAAGGCGGTCAGCACATCCAGATCAACGTTGTCGATGACGCCACACTGCGTGCTGCGCAGGAGAATCCGGAAGAGTACAGAGGTCTCGTCGTGCGTGTAGCAGGCTATCTGGCGTACTTCACAGAACTCGATCGACACGTGCAGGATTCAATCATTGAACGTACAGCGCATGGAGGCTGCTGATGAGCAAAGGCAATACAGACTTGAATAATACAGCTTTAATTGGTAATATACAGAAGTTTTCGACCCAGGATGGTCCGGGAATACGGTCTACCATATTCCTGAAGGGCTGTCCCCTGCGCTGCGTCTGGTGCCACAACCCGGAGATGATTCGTCCGGAAAACCAGATGATCATCAGCCCGTCCCGGTGCATCCGGTGCGGCATATGCGTGGACGTCTGCCCGGAGGGCGGCATCACCGTTTCAGAGGAGGGCGTCGCCATCGATTTCGCAGCGTGCCATGCCTGCGGCGCGTGCAGCAAGGTCTGTTATTCCAAAGCCATAACCTACGTGGCGGAGGAGATGACAGTCGAAGAGGTTATGGAGACAGTCCTGCAGGATAAGGAATTCTATCAGGAATCCGGCGGCGGCGTGACCATCAGCGGCGGAGAACCCCTGGCCCATGCTGCCTTTGCAAAGGCGCTGGTCGAGGCCTGCCGCCAAGAGGAAATCGGTGTGTGCATCGACACCTGCGGTCTTGGGGAGACCCGGCATCTGATGGACCTGGCCCTGGCACCTAATGTGACCCATGTACTGTACGATCTGAAAGCCATGGATCCTGCTGTCCATGAGCGTCTGACAGGCGTCAGCAACGAACGGATCATCGAGAACATCCGCGCCCTGGCAGCGGACCCGCGGACCCACGACAAGATCTGGGTACGCATGCCTCTCATCAAGGGACTGAACGACGATGACGAGACCATACAGACGGCCTTGGCTTTGGTTAAGGAACTTGCCGTCAGGAAGGTGTCTTTGCTCGGATACCACGAGATGGGCGTTTCCAAAGCGCGGAATGCAGGGATTGAGTACACCACCTTCGAAGCGCCGTCCCATGAGCGGATGGAGGAGATCAGAGCGCTGTTTGACAAGGCGGGAATCGACGTGGAGATTTCCGGCGCGAAAATGTGATTCGGGCGACATAGTGAGTGATACGAGAGAGGAAGAGATTATGACAGTAAAGAACAGAATTGCAATTGTGACCGGCGGAGCCATGGGAAACGGCAAAGGCATCGCAGAGGTGCTCGCCTCTCAGGGAGCCAGTGTTGCGATTTTTGACAAGAGCGATATTTTAGAGGAAACGGTGGCGGAGCTCACAGGCAAAGGCTATGATGTCTGTGGCTTCAAAACAGATATTACGGACAGGGCGAATATTGACGATTCCGTAGCGAAAGTGATTGAGAAGTTCGGAAGAATCGACATTCTCGTCAACAACGCAGGCGTCATGAAGAACCTGCCGTTCCTCGAGACGGAGATGAGCAATCTGGATTTCCATATCGACATCAACATCAAGGGACCGTGGAATGTGTCCCAGAGTGTCATTCCGCATATGGTCGGAAACAAATACGGAAGAATCGTGACCATTGCTTCTGTGACCGGCGGTTTCGTCGATGATGGCGGAGATATGTCTTATTCCATTACCAAGTCCGCCCTCATCGGATTCGGCAGATGCCTGGCCATGGAGTTTATTGAAGACGGCATTACCTCGAACATCATCTGTCCGGGCTATTGCAACACACCGATGGTCGCAGGAGAAGCAGCGGAAGAGCGGCCGGATGATCCGGATGCTTTCCTGAAGGATCTGGCATCCAGTCTGCCGATCGGAAGGTTGGGAAAGCCGGAGGACATCGGTTTTCTGGTCAGCTATCTGGCCAGTGATGAGGCCAGCTTTATCACCGGACAGACGGTGGTCATCGATGGCGGCTGCACCCTGCCGGAGACCAATCTGAGCTACTGATAGAAGACAAGGAAAAATAAGGGAAAACAAGAGCAAATAAGAGCAATTTTCTGCATCCAAGAGCAACATTTTCCCACATTAAAGCAATAATAACGCAAATAAAGCAATCAATGTTCTGTTTGATTGCTTTATTTTGTTTTAAAATAATATCTGGGAAGGTGATGCTATGAGTGAGATGGCAGAACAACTGAAAGCACTGTATGGATACGGAGAGAATAAGCAGATCACAGACGGAGAGTACGATCAGTCTCTGGCGGTCCGCTGTGTCAACGGGACCTTCGTAGGCAGGAAGACAGACAACATCATTGCGTACAAGGGCATTCCATTTGTCGGAAGGCAGCCGGTTGGTGAGCTGCGCTGGAAAGCGCCGGTGGAGTTTGCCGCGGATGATGGAGTATATGAGGCTTACTACAATGGGAAGAGTGCATGCCAGAACAAGTTCTACGGCGAAGAGGATGAGCTGTATTATCAGGGAGAAGACTGCCTGTACCTCGATGTCTGGAAGGCAGACGAAAGCACCGGAGAGAAGAAACCTGTGCTGGTCTGGGTCCACGGCGGTGCATTCGAAGCAGGAGGGACAGCTAGTCCTTTGTTTGAATGCCATAATATCGTGAAAGAAAATCCGGAGATCATAGTCGTTTCCATTGCGTATCGACTGGGCGTTTTCGGATTTTTTCATTTATCGCACCTTCCGGGCGGCGAAGAGTATCCGGACGCGCAGAATCTGGGCCTCATGGATCAGATGATGGCGCTGAAGTGGGTACATGAAAACATTGCCGCCTTTGGCGGCGACCCCGACAAGGTTACCATCGGAGGTGAATCCGCCGGCGCAGGAAGCGTGACACTGCTTCCGCTGATCGAAGGTTCTCACACGTATTTTAAGCGGGTCCTTCCTGAGAGTGGATTCCCTGTTTTCACCAGGTCTTGCGAGCAGGCTATAGAGTGCACCGACGAACTGATGGCGGAGCTAGGCTGCCATAGTTTGTCGGATCTGCAGACGATCGATGCGGAGACACTGGTGGAAGCATCCAGGTCCATATCCCTTCGTATGTCACCGGAAAGAGACGGGAACTATCTGCCTCTCGATCCATATGATGCCTATGCGAAGGGCGCAGTCAAGGATATCGTTTTCCTTATGGGCTGCATGAAAAATGAATTTGATTACTTTCCTCTCATCATGGGAGAAGAAGTATTTAACAGCTGGTCATCAGATCTCATGAAGAAGAAACTCGGACAGCTCACGGAAGAAGAGAGAGATCTGGTCATGAGCTTCTGTCAGGACGTGAAAGGCGATCCCTGTGAAGAAACCTGCCGTCTGTTTGAACAGATGTGGTTCAATGCACCGCTCATCAGATTGTCTGAAAACCAGACGATGGCAGGAGGCAGAGCCTACACGTACTTCTTTACAGCAGAACCGGGACATGGAGAAGAGCTTGTGGCGGTATTCGACCATCAGGAGCTGAACGGAGAAGAAGGAAGGGTCTATGACGAAACCTTCGCGAAGACCATGCGCAAGATGTGGGTCCAGTTCATAAAAACCGGCAATCCGTCTGTCAGCGCAGATATTTCGCCCGACGGCAAGGCGAAGGAGTGGCCGCTCTATGATCCTGAGAACAAGCAGGTTATGGTCTTTGATGAATTTGATATTCATCCGGAGAAGGAAGCAGACAGAAAAATCGTTGATTGGGACAGGACATATTTCCTGACGAAATATTATTGGCTTTGAGGGAGGAGGACAAATATGAAGGTTGATCAGATTATCAAGAATGCAAAGATCTTCACATCGGACAAGGAGAATCTTCATGCGTCTGCCATCGCCGTGAAAGATGGTAAATTCGTCTATGTCGGCGATGAGGCAGGACTGAAGGATTATGAGGGTGAAGTCATTGATCTTGGCGGGAAGTTCATCATGCCGGGCATCATAGACAGCCATGTCCACGTAACAATGCCTGTTGGATTTGAGTACGCAGAAATGGGAGAGCGCATGTTCTGCAGCGGCAAACAGGAGCTCATGGACAGTATGGCAGATTATATCAAAAGCAATCCGGGCAAGGAGCGCTACAGATTCGTTATAGAGAAAAAAGACCTTCACGGAGATGAAATCACCAAGGAAGATCTTGACGCCGTCTGTCCGGACTGTGAACTCCAGATCCAGGAAGGGGAAGGACACAGCATCTGGGTGAACTCAAAGATTCTTGAGCGGCACGGTATTACAGATGATACGCCGGATCCGGTACCGGGACTCAGTTATTATGAGCGTAAAGATGGGCATATAACAGGGAATATCATCGAAGGTTCGGCGGAAGTGCCGATCATTCTCGACGAGTCCATGGAACTGACGGATGAGCAGATTGATGTGATGCTTCTGGGATGGAACAATTTCTGTGAAGAATATGGCATCAATGCTGTTTTTGATGCCGGAATTCCGGGGCATGCTGCGTTCCATGAGAAGGTTTACAAAAGGCTGAAGGAGCTGGACCTGCAGGGGAAGATTTCAGTTTATGTCGACGGCTGCTATGTCATTGCAGCAAAGTGGGAGGCAGAAGAAGGCCTGAAGGAACTGAAGCGTTTCCGCAGAGAGTACAATACGGATCATCTGAAGGTTCATACTTTGAAGCTGTTCATGGACGGCACCCAGAAGATCCATACGGCGGCTATGGTCACCCCTTATGCGGACACCGGAACAACAGGCTCTACCGCCGTTACTGCGGAGGAACTGGCAGAGATTCTCGTAGCGCTCAATGATGAAAATCTGGATATCCA
Source organism: Bacillota bacterium (assembly GCA_017431785.1). Taxonomy (GTDB): domain Bacteria; phylum Bacillota; class Clostridia; order Peptostreptococcales; family Anaerovoracaceae; genus Lentihominibacter. The sequence goes on along the minus strand of JAFRKJ010000037.1, from coordinate 133,364 downwards.
TCTTCACACTGTTGGTGAAATGGCATCCCGCGTGGTGCTGGACGGTGTAGAACTGGCCAGAAAGGAACTTGGAGACAAATTCCATGTCAGAGTAACATGCGCGCATCTGGAAGTTCAGTGCGATGAAGATTTAGGCCGTTTTGCGAAACTTGGCGTCATTGCGAATTATACACCTTGGTGGCACGCCGGAGATAGTCTGGAGCCAATAGAACAGCTGCTTGGTAAAGAGCGCGCCAGGAAGGGATTCCGCTGCAAAACAGTCTGGGATACAGGCGCTCTGGTTACCTGGTCGAGTGACAATATCGTCTACTACGATTTTATTCCTTGGAACCCGCTCCTTGGCATGGAGATCGGCATGACGCGTAAAGCTACCGAGAAGACCATGCTTCCTGACTTTATGTGGAGAGATTCGGTATTCCCTCCTGAAGAGGAACGGATGAACATTGAAGAAATGATTCTGGGATATACCATCAACGGAGCGATACAGTTGGGTATTGAGGAATCAAAAGGCTCCATCGAAGCAGGTAAAGACGCTGACTTCCTGGTGTTCGACGGTGACATGCTCACAGCGGATCCGGAAGGCCTCAGTTATTGGAAACCGGCGGAGGTGTACTTCTGCGGAAAGAAGAAATAATAAGGAAAGGAGAAAACGATGGAAAACAATGTTCGACTAGGAAAACTGCCCGTTAAAGTCAAATTAGGATACGGCATCGGTACAGTTGCCGATTCCATTCCGTATACGTTATTCTTCTCATATTTCATTTATTATCTCACTGATTTTGTCGGGATGTCACCGAGCAGAGCAGGAATTATTTCATTTGTATCAGTTTTATGGTGCGCCATTGCCGGCCCAATCATATGTTACATTTCGGATAACTCCAAAAACCCGAAAGGACGGCGCAGACCATACCTGTTCCGCGTCATATTTCCGTTTGCGTTTATTATCATCATGAGCTTTGCACCATTCCATTTCACCGGAAACGGAGCATTTGTATATTACATTATCATCGGAATGCTGTTCCAGACATGCTATGCCTGCTGGAAAGGACCATGGGATGCACTTGGTGCAGAATTAACGGATGATTATACCGAACGTAATAATGTAAGGCTGTTCATCGGCATCAGTGCATATCCGGCATTGGTCATTGCTTCCTCCGGAACGATTCTGATGGTTGGAGCGTTTCCTGACTCACCGCGTACCGGCTGGTTCCTGGGAGCGACCCTTTGTGCTTTAGTAGTTCTGTTTGGCGGATTGTTATGCTGGAGAAACACGAAAGGATACGAGTATTTCGATACAGCGCAAGTAGAAGCAAAAGAAGTAGCCGAGAAATTCCAGCCAATCGAAATGATCAAACATTACTGCAAGATTCTGAAAGGAAAGGCCTACAGACGTCTGACGATTATGCAGTTTGTGTTTACTCTGGGATACATCGTATTGACCAATGGCCTTATTTACTGCCTGACATATAATGCGGGTCTTTCAGAAGGGATCATGTCTATATTCTTTGTACTGAATGCGGTCATCAGCCTTGTTTTGACACCAGTGATCGTAGGCTTTGCAAACAAATTCGATAAAAAGTTCTCCATGTTCGTCTTCGAGGGAATCACGATCGTCGGATTCTTCGTATTCTATTTCATCGGAATCACCGGATTCCTGTCGGCGTTTTTATTCGCAGTCTGCACAGGGTTCGCAACGACCGTATTCTACGGTGTCATGTATTCTCTCATATATGATTGCTGCGATATTCATGAGCTCGCTACAGGAGAAAGAACAGAAGGATCTATCATGGCAATATCCTCACTTGCGCAGACTGTTGCTTCCGCTGTAGGCGGACTGATCTTCGGCATGCTGCTTACGTTCATTGGATATGATACTGCGAACATCACTCCTGAAGTGATTCATGGCATTTTGACACTGGTTACAATCGTACCGGCCATAGCAATGATCGCGTCGCTGCTGATACTGTGCCTTTACAAGGTCAATCCAAAGAGATTCCAGGATGTGCAGGAGGCGCTTAACAATCGTCGCGAAGGCAAAGAAATAGACTTGAATGAGTTTAAAGACATCATTTAATACAGACAACAAATGAAAAGAAAGTTAATCTAAGAATTGAAACTTGAAAGGAGGAGCCGACATGGAACAGACATTAAACAATGTAAAACTCCCGATGAGGGAGAAGATAGGATATGGATGCGGATCAGCATGCGATACGATTCCGTATGCTATGTTTGGAACGTACTTTATGTTCTTCTTGACTGATGTTGCCGGTATCCCTGCGGGTGTAGCCGGAACCATCTCTTTCGTTGCCATTCTTTGTCAGGTAATAGCAGGGCCGGTAGCAGGGTATCTGTCTGACAAATCTCTGAACCCAAAGGGAAGAAGAAGACCTATCATGATAAAGTGCGCCGTTATATTTGCGATTTCTACAGCATTGCTGTTCAATCCAATCGGCGGGAGCATGGGACTGAAAATTGCGTACTACACAGTATTTGCAGTTATTTTCATTGTTTGCTACGCTGTATATTTCAATGTGTGGACCGCTCTGGGCGCAGAAATGACCCATGACTATATCGAAAGAAACAGCCTGAGAAGCATTGTTGCATACGCTGCAATACCACTCGAGCTGCTTTCAACCGGCGGAGTGATCGCAATCGTAGGGTTCTTCAGCGGGTACGATGTGAGCACCGGCAGAAGCTGGTTCTTCGCGGCAGTGGCAATGGCAATTCTGATGTTTCTTGGCGCAGCTATCTGTCATAGAAGCTCGGAAGAAAGACCACCTGTCTATACGGAAGAAGAAAAAGCCAGAATCAGAGCGGAAAGGTTCAACGTGAAAAATCTCATCCTTGATTATGTCAGCTTTTTCAAAATCAAGATATTCAGAAGACTCGTTCTGTTCAGCCTGATTTTCGCAACCGCATTTATAATGATGAACAATGGCACTGTTTATACAATGACAAGTTATCTGGGACTCAGTGAAACGCGTCAGTCGCTGTTCTGGACGATCCACACTGTACTCAGTCTGATTGCCATTCCTATTGTATACGGTATAGCGAATAAATGGGACAAGAAGAAAGCAATGGTTGTATTTATCGGATCATATGTTGTCGGTTCCGTTATCTGGTTTGCTCTTGGTATGGTAACAACGGTAGGGTTTGTATCTTACAACATATTCGCCGGAATCCTCTGTTTAGGAACAGCAGCGTTCTATGGTCTGCTGGTCTCTCTGCTGTATGACTGCACGGATGTATATACTCTCGCAACAGGGGAACAGAAAGAAGGCAGCATGCTGGCGATGCAGGGTCTGGCGCAGACATTAGGAGCAGCCTTTGCGTCACTGTTCCTTGGCTGGGGACTGCAGATTATCGGTTATACAGAGGCAGCTGCGGTTACTGATTTTGTGGCCAAAGGTATCTGGTCACTGGGAACGATCGTTCCAGCAGTATTAGTTGTAATCAGCATGATTTTCCTCATTCGGTACAATCTGACCAGAGACGACTTTGAAGCAGTTAAACAGGCTATCGAAGACCGTAAGGAAGGAAAAGAAATCGACATGTCAAGATTCGAACATCTGATTTAGTGACCGGGAGAAGAAAAGGAGAGCTAACATGAAAGTAGATCAGATTATTAAGAATGCAAAAATCTTCACAGCTGACAAGGATAATCCTCAGGCAGCCGCCCTGGCGGTCAAAGACAGGAAGTTCGTCTATGTCGGCGATGAGGCGGGCCTTTCGGATTATGAAGGAGAGGTCACAGATCTTGGCGGCAAGTTCATCATGCCGGGCATATTCGATACCCATTGTCATGTGACGGTCGGTGCTTGTTTTGAGTATGTGGATCTGGGGGAATATGTTCCAGCCGAAAGCAAACAGGAAGCTCTGGATTTTATAGTGAACTACATAAAAGACAACCCCGGTCTGGAGTGTTACCGTTTCATGATGGAACGTGCTTCGCTGGGTGAAGATGATCTTGCTAAGGAAGAACTTGACGTAATCTGTCCTGACAGTGATCTTGTGATTCTGGAGGGAGAATGCCACAGTGTCTGGGTGAACTCCAGACTCCTTGAGAAGCATGGAATCACTGATGACACACCGGACCCTGCGCCGGGACTCCACTATTATGTGCGCGACGAGAACGGGCACGTAACCGGAAATGCATATGAAGCCACCGCATGGCCATTCCTTTTTGATGGATTGCAGGAGAGCGTTACCGATGAGCAGCTGGAAACTGCCCTCATGCGCTGGGTCGACTTCTGCAGGGAATATGGTGAGTCTGCAGTATTCGATGCAGGTTTCCCTGAGCATAATAAGTTCCAGGAGAGGTTCTATGATTATCTGAGGGAGATGGACATACAGGGAAAGCTGCCGGTATATGTCGACGGAAGCTATTTCCTTACAGACCGGCATAAAGTTAAAGAAGGCGTCGAAGAAACGAAGCGGTGGAATCGTAAATATGATACGAAGCATATGAAAGTCCACACATTGAAGATATTTATGGATGGCACCATGAAGATTCATACTGCAGCTATGATGGAACCGTACGAAGGTACCGATGTTGCTGGAACCACTATGTTCAATGCGGAGGAGATAGCGGATCTTGTCAAAAGACTGAATGAGGCAGGGATGGATCTCCATGTACATACTGTTGGCGATCGGGCGTCCCACGTTTTACTGGACGGTGTCGAACAGGCCAGAAAAGAACTGGGAGACGATTTCCGCATTAAGGTCACAGCCTGCCACCTGGAGAGTCAGGCTGACGCTGATCTGGATCGTTTCGCTAAGCTTGGCGTAATCGCCAATTATACTCCGGCATGGCACACCGGATATTCGGATGCCGATGTCAAACTGTCCGACCTGCTGGGTGAGAAACGCGCAGCAAATATGTACCGCTGCAAGACAGTCTGGGACAGCGGCGCTCTCGTAACCTGGTCCAGTGATGATGTCGCCTATTATGAAGATTTCGGGACATGGAACCCGTATCTTGGGATGGAGGTCGGCATGACACGCTGGGACAATGAGAAGAGTCTGTCTCCTGATTTCTATAAATCAAGCGCGCCAAATCCTCCGGAAAGCGAGAAGATGAGCATTGAAGAAATGATATTAGGATACACGATCAACGGCGCGAAGCAGCTTGGCGTTGAGGACATCAAGGGATCCATCGAGGCCGGCAAAGATGCGGACTTCCTCGTATTTGACGAAGATCTGCTGACTGCGGAACACGAAGGGTTCAGCTACCAGAAGCCGACAGATGTGTATATTGAAGGGAAGAAGATAAAATGAAGGCAGATCAGATTATAAGAAATGCGAAGATATTCACATCAGACCAGAACAATCCTATCGCATCTGCCCTTGTTGTGAAAGATGGCAAGTTTGCCTATGTAGGCGATGAGGCCGGTCTTTCGGATTATGAAGGGGAAGTCACTGATCTCGGCGGCAGGTTCATCATGCCCGGCATCATAGACAGTCATGTGCATATTACGACGGGCGTAGCATTTGAATACGTTGACCTGGGCGTGTATATCCCTTGCGCCAATAAAAAAGAAGCGCTGGATTTTATGGCGGATCATATCAGCAAGAACCCCGGACAGGACCCTTACCGATTCGTGTTAGATCGCGCGTGCCTGAACGGAGAAGACCTCTCAAAAGAGGACCTGGATGCGATCTGCCCGGACAGAGGGATCGTGATCCTGGAGGGGGAATGTCACAGCGTCTGGGTAAACTCCAGGATGCTGGAACGTCACGGCATCACCGACGACACGCCGGATCCCGTGCCGGAACTCGCTTACTACGTGCGTAAAAATGGTCATATCACCGGAAACGCCTTTGAGTCCGCAAGCTGGCCTTTCCTTTTTGATCAACTGAAGGAAAATCTGACCGATGAGATGATAGGGAAAGCTGTATCATATTGGATCGATTTCTGTGAAAAACACGGTGTGAGCGCTGTTTTTGACGCCGGCTTTCCGTCACACAACGATATCCATGAGATGATTTATACGTATATGCGCGAGCTGGACAAGCAGGGGAAGCTGCCGGTCTATGTTGACGGATGTTATATGTTGACAGATCCAAGGAAAGTGGATGAAGCTCTGGAAGAGACCAAGCGTTTCAACCGTGAGTTCGATACAGAACACCTGAAGGTTCATACATTTAAGGTCCTGATGGATGGTACCTTAAAAATTGAAACGGCGGCCATGATCACGCCTTATGAAGACACCGGCGCGGTGGGAGCTACGACTCTCAGCGTCGATGAAACGGCAGATCTTCTGATTAAACTCAACGAGGCGGGCCTGGATTTTCATGCCCATACTGTTGGCGAGCGATCAGCCCGTATTGTGCTGGATGCCGTGGAACGGGTCAGGAAGGAACTGGGGGATCGTTTCCGTGTGAGGGTCACATGTACCCACCTGTGGGTTCAGGATGATGATGATCTTTCCCGTTTCGCCCAGCTCGGCGTCATTGCCAATTACACACCTGCATGGCACGCCGGGAACATGGGTCTGGGCTGCGAACCTTGCGAGTTCTGGCCGAGTGTGATCGGATCAGAACGCGCGCTGAAGATGTACCGCAGTAAGACTGTTTGGGACACCGGAGCCCTTGTAACATGGTCAAGCGATGATGTCGGATTCTGGGATGAGTTTGTATCATGGAATCCTTACAGCAATATGGAAATCGGCATGACCCGCTGGATCACTGAGAAGACCAAATGGATTGAGGGTGAAACGACAGAAAATCCGCTTGCGCCTTTAAGCGAGAGAATGAATATCGAGGAAATGATTCTGGGATATACGATCAATGGAGCGAAGCAGCTTGGCGTTGAAGACCGGAAGGGCTCCATCGAAGCCGGAAAGGACGCTGATTTTCTGGTATTCGATAACGATCTGCTTACAGCAGAGCCGGAAGGATTCAGCCACAATGTACCTGCGGAAGTATATTTCAGCGGCAAAAAAAGAAATGATTAGGCAGAGAGTGAAACAGAGAGTGAAGACATATGAAAGCAGATCAAATCATTAAAAATGCGAAAATATTCACTGCAGATAAAGAAATGCCTCTGGCAACGGCCCTGGCGGTCAAAGACGGCAAGTTCGTCTATGTTGGCGATGAGGCCGGCCTTTCGGATTTTGAAGGAGAGGTTACAGATCTTGAAGGGAAATTCATCATGCCGGGTATCATTGATACTCATGTCCATGTAACATTTCCTATCGGATTCGAGTACGGGGAGATCGGCGAGCGTTTTGAATGCAATGGTAAACAGGAAGCGCTGGACTTTATGGCGGATTATATCAAGAAGAATCCCGGCGTGGAACGCTACAAATTTCTTCTGGAAAAAAGATTCCTGAATGGGGAAGAGATCACCAAAGAAGACCTTGACGCGATCTGCCCGGACAGTGAACTGCAGATCCACGAAGGGGAAGGACACAGTATATGGGTAAACTCCCGCATCCTCGAGAAACACGGCATCACAGATGACACGCCGGATCCTGTTCCGGGTTTGAGCTATTACGTGCGAAAAGACGGACATGTGACCGGAAATATCATCGAAGGGACAGCAGAAATGCCTATCATTCTGGAAGGCGCTATGGACCTGACCGATGAACAGATCGACGCGGAATTGCTGCGCTGGATCGATTATTCTGTAGAGGCCGGTGTCAGCGGTGTTTTTGACTGTGGTATCCCCGGATTAAACGCGTTCCATGAGCGTGCCTACGAACGTCTGCGCGATCTGGACAGACAGGGTAAGCTCCCGGTATATATCGATGGCTGCTTCGTGATCGCGGCGGCGTGGCAAATGGAAGAAGGTATGAAGGAACTGAAGCGCTTCCGGCGCGAGTTTAACACGGAACACCTGAAGGTGCATACCATGAAGGCGTTTATGGATGGCACCCTGAAGATCCATACCGGAGCTATGATTGATCCGTACGCTGACGAGCAGACAAAGGGGTGCCCGGCTTTTACGAAAGAAGAGCTTGCAGAGCTGATTAAATTACTGAATGAGGAAGATCTTGATCTTCACCTGCACACTGTGGGCGATAACGCATCCCGCGTTGTACTTGATGCCGTGGAGCTGGCCAGAAAGGAGCTGGGCGATGACTACCATGTGAAGGTCACATGCGCTCATCTGGAGGTTCAGGATGATGCAGATCTCCCGCGTTTCGCAGAGCTTGGTGTCATCGCGAATTATACGCCATGGTGGCATGGCGGAGAGCCTCTTGAATCGTTGATTCCGCTGCTTGGTGAGAAACGGGCCAAGAATATGTTCCGATGCAAAACGGTTTGGGACACCGGCGCCCTTGTAACCTGGTCAAGCGATAACATCACATTCGAAGATTTCACATGCTGGAACCCTAGCCTGGGCATGGAAATCGGGATGACGCGCCAGATCACCGAAAAGACAAGACTTCCGGAGTTCTACATTGGCGATTATTCATTCCCTCCTGACGAGGAGAAAATGAACATCGAGGAGATGATCCTGGGATATACGATCAACGGGGCGAAGCAGCTTGGCATCGAAGCAACTAAGGGTTCCATTGAAGCCGGCAAAGACGCCGACTTCCTGGTGTTCGAAAACGACCTGCTTACAGCAGAACCGGAAGGATTCAGCTATAATATACCTGCAGAAGTATATTTTGGCGGCAAAAAAATGAAATAAAGACAGGGAGAGTGAAACACTATGAAAGCAGATCAAATCATTAAGAATGCTAAAATATTCACCTCGGACAAAGACCATCCGCAGGCAACAGCTCTGGCGGTGAAAGATGGCAAGTTTGTCTATGTTGGTGATGAGGCAGGCCTTTCTGATTTTGAAGGAGAAGTTACAGATCTTGGTGGTAAGTTCATTATGCCGGGCATCATTGACAGCCATGTCCATGTGACCATAGGCGCTGCCTTTGATTATACAGATGTCGGGGAGTTTGTTCTGTGCGACAGCAAACAGAAGGCTTTAGAGTTTATGGCAGACTTTATCAAGAACAATCCCGGACTGGAGCGCTACAGATTCTATATGGAGAAGGCATCCCTGAATGGGGAAGATCTTGTAAAAGAGGAACTCGATGCCATCTGTCCTGACAGTGAACTTGTGATCCTGGAAGGAGAATGTCACAGCGCATGGGTGAACTCTAAGGTTCTTGATAAGCACGGGATCACATACGAGACGCCGGACCCTGCGCCGGGGCTGAGCTATTATGTGCGAAAGGACGGTAAGCTGACCGGCAATGCATTTGAAGCTGCTGCATGGCGGTTCCTCTTCGATCACCTGAGAGATAATCTGACAGATGAGATGATCGATGCGTCGATCTCGCGCTGGATCGAATACTGTCAGAAAATGGGCGTCAGCGCAGTATTTGATGCCGGGTTCCCTGAGCACAACTGGCTGCAGGAGAGGTTCTATTCGTATATGCGCGAAATGGACAAGCAGGGAAGACTGCCGGTCTATGTTGACGGAAGCTATTTCCTCACAAACTGGAATGAAGTGAAGGAAGCGATAGAAGAGACGAAGCGTTTCAGTTGTGAATTCAACACAGAGCATCTGAACGTCCATACCTTAAAGCTTTATATGGACGGCACTATGAAGATCAGGACTGCGTCTATGCTCACACCGTATGAAGGCACAGATGAACTGGGAGCAGAAACTTACAACAAGGAAGAAATTGCGGAGATCATCAAGGAACTGAATGAGGCAGGACTGGACCTTCACGTTCACACTGTCGGCGAACGGGCATCCCGCATCATACTGGACGGCGTAGAGCTGGCCAGACAGGATCTTGGTGATGATTTCCGTGTTAAGGTCACCTGCGCTCATCTGGAGGTACAGCATGACGATGATCTGGACCGTTTCGCGAAACTCGGTGTGATCGCCAATTATACGCCTTGGTGGCACACGGGATATGTGGGCGAAGTGCTCAGCGCGCTTCTTGGTGAAAAACGCGCGACGACCATGTACCGCTGCAAATCAGTCTGGGACAGCGGCGCTCTTGTCACCTGGTCCAGTGACAATGTCGCTTATCAGGATTTTGCAACATGGAACCCGTATCTCGGAATGGAGATCGGAATGACACGCTGGCTCTGTGAGAAGACCAACGCTCCTGAAATATACAGGATGGCTCAGTCATTCCCTCCGGCAGACGAGAAGATGAGCATCGAAGAAATGATTCTGGGGTATACGATAAACGGCGCGAAGCAGCTCGGTGTCGAAGACAGCAAAGGCTCCATTGAGGCAGGAAAGGATGCGGACTTCCTGGTATTCGACAATGATCTGCTTGCAGCTGAGCCTGCAGGGTTCAGTTATAACGAACCGCTGGAGGTCTATTTCGGCGGAAAGAAGATGAAATAGCGTTTCGGTGATGCGGAAGCACCGGGAGATGAAGAAGCTAAAGGTTAATGTTTATAGATGCAGTTAAAGGTTGACGATCATAAAGGAGAGCTGAAATGGAAGAGAAATTAAACCAGAGAAAACTCCCAATGAAAACGAAGCTGGGATACGGATGCGGTACGGCGTGTGACACGATACCTTACATTCTGTTCGCAACGTACTTCATGTTCTTCCTGACTGATGTTGCCGGTGTACCGGCAGGTATCGCAGGAACCATTTCCTTCGTTGCAATTATTGTGCAGACAATAACCGGACCGATCGTAGCTTACATATCGGATAATTCAACAAATCCGAAGGGAAGAAGAATGCCGATTCTTATAAAATCCGTCATTCCATTCGCAATTACGACAGCACTGCTGTTCAATCCGATCGGCGGCAGCATGGGACTGAAGGTCGCATATTATTCAGTACTCGCGATTTTGTTCTATACTTTTTATGCTGCATATTTCAATGTATGGACTGCTCTGGGAGCAGAAATGACATCGGATTATAAGGAAAGAAACAGCATCAGAAGTATGGTTGCCTATATTGCAGTACCGCTTATGCTCCTTGGTTCTTCCGGAACCATCGCAATGGTAGGCCTCTTCTCGGCAAGAGGCATAAGTTATGGCAGAAGCTGGTTTTATGCGGCAACCGCACTGGCCATCATCATGCTCCTTGGTGCCTTTACCGTTGTAAAGACCGTAAAAGAAGTGCCGCCTTCACTTACTGAGGAAGAAAAAGCAGCACTCAAGGCAGAAAGACTCAGTGTGAAAAAACTGATCAAAGACTATGGAAGCTTTTTGAAGCTGAAACTGTACAGAAAAATCATTATATTTTCACTGTTGTTCGTTGTCGGATATCTTATGATGGATAAAGCCATTGTATATATGATGGTAAACTGTTTAGGACTGGGCGAAGCTCAGCAGTCTCTGTTCTGGGTAATGAACACAGTCATTTCTACGGCGTGCATTCCTCTCGTATTCGGTATCGCCAATAAATGGGACAAGAGGAAGGCTATGTTCTTATTCACGGCAGCATATCTGATCGGTTTGGTCATCTGGTTTGTTTTCGGCATGGTCTCAGTCGTACCATTTGTCCTTTTCGTCATTTTCTGCCTGCCGGTAGCCTTAGGAACCTGTGCGTTCTATTCACTGCTGTACTCTCTGATGTATGACTGCTGCGACGTATACCATCTGGCAACAGGCGAACAGAAAGAGGGCGAAATGCTGGCGCTTCAGAATCTGGCACAGACAGCAGGTGAAGCGATCGCAACACTGTTCCTTGGCTGGGGACTGCAGCTCTTCGGTTATACCGGAGGAGAAGCCGTTACGCCATTCCTTCAGAAGGTCATCTGGTCCTTTGGAACGATCGTTCCTGGAATCTTCATCGCAATCAGTATGATCTTCCTCCTGGGATACAATCTGACCAGAAAAGATTTCGATGAAGTAACACAGGCGATTGCGGACCGCGACGAAGGTAAAGAAATAGATATGTCAAAATTTGACCACTTAATTTAATACAAAAGCATAACTTGGCTTAAGAAAAAAGCATATTGAGGTGAAAGCATGAAGAAAGTACTAGTTTTAGGAGTTGGAGCACAGGGAAGCGCTGCGGCGAAGAGGCTTGATAAAGATTCGGGCGTCAGTGAAATCATCGTAGCGGATTATGATGCAAAGGCAGTAGACGAATTAGTCGCTGAACTGACCAAGGCGAAGGGAATCCGTGTTGATGCAACAGATATCAACAGCATCATTGCAGCAGCAGAGGGAGTCGATCTCATACTGAACGCACTGGCACTGACATTCAATCAGAACGTTCTGGAAGCAGCACTGGCTGTCAAAACAAACTATCAGGACTACAATGGAACAGACAAGCTCCATGAGCTGTGGGATGAAAGCGAGTTCAGCAGTCAGTACAAAGTGCCGGAAGGTTTTTCACCGGAAACAGAGAGATGGTGGAAGAGCTACATGGCAATGTTCAAGATCTACGCTCCTAAATTCAAGGAGATCGGCAAGCTGGCTATCTTCGGGACGGGTTCCGCGCCTGGACTGATCTGCGCTGCAACAAAATACTCAATGAGATATCTTGATACATGCGATACGATCTACAATTTCGTATGGGAAGGCGCCTATGCCAAGAGATTCCAGCCATTCTGGTGGTCTCCGATTACAGCAATGAGCGACATGTCGGACCCGGCGGTTGCCTTTGAAGACGGGAAGATCCTGGACACGGTTCCATTCAGCAGACCTGTGAAGAGACAGTATGACTACATGGATGAGCCGGTTATATTCAGAGAACACTGCCATGATGAGCCTTTCCAGTATGCATTCAATGCGGCCACAGAATTCAAAGGGCTGAAGAATGCTTACTTCAAGTATGCCGGAGCAGGCATGGATTTCGCTTCACAGCTTTATCCGGCAGGTCTTCTGAGCCACGAAGAGGAGGAATACAACGGACAGAAGATCGTTCCATTTGACTACATCATGAGTCATATTCCGCCGGCACCGCATTTCAAGGAAGACATACAGGAATTCATCGACGAGGGACTGGCGCTGGATTCCGGCTGCATGGTGATAGAATCCTACGGCAAGAAAGACGGTAAGGATACACTGGTAGAAGTGCATGTGAGCGCGCCGGGATTTGTCGAGTCCTTTGAGTTGGCGGGAATCACTGCCGAAATGTATCTGACCGGACAGAGCGGATACCTCTTCTCAAAGCTGTTTATCAATGATGATTTCGGAGACATGAGTGGTCTGATCTCTTCTGACATGCTCACCCAGGAACAGTGCGATAAATTCTTTGAATACGCAGCGGAACTCAAGATTACACTTGATACCAAGATCAAAGATCCAAAGGAGGTCTGTGACTGATCTGGAAATAATGTGAGCTAAAGAATTCTGTGAACAAAAGGTCTATATGACTCAAACTTGGAGGTGAATGCTATGGCAGACATTCGTAAAGGCGTGGCAAATGTTAACAAGAAACACTATGGCGTCGTCGCTGTTGTCGCACTAATGTATTGTTCCGTTGCTGCAGGCGCTTTTGGTATTGAGGAAATGATCTCTACCTGCGGACCGGGCATGACGATTATCGCTCTGGTCGGAATGGTTTTCGTCTGGGCAATCCCTGACTGCTTTTGCGTTGCAGAAGTAGGATCGGTATTGCCTGCGGAAGGTGGCGACATCTTCTGGGCGAAACACACGCTGGGGGAATTCTACTCCTTCCAGGAAGGCGTGTGGTACGCAATTTCGTACTACACTGCCAGTGGAACGTACATCGTTCTGGCAACGAACTACATGGGTTACTTCTTTGAATGGAACAACGCCCAGGCTTTCATTGTCAAACTGATTATCGTCATCGCATTTACTGTTCTGAATCTGGCGGGGCTCAAGGAAGTCAGCATCGCCAGCATTATCTTCTCCGTTTTCATACTGCTTGTGTTTGCTTTTATCACAGTCGTTGGATTCGGAAACTGGAATTACGATCCGATGGAACCGATTTTTAATGAGGATGAAGGTGTGTCCAGCTCCATCGGACAGGCGCTGTCGATCGGCGTCTGGATGTACTGCGGATGGGCCATGATCAACCAGCTTTCCGGTGAGGTCAAAAACCAGATGGTCATTCCGAAAAGTATCCTTATCGTGTGTCCGCTGATCGGTCTTTCTTATGTTCTGCCGACCATAGCCGGTGTGGCCTCCGTTGGTCATTGGGATTCATGGACCACAGATCTGGTCGCTTCAGATGGCGTTGGCTATGCTACCGTTCTTACACAGAATGTAGGCGGATGGTGCGGCGTGTTGGTCGTCATCACAGCTGTTGTTGGTAATATGGCCATATTCAACACCAATATGACCTGTGGATCGCGCAGCGTTTTCGTTGTTGCAGACGATCATCTGGCTCCGCCGTGTTTCACATGGCTGACGAAGAGAACCGGCGTCCCATCCATCGGTATTTTGTCTATGGCCCTGGTTACCATCCTGCTGATGCAGATGGAATTCACAACACTGGTTTTGATTCAGGTCATTCCGGAGTTCGCAGCAGCCTTCTGCCTGGCAGTCATGGTATACAAAAGCCGCAAAATGTATCCGGAAGAGATTCGCAGACCGGAGACATTTAAGATCCCGGGAGGGAAGGTTGGAACCGTTTTATGTACAGCGTCCATTTGCTGTGTTTCAGTTGCAGCCTTCTTCCTGAACGGAACCGATTACTTCCTTTATGGTGTATTCCTGATTTTGGCCGGCGTCGTGCTATATGTGATCTGCAAATGGATCTGGGGCGGTCCTTGGAAGAAGAACCCTGACAAGTGGCCGAGAAACCCTAAGACCAAGCTGGCATATGGAGATACCTTCCGCATCGCAATTCTGCTTGAAATCATGGCGGCAGTCTGTCTCGCCGGACGCGTCTTCCTGAGGTTCATCGAAGGAAGCTGGGGACCGGAATACTATCTTGAAGAATACGGAACTGGCCTTCTGAGTGATTTCTATGGTATGCTGAATGTACTTCTGGTCATGGGTATCGTCCTGGCAATCATCGGCGGAATTCTCTTTCTGGTAGGTAAGAAGGTCGACAGGTACATTCCGCAGCCTGTCATTCTCAGCGAAGAAGACAGACAGGAAGCCATGAGCGGAAGCGCAGAAGAAACATGGTAATGCAGAAGCAGCAGTGTGCAGAAGCACAGCAAGATGCAAGAAGCAACGGGAGGATTATAAGGGCGTTATGAAACAGGAGACGATCGATCGCATCCGCAAGTTCACAGAAGACCGGGACTGGGAACAGTTCCACACGCCGTCGAATCTGGCGAAGTCCATCAGCATCGAGGCAGGGGAGCTTCTGGAGTGCTTCCAGTGGGGTGATACAGAATTTGATATCGAACACGTGAAGGAAGAACTGGCCGACGTCATCGTCTACTGCCAGAACATGCTCGACGAGCTGGACCTGGACGCCGATGAAATCATCAACGCCAAGATGGATAAAAACGAAGCCAAATACCCGGTCGAAAAAGCCAGAGGAACCGCAGCGAAGTACGATCAATTGTAGAAAGTGCTTGTTCATACGGAAATGAGGAGGAAAACTGTCATGAGTAATGAGGGGGGAAAAAAACTGTTATGAGTAATATGGTTACATTCTGCACCTGCACAGATTTGTCCTGTCCATTCCACCCGACGAATCATGACAAGGGATGCACCCCTTGCATTGCTAAAAACATAAAAGAGAATGAGGTTCCGACATGCTTATTCAAGAAGGCAGATCCGGACTATGCAGGAGAAGGCTATAAGTTTGAAGATTTTGCACGGTTAGTGCTGGAAAAAAAGTAATAACAGAATTGCTCCCGGAGACGCGACTCCGGGACTTTTCCTTTTTGGACTGCTGTTCTATATATGGTATGATTAGAATAGGGGTAGCAAGCAAAGAAAGGATACCATCAATGGAACTGATAGAATTAATGGCGAGGCGCAGGAGCATTCGCAAATATACGGACGAAGAAATCCCGGAAGAAAAGCTGAACAAGATTCTGCAGGCAGCGCTGCTGGCACCGACCAGCAGAGGCAAGCGGCCGTGGGAGTTTTATGTGGTTAAAGACCGGGAGGTTTTAGAGAAACTATCCAAGGCGAAAAAGCACGGATCGGCTTTGCTGGCTGGGTGCAATACAGCCATTGCTGTTTTTGCAGACAGCGACTTATCGGACGCCTGGATCGAGGACAGTTCCATCGCCCTGGCGTACATGGATCTGATGGCAGCCGAGCAGGGCGTGGGTAGCTGCTGGGTGCAGATGCGCATGAGAAAAGACGAAGCCGACGGTGACGCCGAGCAGAACGTGCGCGACATTCTGGGCGTGGAATTGCCGTGGAGAATGGTTGGCATCATGGCACTGGGCATGCCGGCGGAAGAGAAAGAACCTTATGCGTTGGACGAACTGAAATGGGAGAAAGTGCATAGATAAATCAGGATATTCATTTTTGACAAGGTAATCATGGCAAGAAAAAAGAAAACAAAACATAAAATCGCGGTACGTATGTGCGCAGGATGCTTCTGCAAATTTGACCGCCGGAAAGTGCTTCAGACACTGGTGGATGCTTTTGCAGAAACCTGCACATTTGAGTATTCGTATAAGAAGCAAGAAGAAAAGAAATATGATTTGGTTCTGCGGATCAGCGGGTGCGATTCCGAGTGCGCGGAGGCGAGCGAAGTGATCGACAACCTGGTGATCGACCATAATAATTGGGAAAACGCTGTTGCAGTTTTTGCGGAAAAGACGGGATGGTAAAAGTCGATGTGCGGTAAGAAACATTTCATGCGGCATGAAGATGCGACGGCAGAGGTCATGAACAACGGAATTACGAAGCGCATTCTGTCATACGACGACAGTCTGATGGTCGAGGAGCTGGTGTTTGAAGAGGGAGCGCAGTCGAAGGTGCACACCCACACGCCGGTGCAGATCCCTTACGTCAAAAGCGGCGTCTTCGAGTTCACCGCCGGCGGCGAGACCTACGTACTTCATGAGGGCGACACGGCTTACATGGGACCGGACGAACCGCACTGCGTCAAATGCCTGGAAGCAGGGACACTGGTCGTGTCCTTCTCGCCGGTGCGGGAAGATTACCTGTAAGAAAGCGGCCAGTGACATGGCGACTTATGGCCAGTCGTCATCGTCGTCGTAGGTTTTGTAGGTTTTGCTTGATGGCGCGCTGGAGCTATCGTCCGACTGTTCCGATTTACGGCGGTTGGCCTGGTCGATCAGCTTTTTCAGGGTCAGCGGCGTCGACAGCACTGCCACAAGAATAATGATCAGTACAATAAGTGTATCCATTGGGACTCTCCTGTCCGCGGGAGGACTTCCGATTGAAGCATTCCTGCAGAAACTTCTGCGTATATTTTAGTAAAAAAACCGAAGAAAAACCAGTATCAGGGGCGAAACATCAGGCGCCAAACCAATAGATAGGAAAGCGAGGGCTATTATGGCAAGTGCAACTGTAATCGAAGCGTGCATCGGAGATCTGACGAAGGTTTCGGATGTGGACGCCATTGTCAATGCCGCGAACACATCTCTGCTCGGAGGCGGAGGCGTGGACGGCGCCATTCACCGTGCGGCAGGCAGGGAACTCCTGAAGGAGTGCCGGACACTGCACGGTTGCGACACAGGTGATGCCAAAATCACCGGCGCCTATAATCTTCCGTGCAAACACGTCATCCACACAGTCGGACCGATCTGGCGCGGCGGCAAAAAAGGAGAACCGGAAAAGCTGGAATCCTGCTACCGCAGGTCTTTGGAAGTCGCCGTGGAAAACGGTGTGAGAAGAATCGCCTTCCCGTCGGTTTCAACAGGCGTGTATCACTTCCCGCTGGATCTGGCTGCAGTCATCGCTGTCGGGACCGTGCGTGCTTTTGTTGAAGAACACCCGGGAGCATTGGATTACGTCGCCTGGTATCTGCTGGACGAAGGCACCCGCGGGTACTATGTGAGGGAACTGGAGAAGTAAAAAATGATTGTCACAAATGCAAAAGTCTATACACAAAATGATGCGATGCCGACGGCGGAAGCCTTTGCAATAGAGGATGGCAAGTTCGCCTGCGTCGGCAGCAACGAAGAAGTGCGGCAGTGGGCGGCCGATCGTGCAAAGGCAGCAGAAGCCACAGGTGATGCAAAGGCAGCAGAAGCCGCGGTTCCGGAGCTGGATCTGGGCGGCAAGTTCGTCATGCCGGGAATCATCGACTCCCACACACATATTGCCATGAGTGCATTCATGGGCGGCGACGACGATGATGACGAGTTTCCGATGTATGACTGCAAGTCAAAAGCCGAGATTCTCGACAAGCTCAAGGCTATGGTGAAGAAGCACCCGTTTCGGTTGTTCTATGCCATGTTCTACGGACAGATCGAAGCGCTTGCCGACGATCCGCTGACAAGGGATGACCTGGATAAGATTGTGCGCTTCCGGCCTGTCGTTCTGATGGAAAATGAATGCCACAGCGCATTTCTGAATTCTGCAGCGCTTCGGTATTTTAAGATCCGTGAAGATACACCGGATATTGCGCCGGGGCTGAGCCGCTACGATCGGGATGAGAAAGGCCGGCTGACCGGATTCATCACAGAGATGACGTTGGTGCCGATTCTGGCAGCACAGAAACCATCAAAAAAAGAATTGCGCTTCGGTATCACGAAGCTGTTGAGCTACCTGATTTCCCGCGGCGTGACGACGATTTTTGACGCAGGAAACATGACAGACGAAGATATGATCTTCCGGACCTTTAAGGAAATGGATGAAGAAGGGAAGATCCCGGTCCGCATGTTCATGTGTCACATGCTCTGGCACCCGGACATGGTTCCTTCCGCGATTGAAGAGCTGAAGCGGTGCAAAGCAAAGTATGAAACGGACAACATTCGTTTCGAGACCATGAAGATGATGTACGACGGAACACAGCGGATTCATACGGCGTGCATGGTCGAGCCGTACGCCGACACCGGGACAAGCGGGGGCACCCTGATTTCCGAATCGGAACTGCTGGAATTTATGCGCGCCCTGAACCACGAAGGCATCGACTTCCATCTCCACACCGTTGGGGAAGCCGCTATGCGCAAAGTCATGAACTGCGTGGAACGCCTGCAGGCAGAAGGGGCAACCGCGGATGGTGCTGCGGATGAGGCCGCTGGTGGTGAGCCGTTCCGCATCACGGTTACCTGTGCTCATGACGAAGTCATCTGTCTGGAAGACATCGACCGATTCAAAGAACTCGGCATCGTTGCCAACTTCACCCCAAGCTGGAACGGCGGCAACTGCGGATCCGAACCAGAGAATATGCAGAGATTACTCGGCCTGGAGCGTGGCCTTTGCACCTTACAGAGCAGGACCATCTTCGATACCGGCGCAGTCGTTTCCTTCAGTTCCGACGAGGTGGAACTGCACAATCTGGAACATTGGAGCCCGTTCTGGGGCATGGAAGTCGGCATGACCCGTCAGGATCCTGACTTCGGAGAACCGCTGGAGGACGGCACACTCGATGGACGCACCGCGCCGATCTACCCGTCGGTCGACGAGCGCCTTACACTTTCGCAACTCATCAAGGGCTATACAATCAATGGCGCTAAGCAACTCGGCATCGACGACAGGCTCGGCTCCATCGAGGTCGGTAAAGACGCGGACTTCCTCGTCCTGGGTGAGAACCTCTTCGAGGTGGATCCGTACCGCCTGCACGAAGTGATTCCAGAACGCGTTTACGTCAAAGGAAGAGTGCAGAGTATTGTGTGATGGGTTTGGCACTATACTGAAATCTCATATTTAGAACAGAAGAGTATAGTTTCCTAATGAAAAACTATACTCTTTTTGCTATTAGTTATAAAAACGGCATAGTAAAAAGAGTTTCACTATGCCGTTTTGTGTAAACATGGCCATTCCGGCATAGTTGTTCGGATGAAAACTATGCCATTTCAAATAGTTTGAGATGTTTTAGCATAATTGCATAGATAAAAACTATACCTTTTAATGCAAATGATACCATTTCAGCATAGTTACCCAAGTGGAAACTATGCTGTTTTAAACGAATAGAGATATTTCAGCATAGCGATGGGCATTTGAACTAATTAATATGATTATTACGCTGCACGAAAGTTTGACTGTCCACGCTATAAATGTTAATATATGGAAATAAAGGAATTAAAAGGTGATTAATGGGATGGGGATATGCACATGAAAAAGGAAACACTAAATGATGAAAGTAATATCGATGCAATGAGCTCTCTTCTAGAAATGCTGCTTCAGATTGAAAAGAACAAGGTGGATGTCTATAAAGCGGAAATCAGCGGTTTACCAGAAGGGCGTCTTAGCATATTGACAAATAATGGAAATAACTATTACCGCCAAATAGGCAATGAAACTACCAAGGGCATCTCCCGTGATAAAGATCTGGTTTACAAGCTGGCGCGGAAAAGGTACTTGCAACTGAGGGTCAAGGAGCAGGAAAATCTGATGATGCAGATTGGTGTTTTGGCGGGTGTGTCTCGAAAGAAGACCGCACAAATGATAAGGGAATCCTTTTCACCAACAGAAAAACTGCTGGACAGGTACGGTCGTGCCGGTCTCGACATCTTGAGGATTACCTGTACGCCGGAACTGTACAAGTGGGCAAAGGCAACATATAGGAAAAATATGAAAAACTCTGAACAACTAATCTACGAAACATACTCAGGAATCAAAGTGCGTTCGAAGTCTGAGCAGTCCATCGGAAACGCGCTGGAAGTCAGGGGGATTCCGTATAGATATGAACCTGAGATCAATTTGGATATGAGTTGGATGGAAGGCGTTGATTGGCTGACAAACGGCAGGTACAAGAACGTCTACCCTGATTTTGTGATACGGACGGTGGATGGAAAGTTCATCATTTGGGAGCACCTGGGCAGAGTTGACCTGGAAGAATACAGAAAGCATAACATGGAGAAGATTGCAGCTTACCGGCAGAATGGTATCTGCGATGATGACCATCTCATACTGACATTCGAGAAAGATGTGGAACAGTTGGAGACAATCCAACTTATTATCGCAAAACGCATCCTGCCGTACATGTAAACAAGGGTGTAACCGCAAATATGATTTTATTGTTCTGCTTTCGTATTATGGTTACCGCAACACCGATATAAATGCTATAATGAACCATACGGTATTCCCGAATCAGGAGGCAAAGAACATGAAGTTATATGAAAACGGTATTTATCTGGTAAACGGTACTGATATTATAGAAGACAACGGTGAGGCGGCGGCGAAGCTGGCGCAGAAGGGCATCACTACGAGCAAGGAAGAAGCAGCGAAAGGCACAATGGCTTATGGCATCCTGGAAGCGCATAACACTTCCGGCAATATGCAAAAGCTGCAGATCAAGTTTGACAAGATGACGTCCCACGATATTACGTTCGTCGGCATCATCCAGACAGCAAGAGCGTCCGGACTTGAGAAATTCCCGATTCCGTACGTGCTGACCAATTGCCACAACAGCCTTTGCGCGGTAGGCGGTACGATCAATGAAGACGACCACATGTTTGGTCTGAGCTGCGCGAAAAAGTACGGCGGCGTGTATGTACCTCCGCATCAGGCAGTTATCCACCAGTATGCGCGTGAAATGCTGGCTGAATCCGGCGGCATGATCCTCGGATCCGACTCCCATACGAGATACGGTGCACTGGGAACGATGGCTATGGGCGAAGGCGGTCCGGAGCTGGTTAAGCAGCTGCTCAATCAGACTTATGATATCAACATGCCGGGCGTGATCGCGATCCACATGACAGGTGCTCCTGCCAACGGCGTTGGACCGCAGGACGTTGCGCTGTCCATCATCGGTGAAGTATTCAAGAACGGATACGTCAACAACAAGGTCATGGAATTTGTAGGGCCTGGCGTTGCGTCAATGAGCGCAGACTTCAGAATCGGCGTTGACGTTATGACAACAGAAACAACTTGTCTGTCATCCATTTGGGTAACGGACGAAAACATAGAGGAGTGGTACACGATCCACGGCAGAGCCGGCGACTTCAAAAAACTGGCGCCTGCTGATGTTGCTTACTACGACGGATGCGTTGAGATCGATCTGTCAGCCATCAAGCCGATGATCGCAATGCCATTCCATCCAAGCAACACATACACAATTGAAGACGTGCAGAAGAACCTGGAAGATGTGCTCGCAGATGTCGAGAAGCGCGCGCTGGTCAGCCTGGACGGTCAGGTCGAGTACAGCCTCAAGGACAAGATCAGAGATGGCAAGTTCTACGTTGAGCAGGGTATCATCGCAGGATGCGCCGGCGGTGGATTCGAAAACATCTGCGCGGCAGCAGACATCCTGAAGGGCAAATATATCGGTGCGGACGAGTTTACACTCAGTGTATATCCGGCAAGTACTCCGGTTTACATGGAGCTGCTTAAGAACGGCGCGGCCCAGACCATTCTCCAGTCAGGCGCAATCATGAAGACGGCATTTTGCGGTCCATGCTTCGGCGCAGGAGATACGCCTGCCAACAACGCGTTCTCAATCAGACACTCCACCAGAAACTTCCCGAACAGAGAAGGTTCCAAACTGCAGAACGGTCAGATTTCATCTGTTGCTCTTATGGACGCACGTTCCATCGCGGCGACGGCAGCAAACAAAGGCTTCCTGACGGCAGCGACAGAAATGGATTGCGAGATCAAGGCTCCGAAGTACTTCTTCGATGCTGAAATCTACAAGAACAGAGTATTCGACAGCAAAGGCATCGCAGACCCTGATACAGAAATCAAATTAGGACCGAACATCAAGGATTGGCCGGAGATGAGCGCACTGCCTGAGAACATGATTCTCAAGGTCGTTTCTGAGATTCACGATCCGGTTACCACGACGGACGAACTGATTCCGTCAGGCGAGACATCATCCTACAGATCAAATCCGCTCGGACTGGCTGAGTTCGCACTGTCAAGAAAAGACCCGGCATACGTCGGCCGCGCGAAGGAAGTACAGAAAGCACAGAAGGCACTGGAAGCAGGTGAGGATCCTGTTGTAGCACTGCCTGAACTGGTATGCGTTCTGATGAAGGCGAAGACAGTTTGTCCTTCCCTCAGCGCAGACAACATGGGCGTCGGCAGCACAATCTTTGCAGTGAAGCCTGGTGATGGTTCTGCAAGAGAACAGGCGGCTTCCTGCCAGAAGGTGCTCGGCGGATGGGCTAACATCGCCAACGAATACGCAACGAAGAGATACCGTTCGAACCTGATCAACTGGGGTATGGTTCCATTTATCATCCCGGAAGGCGACCTGCCATTCGCAAACGGCGACTACATCTTCATTCCGCAGCTGCGTGAAGCGATCGAGGAAAAACTGACAACGATTCCGGCTTACGTCATCAAGGGCGCAGAAGGATGTTGTGAGGCTTCCTGCTGCAAGGAAGGCGACTGTACAATTGCACAGTTCGACCTGCAGCTGGGCGAGCTGACTGACGACGAGAGAGAAATCATCCTCAAGGGATGCCTGATCAACTTCAATAGAGTATAAGCAAAAACAACGACGCAGGGAGTGCCGCAGGGCACTCCCTGTTTAGAAAGGAGACTCATATGAGGGACATATACAGCAGAGACACCATAAACCTCGGGGACATCGACATTTTCAATCACAAAGACACTGACGCTTCGAAACAGGAAGACGATGGCAGTCTGAAACGCGAGGACAAGGACGACAACAACGTTTTGAACCACGAAGTCATCGATATTTTCAGACAC
Organism: Bacillota bacterium; assembly: GCA_017431785.1. Lineage (GTDB taxonomy): Bacteria > Bacillota > Clostridia > Peptostreptococcales > Anaerovoracaceae > Lentihominibacter. The sequence goes on along the minus strand of JAFRKJ010000037.1, from coordinate 109,793 downwards.
ATCAGCAGGATTCCGCGTGAGTCAGGAAATGAAAAGGCAATCAGTGACTGGATCGGGAAATGGGCAGAATACAAAGGCCTGAGGGTGACTCAGGATGACATCTGGAACCTGATCATCTGCAAGCCGGCGTCCAAAGGATATGAAGATCACGCGCCGGTCATGCTGCAGGCGCACATCGACATGGTCTGTGAGAAGAACAACGACAGTGACCACAACTTCGACACTGACCCAATTGAATTCGACTTCGACGGTGAGTGGATCACTTCGGCAACGGGAACGACTCTCGGCGCAGACAACGGTGTCGGCGTTGCAGAGGCGTTGGCTGTGCTGGCTGATGATTCCCTTGAACATCCGCCTTTGGAAGTCGTGTTTACCGTGCAGGAAGAGACGACTTTCGCAGGTGCAGAGAACGTGGACATCAGTGAACTCAAGGCAATGCGCCTGATCAACATCGACCATGCAGACGAGAGTGAACTTATCGTCGGAAGCTGCGGCGGTACAGGTGTGCGCTTTGTCATGCCGATTGAGTTTGAAGAGGAAGTTCCGGAAGGTGTGACTGCATGGCGCATCTGCGTGACAGGTTTGAAGGGCGGACATTCCGGTGAGGATATTCACAGAGGAAGAGGCAACGCCATCAACCTGCTTTTGCGCGTGCTTGAAAATTCAAATCTCCAGACTGTATCAATCAGCGGCGGCACGAACCGTCTTGCGATTCCGCGTGAAGCGGAGGCAGTGGTACTGGCGGCAGATGAGGAGACCGTTCGCAGTATCGTCAACAATGCAAAGGCAGTCTTCTGCAGGGAGTACAGCGGCGCAGCGCCTGACCTGGATATCATCTGTGAAGAAGCAGAAGCGGCTCCGCCGCTGACCGATGCTGCGTTTATAAAAATCGCGGCGGCGGTTAGATTCTATCCGAACGGTATCGTGAATATGAACGGCAGCTTCGACGGACTGGTCGAGAGTTCCGACAATATCGGTATCATTTCGACGGAGGGCGGTGTGCTGACGATCACCTCCGAAGTGCGCGGGGCGTACCGTTCCACAGTTGATGATATCGTGAAGACCATCGATCTTCTGGCTGCCACCCTGGGTGCAGGCGTTGAATACTTCGCGGCCTATGTCCCGTGGGAATTTTCGGCGGATTCCCAGCTACGAAATCTGGCGGTCGATTTATACAAAGAGATGTTCGGCAGCGAGATGAAACAGCTCGCGCTGCACGCGGGACTCGAGTGCGGATTCTTTGCAGAAAAGCGTCCGGGAATGGACATCATCTCCATCGGTCCGGACTGCGAGTACTTCCATTCGCCGCAGGAACGCGTCCGTGCTTCATCAATCATAAACTCCTACAATTTCCTGAAGGAAATGCTGCGGAGACTGTAGTATAATAAATGGGTAAACTACAGAGCAAAAGCAACAAACACATTGAATAACAATCAAGGAAACAATCATGGATAAGTTTGAACAGTTAAAAGCAGATTACACAAGTCTCGAGCAGCTCACCTCTCCGTACCGCGCTGCCAGTGAAGACAAGGAATTCCAGCACTTCACCGTAGAATGCGCGGCCAGAGTCTGGGGAAAGAGCGGAGCCTACAGCGAGGATTTTGCAAAAGCACTCGAACTCATTTCAGGAAAAATCTACACGGAGCAGCAGGTAAGGCTGATCATGGATTCCTTCCAGGGCAGAGTGCAGGGACCGGACGTGCCTCAGTTTTTCAGAAATATGACCGGCCACGACAATGATATCTCCAAGTTCCTGACCGGATTCAACAGCCTGCTCGTTTCGCTGGCGTCCATCGATGGAGACTTCAATCTTGCGGAAGCCAATGAAGTGCAACGCATTATGTATAAGTTCTACAGTTTCGGCAGACAGAGAGGCTTCAGCGGTCTGCTGAGTCCTGTGTTCGGCGCTATGGATGAGCTGCTGGGCAGCGTGCCGGACATCAGCGGAATGGGTTCGAGCGGATCTGACTATGGCGAATCTGATTACGGTTCCAGCGATGGCGGTGCAGACGGCGCAAGCGGCAACAGCGGTGCAGGCAGCACGGGCGATGATTACGGCTCACTGGATGAGTTCCAGAAGGAGCTGCAGGAACTGGCGAACAAGAAACCGAAGGGCCCGCGTGGACAGGTTTCCGACGGTGGCGTGCCGGGCGAGAAACAGGCAGAGGCCAAGGAACCGGAGACACCGAGAAGCCAGGAAGAACTGGACAAACTGCTGGCAGAAATGGATGAACTCGTCGGCATGGAGAACATCAAAAGCGACGTTCGCAGTCTGATGAATTTCATCAAGATCACCAAGCTCCGTGAAGAGCGCGGGCTGAAGAATTCCAAGATGTCCTATCACCTGGTGTTTACAGGTAACCCGGGCACAGGCAAAACCACCATCGCCCGTCTGATCGCGTCTCTGTACTATCAGATCGGCGTGCTGCCGAAGGGACAACTTGTGGAAGTCGATAGAGGCCTGCTGGTCGCCGGCTATGTAGGGCAGACCGCCATTAAGACGCAGAAGGTCATCGACCAGGCCATGGGCGGCGTGCTGTTCATCGATGAAGCATATGCACTCGCAAACAACAAGGATGACGGATTCGGTATGGAAGCCATTGAGACGATCCTCAAGGCCATGGAAGATCACAGAGATGAACTCGTGGTCATCGTGGCAGGTTATCCGGATCTGATGCACAAGTTCATCGATTCTAACCCGGGACTGTCATCCAGATTCAATAAATACTTCGAGTTCAAAGACTACAACGGCGATGAACTCCTCGGCATCTTCAATATGTTCTGCAAGAAGAATGGATACACCATCGACGACGAAACAGAGAAGATGCTCAAAGTCAGATTTGACAACATGTATGAGAATCGTGATGAGAACTTCGGCAACGCCAGAACGGTGCGTAATCTCTTCGAGAAAGCCATCGGTGTACAGGCAGACAGGTTGGCTGCTCTCGAAGAAGTAACGGATGATCAGCTAAAACTCCTCACGAAGGAGGATCTGGAATCCGTCATGGGAACGGACGAGGCATTTGCAGCGGACGCAGCTGAAAAGCTGGCGGAAAATGCCGCCAGACTGAAGGAACTGGCCGATAGAGTAGAAGCCGATGCGCCGGTTGCAGATTCTCTCACAGGATCTCTTGACGACGCTTTCAAAGAAGCAAGCGACGAACAGCAATGATATATCTCGATAACGGAGCAACAACTTTTCCGAAACCGGAATGCGTATATAAGGAGACGGACAGATTCGCCCGCGAGGGCGCAGTCAACGCAGGCAGGGGAGCCTATAAGGCAGCCCGCCGGGCCACCGAGATGATTCGCGAGGTCAAGACCGGACTGCTCAGTCTCGTCGATGCCAGGGGTCAGGCCGAGGTGGCGCTGACTCCTTCTGTTACGATTGCTTTGAACCAGATCATTCAGGGGCAGAAGTGGAAGGAAGGCATGACCGCTTATGTGACGCCATATGAACACAACGCGGTGCTCCGTCCTTTGAAACTCATGGAGCAAAAGCATCACATCCGTATTGCGGTGCTCCCACTAAAAGAGGATCTTTCCATTGATATGGACGGTGTGCGAGATGCCTTTGCAAAGTGTCCGCCGGATTTTGTGGCTGTTACAGCCATCAGCAATGTGACAGGATACGTGCTCCCAGCTGCAGAGATCTTCACCGAGGCTAAGAAGTATAATGCGTTCACTGTGCTTGACGCTGCGCAGGCGATGGGGCTTTTGCAGATGCGGTTTGCGCAGCTTAAGGCGGATTGTGTTGCCTTTGCAGGGCATAAAACGCTGTATGCTCCATTCGGTGTCGCAGGATTCCTCATCAAAAACGACGTAGATCTGGAGCTGCTTCTGGCAGGCGGCAACGGCATCAAATCAGAGGATCCGAACATGCCGAAGTTCATGCCGGAGAAGATGGAGTGCGCCAGCATGGATTCGGTGGCGATCTGCGGGCTGCACACTGCTCTTGCATGGCTGAAGACGGTGGACCCGTGGAAGATTGAATCGGAACTCATGGACTATCTGCTTCAAAAGCTGCCGGAGGTGGACCAGTTGACAATCTATAAAGCGCCGCCAAGTGCGCAGCAGGCAGGGGTCATCAGCATCAACATCAAAGACTTCAGAGCCAACGAAGTAGCGGCCATATTGGATAAAAACGACGACATTGCAGTGCGGGCAGGACACCACTGCGCCGGGATGATTCACAAATATTTGAAGAACAAAGAATACGACGGGACGATCCGCATCAGCCTCGGCGTGTTTAATACGAAAGAAGATATCGATGCGCTCATCGACGGACTGAAAGGGATCGATCGGGAAGCGCTGAAAGGAATCGATGCGGGAATACTCAGAGGAAACTGCTGAAGCAGTGACTGAAGCAGCGGCAGAGGCAGCAGCTGAGCCGATCATTTAGGAGGGCGAAATGGCTTACGAAAAACTTTTTGAACCGGGCAGAATTGGTACGATGACCATAAAGAACCGCGGCGTTATGGCGCCGATGGGTTCCAATCTGGCGGGAAATGACGGTAACGCCACGGAGAGACAGATCAAGTATTATCAGGAGAGAGCCAAAGGCGGCATTGGCATGATCGTGAACGAGTATACGGGAGTTGACGACGTAGATAGTATGCCGTCGGTCAACTATTACAGAGTCGCCAGAGACCACAACCTGGCGGCTGCGGAAGCACTTGTCGATGCAGTTCACATGTACGACTGCCGCATCGTCGCGCAGCTTCATCACGCAGGTTCCACATCCAATCCTGCCTACACAGGCCGGGACAATATTGCACCGAGTGCGGTGCCGATTGCGGACGGCAAACCGGTGCCTCGTGAAATGACACTAGAGGATATCAAGCGCGTGCAGGGCAAGTTCATCGACGCCGCGGTCAGATGCCAGAAGGTGGGCTATGATGCAGTCGAACTTCACGGTGCACACGGATATCTGCTGACGCAGTTTTTCAACAGATACTACAACCGCAGAACCGACGAGTATGGCGGCAGTGTGGAAAACCGCTGCCGGTTCATCGCGGAGATCATTACAGGAATCCGGGAAAAACTCGGCCCGAAGTATCCGATTCTCGTGCGCATGTGCGGCGATGAGATGACACCGATCGAAGGGTTCTTTGATCTTGAAGAAGGCATTGAGATCGCGAAGTATCTGGAAAGTCTGGGCATCGACGCCATCGACATCAGCATGGGCAGTTCCCGGAACGCAGACGCCAACTGCGAACCATTCTCCTACAAGCCGGGCTGGAAAAAACACGTTGCAAAGGCATACAAAGAGGCACTGAACATTCCGGTCATCGCCACGAATACCATCAAAAATCCGGATTTCGCAGAGCAGCTTCTTGAGGAAGGTGTCTGTGACTTCGTAGCCATGGGGCGCTCCCAGTTGGCCGACCCGGAATTCATGAATAAAGCAAAGGCAGGAAAAACGAATGAGATCCGCAAGTGCATCGGATGTCTCTATTGCAGAGAACGCATTTTAGGCGAAGGGCTTCCGATCCGCTGTGCTGTCAACGCTCGTACTGCACGTGAAATCGAATTTCCGGACTACAGGAATCCGGTCAGAACAAAGTTTGACGGCGCAGGTCGTAATGTCGCTGTCATTGGCGCCGGACCTGCAGGCATGGAAGCTGCCAGAGTTCTGGCCCTGCGCGGATACGCACCTGTTATATTCGATAAAGCAGAACAGCCTGGCGGCACGCTGAACATCGCGGACAAGCCTCCTTTGAAAGATAAGATCACGGATTTGATTGATTCGATGGTCGCCGAGCTCAACGCTCTCGGTGTGAAGTGGAGACTTGGCGAGGAAGCAACCGTGGAAAATGTCAGAGAATTGGAAGCGGATGCAATCGGCGCACCGAAGCTGGCCGGCGTCATCGTCGCCTGCGGTGCACAGCCAGTCATTCCGAATGTGCCGGGCGCAGACAACCCGAATGTGGTCACTGCAGAAGATGTGATCACAGGCAAGGCAGAGGTCGGCGGCAAAGTTGTCATCATCGGTTCCGGCCTCACCGGACTTGAGACTGCCGAGATGCTTCTGGCAGATGGCCGCAAAGTCGCCATCGTCGAGATGCTGGATCAGATCGGTCCTGGAATCTTCGGCGCGATCCTCAATGATGAGATGAGCCGAATCAAACCGTTCGAACCGGATCTATATCCAGGTCACGCCCTCGTGTCTATACAGGAAGGTTCTTCGGATGGCGGGCAGAGCTGCACCGTCACCGTCGAAGAGCTTGTCACCGGCAAGCAGTTCGACATAGAAGCGGATACTGTCATCATGGCAGCTGGAATCAAGCCGCGCACAGACATTGTCGATCAGTTCAAGGCGAACTTCAACAATGTGCTCGTTGCCGGCGACGCCCGCAAAGGCGGACGCATCGCAACAGCCATCCGTGAAGGGTTCGAAACCGGTTGGATATTCTAACGCATAACGAAAAAAGGGGACGGCCGTTTGGGCCGTCCCTTTTGTGTTGCCTTTGCATTTTCATTGCTTTTGCAGTTTGTTATTTCTCGAAGTCCCTGTTGTGCTTGAAGTGTCCCGGGTTGACTTCCGGACCGATGGTGCTGACCCAGCGGTTCGTGTAGTTGAAGAAACCGGCGACGAAAGCTGCCTCCAAAATCTGGTGATCATTGAGTCCCACTTCGCGCAGCTTGTCGATCTGCGTGCCGTCGATGTCGCGAGGGTGCGCTGTGACAAACCATGCATATTCGCAGAGGGCATAGTCGATGCGGGAAAGTTCATCCTTGCACGCGCGGAAGTTTCCGGATAGTTTGTCGACCAGGGATGCGTTCTGCCACATGCCGCGGAGATTGTCTCCGTGTGTCTGCAGACAGTAGGTGCAGCAGTTGTATGAGGATACGACGATACCGATCATCTCTTTCTGCGCATCCGTCAGATAGCAGCTGTCGTTGTACAGGGAGCCTTTGAAGTTCAGAAAGCCGATGTATTCCTTGGCGTTGAGCGGGAGAACTTTGAACAGGTTGTTGATGAATCCCCAGTTCTCCATCATGAACTCCACATTCTTATCAAAGACTGCGTATTCTTCATCGGTCATGTCTTCCCTGACAGGCTTTTGCAAACGCGATAATTGTTCATCAAATTCTAATGCCATGTGTTACCTCCAAATGTCTTACCGGCGCGGCCGGTTCAATGTTATGCCGATTCAGCGCTTATTCTTCCGGGCAGATTGCGTATACTCTTGTCGGGAATCCGGTGCCGTCCTTGAGCTTCGGGAAAGCGATGAAGATGACTGCGCCGACCGGCGGCAGCTGATCCAGGTTTCTCATGACTTCAATCTGGATTCTGTCTACAGACAGGATGTACTGCTCTGCAGGATACGGATAGGCGTCCTCTTTTGTCGTAACGATGGCAGGGTCCGTGTCAGCCGGTTCATGGCCGATGGAGCCGATGTTGCGTTCTTCCACGAGCCATTTGATGGTTTCTGTATCCCATCCCGGATAGTGAGGCTGGCCTTCGGCGTCCTTGTTTTCCAGGTCGTCCTTCAGGTACCAGTCGGAACGGAATGCAACGAAGGAACCTTCCGGAATCCTTCCGTATTCAGCTTCCCACTCTTTGATGTCATCGATGGAGAGAACGAAGTCAGGATTCTCTGCGCATTCTTTTGACTTGTCGATGACGACCATCGGATATACGAGTTCTTTTTCAGTGATCTCGCTCATGTCGCGTCCGTCAGCGTGGAAGTGACTTGGAACATCAGCGTGTGTGCCGTACTGGCTGGCAACACTCCACTGGTGGCAGCGCATTGGAGCCATCTTGTCGTCAGGAGTGCCTTCCAGATAGTCAAAGAGCAGCTCTCCTTCAAGTGGCTTGAATCCGAACCAGTGCGGTGTCTGCGGACTCAGTTCATGTGTGAGGTTTACCCATTTATAGCCGGGTCCCTTGAGTTCATTGACAATATCCCAAAGTTTTGTGTTGGCCATATTACAGCCTCCTTTCATTTATCGCAAGATTAATGTTTTACTGAATTACAGCATCATTTTAACACAAAAGCAACAACCCATGGGGTATAATAATGCAAAGGCAATATAAATGGAGGTGCAGCATGAAACAGTTTATAAGCACAGACAAAGCCCCTGCAGCAATCGGACCATATTCACAGGGCGTGATCGCACAGGGCAGCATCATCGCAGTATCCGGTCAACTCCCGATCGATCCGGCAAAGGGAGAATTTGCGGGCGATACGATCGAAGCGCAGACAGAGCAGAGTATCCGCAACATCGCAGCAATTCTTGCAGAAGCAGGTGCGACGCTGGACGATGTGTTCAAAACGACGGTATTTCTGGATGACATCAATGATTTCGTTCCGATGAATGAAGTCTACGCGAAATTCTTCGGCGAAGGACTGCCTGCCAGAGCAGCATTTGAAGTGGCAAATCTGCCGAAAGGCGCGAAAGTGGAAATTGAAGCTTTTGCAGTGAAATAGCAATCAGATAGGTGCAATCAAAAAGCCCGGCGGGGAAAATCTGCCGGGCTGCTTATTACTGGAATTGTCAGTCTGCGATGAGGGTGTCGAGGACGAAGCTCACAGTCTGCTTGCGTTGATCTTCCGCGGAGATGGTGGCTTTGCCGTCGCCTTCCTGCAGGCCATAGGAGCCGAACTGTGAGTGATTGCCGCCTTTGATCACATACTCTGCCAAATCAGGAGGCAGGTTGCTTTTGCTTGCCTCATATTCATCCATGTTCAGAATACCGTCCGCATCACCGTATGCGGACGCTGTTTTTATGTTTTTATCGGACATGTCGGTGCTTGGATAAGCGGCGAGCAGGAACAGTCCGTCGAAATCGGAAATGGCAGCGTAATTGGCTGCGACGACACCGCCGAGGGAGTGGCCTCCGATGATCCAATTCGTCATTTCAGGATGCGCTTCCCGCACATCCTTCGCTGCGTTTTTATCGAACAACGCCAGATTGAACGGCATTTTCACAACAGCGCAGAAATATCCTTCCTCTGCGAAATCTCTCATGAGTGGTGCATAAGCTGTGTACTCGACTTTGCCGCCAGGATAGAAGATGATGCCGGTGGTCAGCTCACTGCCGCCGGGCGGAGTGAATTCGACCCAGTCATCTGTCTTGACGACTTGAACACCATCGCCGGATTTCATAGCAGCTTCTGCGTTTGCATCGGCATGCTCGTAATCTGAAAGATAGAAGGCGAGCGCACCAAAAGCAGCCAGCTCAAATACGCCCAATGCGATGAGCAGTGCGATGAAGATCTTGAACAGTTTGCTGTGTTTCTTCTTGTTCTTGGCCATGTAAGGATTATAAGTCAGAACTCCCGACCGTTCAAGAGTCTGGTGTGATATGGCTTCCTTCGAGCAAAGCTTGCTGTTGACTTTGCGAACGTATGTTCGTATAATAAGGGCGAGGGGAGGGATCATGATGAAACTTTTAGCAAAGCCTGTCGATATGCTCGTCGTGTTCCGGGCGGAGGCCAGAATACCGCGTCCGTATAAATTCAAACTGGAGGAGAACGGTGAGACTGTGAAGGTGCAGGTCGATCAGATTATCGATGCGACCAAGTCAAAAGTCTGCGGCGCTGAGAATATTCTTTACCTGTGTCAGAGCACAATTAACGGGAGGGAGAAACGTTTTGAGCTGAAGTATTACTGCTCGACCTGTGAATGGCAGCTCTACAAAATGTGATATAATGAGCGCATAAAATAACAGATACCGCACCGCGAAATGAGAAAACTGCGATACGAAGTGAGGGAACAATTATGGCGAAACCGATCGTTGCACTGATGTATGATTTTGATAAAACACTGTCGCCGAAGAACATGCAGGACTACGGCTTCATGAAGGGACTGGATGTGACCAGTGAAGAGTTCTGGGCGGCGTGCACCAAGCTGACGAAGGCTCATCAGATGGACAGTATTCTTTCCTATATGTATATGATGTTGGAGAAGGGACACGGTAAGTATATGCTCAAGAGGGAGAGCTTCCGCGAGCTGGGCAAAAGCGTGAAGCTGTTTCCGGGCGTGCAGACCTGGTTCGGACGCATCAATGAATATTGCGAGTCGAAGGGGCTGAAATGTGAGCACTATATTATTTCATCGGGCCTGAAGGAAATCATTGAAGGCACGCCGATTGCCGGTGAGTTCAAGGAAATCTACGCTGCAGAGTTTTTGTATGACGAAGATGGGGTTGCCAAATGGCCGGCCATGGCAGTGAACTATACGAGCAAAACCCAGTTCCTCTATCGTATCAACAAAGGCATTCTCGATGTGACCGAACAGCGTGCGCTGAACGAATACGTTCCGGAAGACAAGCGCAGGATCCCATTCCGGAACATGATATATTTCGGCGATGGGGATACAGATATTCCGTGCATGAAACTGACCAAGGTCAACGGCGGCCATTCGATCGTGGTGTATCAGAAGGATAAGAAAGAATCCGAGCGGCTGATCAGTGAGAACAGAGTCAATTTCGCGTTCAAGGCGGACTACCGCAAGGATTCACCTCTTGAGAAGGCGGTCAAATCCGTCATTGACAATATCGCGGCAACGGAAACGCTCAAAAAACTCGAACGCCGGAGCGGGTTCTAAGGGGATTATTTAGACCGCAAGAAAATCTTAAGCGACAAACTGAATGACTGTTCCGGTCGCCACGCTCAAAATCAGGATGAGGAGAACGATCATCAGATTTTCTTTCTGCCTGTCGTTGGTGCGGAACAGGACGATCAGTCCGATGCCTGCGTTCGCAAGGAGTCCTGCGAAGAGACCGCCGAGACCGAGCACACCGCTGAGATAAGATTCGGTGATAATAATAGAAATCGCGCAGTTCGGAATGAGCCCGAACAGACCTACGATCAGCTCGCCTATGACGGGCTGATTTATGATTGTGCCGGAAAGTGCTTCGATCCCGATGATTCTGATGAAAACAGACAAAACCACGTTGACGATGAGCAGCATGATGGTGATTTTCAGTGTGTGGATAAGCGCAGAGCGGAAGACGCTTCCTTCTTCTTCGTCGCATGCACAGTGATCCCGTTCGCACAGACTGTGGATGTTCTTGCCGGTGCTGACTTTAACGGCGATATCCGCAATGTAACCCAGGATAACGCCGAGGGCTGCTTTTGCCGCGAGAATTGCGACGATTGCGCCGACACCGATGGCGAATTTGCCGGAGAGGGACGCGAGCATGACAGGAAGCATCTCATCGGAGGTAGCGAAAAACACCGCCAGCATGGTGCCAAGTGTCACCGTGCCGGTGGAATAGAGCGCCGCAGCGGATCCCGCCAGACCGCACTGTGGAATGACACCGAGAATGCCGCCGAGCAGAGGGCCGACTTTGCGGGAATAACGACAGAGCGTCTCCTCGTTGATCTTACTGCTGCCTTCCAGAATCTCCATGAACAGGTACGTCGCGAAGAGAATCGGGATGCAGATCGCAGTATCTTTGATGCCGTCTATTATTGCTTCAATTAGAATTTCAAACAAAACAACTCTCCTGCTGAATCAATATATGACAGTATAACAATTCGCATGAACGGCTTCAAGTGTCCGAGAAGGTTTCAGGATGGCGGTCCTGAAGTCTTTTTGGTATTATAGTAATGAAGAGACGCCGCCCGATGCAGGCGGCTGATATAACAAAGAGAGGGGAACAAGAATGAAAACATTAATCGTGTATTTCAGTGCGGAGGGAGCCACCGCTGCACTCGCAGAAAAACTGGCAAAGGAACTTATTGCGGATACTTTTGAAATAAAACCGCAAAAGCTTTATACAAAGGCAGATCTTAATTGGAAGAATCCAATGTCTCGCTGCAACAAGGAGAAGTTCGGCAAGAAAGATGTCCCTGTGGAAGGTACCGTGGAGAGCTTCGATGCTTATGATGAAGTGCTGATCGGATTCCCAATCTGGTACGGCTGTGCACCGAACGTGGTGAACACATTCTGTAAAGCCTATGACTGGACAGGAAAGAAGGTCGCAGCATTTGCAACATCCGGCGGAAGCGGTATTGGCAAAACCAGGGAAAAGCTGCAGCCATATGTGAATGGAGCGGAAGTTCTGGATGCAGTGCGTGTGGCGGACCTTGCCGAGCTCAAAGAATGGCTAGAGAGTCTGTAGACGCATCCAGAGGAACCACAAAGAGGAACCACAATATATAGAAATATATAGGAAACGACCGCAAACGCGGTCGTTTTTATTATCCCTTCACTGTGGTAAAGGATTAACTGAGAAGCAATTTTGTAAAATCTGAAAAAACTGCTGGATAATCCCTACTATATGTGGTAGTTTTGACGATAGAGACGATGTTACGTTATTGGAAAAAATAATAAGGGAGTTGCTTTATATGGAAGTCAAAACTGATATTGAGATTGCCCAGGAACATGAGATGTTTCCTATTACGGAGATCGTAGATCATCTGGGCATCGACGAGAAGTATGTCGATCTTTACGGACATTACAAAGCCAAGATCGACTATCATGTGTTAGAAGAACTGCAGGACCGTGAAGACGGAAAGCTGATTCTCGTGACAGCCATTTCCCCGACCCCTGCCGGAGAAGGTAAAACAACCACTTCAGTAGGCCTGGCGGATGCATTCCACCAGATGGGAAAGAATGTCATGGTAGCGCTTCGTGAACCGTCGATGGGTCCTGTTTTTGGTATTAAGGGCGGTGCCGCAGGCGGCGGCTATGCACAGGTCGTACCGATGGAAGACATCAACCTGCACTTCACAGGGGATATGCACGCGATCACAGCGGCGAACAACCTGATTGCAGCAATCATCGACAACCACATCCATCAGGACAATCCGCTCAGAATCGATACGCGCCGTGTCACATGGACGCGTGTTATGGATATGAACGACCGCCAGCTGCGCAATGTTGTCGACGGCCTCGGCGGAAGCATCAACGGTCGTCCGAGAGAGGACCACTTCAAGATCACCGTTGCCAGTGAAATCATGGCAATCGTATGTCTGGCGTCAGACATCGATGATCTGAAGGAGAGAATCGCGAACATCATCGTGGCGTACAACTATGACGGACTGCCTATTACCGTACGTGATCTGAACGTACAGGGCGCCGTTGCTACACTGCTCAAGGATACGATTAAACCAAATCTGGTACAGACACTGGAACACACACCGGCCTTCGTACACGGCGGCCCGTTCGCGAATATCGCTCACGGCTGCAATTCTGTCATGGCGACAAAGATGGCGCTCAAGCTTTCAGACTACACCATTACAGAAGCCGGTTTCGCAGCAGATCTGGGCGCAGAGAAATTCGTTGATATCAAATGCAGAAAGGCAGGCTTAAAACCGTCGGCATGCGTTATCGTTGCGACGGTACGCGCTCTGAAATATCACGGCGGCGTGACAAAGAAGCATCTGAACGAAGAAAATCTGGAAGCCCTCGAAAAGGGTCTGCCGAACCTGATGAGACATCTTGAGAACGTCACAAAAGTATATGGTCTGCCGGCCGTTGTCGCAATTAACGCGTTCCCGACAGATACACAGGCGGAGCTGGATCTCGTGCAGGCGAAGTGCAGCGAGCTCGGCATCAATGCAGTTCTCAGTGAAGTATGGGCCAAGGGCGGCGAAGGCGGCATCGCATTGGCAGAGGAAGTCATCAAGCTCTGTGAGCAGCCGAACAACTTCGGATTCACCTACCCACTGGACATGAGCATTACAGAGAAGATCGAGACCATTGCGAAGCGCATTTACCGTGCTGATTCCGTCGGCTTCGACTTGAAAGCAGAGAAGCAGATCAAGCGTCTTGAGTCACAGGGATACGGCAATCTGCCGATCTGCATGGCCAAGACACAGTTCAGCTTCTCAGATGACCCGACCCTTTTGGGCGCACCGACCGGATTCAAGATCCACGTAACGGATGTGAAACCGAATTCCGGAGCAGGGTTCATCGTAGCGAGAACCGGCGACATCATGACCATGCCGGGACTGCCGAAGAGGCCATCCGCCGAGAACATCGATGTAGATAATGACGGACACGTAACGGGTCTGTTCTAACAGAGGATAATCCGGCAAAGGCCGATTATTGATAAACAAAATAATAGAGTTGATCAGCAGAACTCAGGGAGGAACCAAATGAAGAAAGGTGAAGCTGGCTACGAACAGTCTCAGGACTGCCAAGTAACCGTGAAGCTCAAGAAAAGAGGTAATCTGAACATCGTCCTGAACAGCAAGATGGAGAAGATGTTCGGTGACCAGATCATTCAGAAAGCGCAGGAAGAGCTCGATCTTCTGGGCGTGAAACATGCAGACGTTACAATTGATGATTACAGCGCGTTGGATTTCGTCATTCAGGCCAGAATCAGAACAGCAGTAAGAAGAGCAAGGGACGGTGAAGAAGATGTATAAGATGAGAACAATGTTATTCTGTCCGGCGAACAAGCCGAAGATGTATCTGAACGCACCGGTATTCAAGCCTGACTGCATCCTGTTCGACCTGGAAGATGCCGTTGCCATGTCAGAAAAAGACGCAGGAAGAGACCTGCTCTGCAAAGCCATTGAAACCCTTGAGTTCGGTGACTGTATGGTATTCGCGAGAGTAAACGGAACAGGCACACCATTCTTCGAAGATGATGTCAGAGCCATCGTTCCGTCAGGAATCAGATATATGAGACTGGCCATGTGCGATTGTCCGGATGATGTTATCATGCTCGACCAGCTTCTGACGGAAGTTGAAAAAGAGAATGACATCGAGGTCGGCACAGTCAAGATCCAGTGCTCCATCGAGACTGCGAAGGGTGTTCTCAATGCGAGAGAGACCGTCAAAGCCAGTGACAGAGTCATCTCCCTCTCCTTCGGCGCAGAAGACTACACCAATTCCATGGGTACGGTCAGAACAAGAGAAGGCAATGAACTTTCTTATGCCAGAACCTATCTGCCGGTCGTTGCTGCTGAAGCAGGCATCACCGCAGTTGATACCGTATGGTCAAATTACAAAGACGAAGAAGGCTTCGCCGAAGAAGTTAAGTGGGCGAAGACATTAGGATTCACAGGAAAATCCTGCATCCATCCGGCGCAGATTAAGATCGCGCATAAGCTTCTCAGCCCTTCAGAAGAAGAAATTGAACACGCACAGCGCGTTGTGGACGCAGAAAGAGAAGCTACAGCTGCCGGCATAGGCGTATTCACCGTAGACAATAAGATGGTGGATTACCCTATTATCAACAAGGCGAGAAGAATACTGATACAGGCAGGGAGGCTGGAGAAATGAAACTGCAGAAAAACAAAATAGGAAGAGAAGTTCCTGAACGCGTCAAGCAGATGGGCGACGTTAAACCGTATATCAGAAGCGGTAAGAGAAAAGAAAACTATATTACAGAAAGCGATAAAGTATACACCGGTAAAGTTGTCGGATCCCTGAAAGAAGCTATCATCAAGTCCGGGCTGCAGGACGGAATGACGATTTCCTTCCATCATCATCTGAGAGCCGGCGACATGGTTCTGCCGAAGGTCATGGAAGCCATCGATGAGCTGGGCATCAAGGACCTGACGATATGTGCATCATCACTGACAAGTTCACATGAATGTCTGATCGACTACATCAAGAAAGGTGTTGTCAAAGGTCTGCAGACAAGCGGCATGCGTGGAGAGCTCGGCAAGCAGGTATCAAGAGGTCTTCTTGATACAGCTGTCGTCTTCAGAACCCACGGCGGAAGAGCCAGAGCCATCCAGAAGGGTGATGTTACGATCGATGTCGCATTCATCGCTACATCATGCTGCGACGACATGGGCAACATGAACGGACAGCAGGGACCATCGGCCTTTGGATCAATGGGTTATGCGATGGTGGACGCACGTTACGCGAAGAAGGTCGTTGCCGTTACAGATAACCTTGTAGACTTCCCGGCTTACCCGGTCAGCATCCCGCAGACGCTCGTCGACATCGTGGCAGTCATCGACCAGATCGGTGATCCGGAACTCATGGGGCAGGGCGCAACACGCAAAACCAAGAACCCTGTTGAGCTCACGATCGCGGAATACGCCAGCCAAGTGCTCATCGCATCCGGGCTGATCAAGAACGGATTCTCTTATCAGGCAGGTACTGGCGGCGTATCACTGGCTGTTGTAAGGTTCCTGCGTGACTACATGAAGGAGAACCACATCATCGGATCCTTCGGTTCCGGCGGAATTACATCGACGATGGTCGAACTCCTGAATGAAGGACTGTTTACAGGACTGCTGGATGTTCAGACGTTCGACAAGGGCGCTGTGGAATCCATCAGATACAACGGCAACCACATCGAGATGGACGCCGGCACATACGCTGATCCTCTGACTAAGGGCTGTGTTACCAACAATCTGGACATCATGATTCTGTCAGCGACAGAAGTAGACGTAAACTTCAACGTCAATGTACTGACTGCATCAAACGGCAACGTCATGGGAGCCCTCGGCGGACATCCAGATACAGCTGCCGGCGCAAAACTGGCCATCGTTGTTTGTCCTCTCGTCAGAAAGAGAATTCCGATCGTTGTGGATGAAGTGCAGACGATCTGTACACCTGGACCGAGTGTAGACGTTGTTGTAACAGAGAGGGGCATCGCGGTTAACCCGAACAATCCGCTTCTCAAGGCAGAACTGGTCAAGGCAGGACTTCCTGTATGCGACATCAAGGAACTGAGAGATAAGGCTTACTCCATCACAGGCAAGCCAAATCCACCGAAGTTCGGCAATGACATCATCGGCGTCGTCGAGTACAGAGATGGTACTGTCATCGACATGATCAAGAACGTAATCGACTAATCCAGAAGTGATTTTGGTAGATACAAACAATAAAAAATTAAATGTATTGTAAAAAATACACAAAAACTTGCTGAAACAGTGTTGACATGCTAAAAAAGCAGTGTTAGTATAGCGTTGTCAATCAAATAGAGAACCAAAGACGTTGACGGAGACAGTAGGCATACGTCAAAAGGTAAGAGCGAGCCGGTTATGGTGTGAGTCCGGTACCGATAAAAACGTATGAACGAATATCACTCCCGAGTTGCAGGGCTGAAAGCTTCGGCGATTAAGCACTGACGGACCTTCCCCGTGACAGGAAGAGCATATGATGGTATGCGTGCATTGTAGCAGGTGGTTTACAAGCGGGTCATTCGAATTCCCGTCCTGATACAGGACGGGATTTATTTATACAGGAGGAAATACAAAATGGGTAACACAGTAGAAATCAGATGGCACGGCAGAGGTGGACAGGGTGCGAAGACAGCATGCCTGCTGCTGGCAGACGCAGCGTTCAGTTCCGGTAAGCAGGTTCAGGGCTTTCCTGAATACGGTCCAGAGAGAATGGGGGCGCCGATTACTGCTTACAACCGCATCTGTGACGGCGGCGCCGGAAACAGCGTTCACTCAAACATCTACAATCCTGATTTTGTAATCGTCGTTGACGAAACACTCCTCAGATCCGTAGACGTCACGTCTGGTCTTTCCGAAGAAGGAGCGATCATCGTAAACAGCAGAAAGAGTCCGGCGGAAGTAAGAGAACAGCTTCACGGATACAAAGGCAAAGTCTGCACCGTTGATGCAGGAAGCATATCCCGTGAGACTCTCGGCAGAAATATCCCGAACACGCCAATGCTGGCGGCAGCAGTAGAAGTCAGCAAAGTGATAGACAAGGATAGATTCCTGGAAGATATGGAAGGTTCCCTCCGCCACAAGTTTGCCTCCAAGCCGCAGGTCGTGGAAGGCAATATGAGAGCACTGAGAATGTCCATGACACAGCTGAAGGTTGGATGAGAGATAGTATGATGAACATAAACGAACAAAGTAAATGGTATGAGCTCACGCCGGGTGCTGAGATCTATGAACCGGCCACATCGCGTGAGGTAAAGACAGGTGAATGGCGCGTCCTGACGCCTGTTTTTCATAATGATCAGTGTAAGCAGTGTCTGCTCTGTGTTCCATTCTGCCCGGATGTATCCATTCCGGTAGAGGACGGCGTGCGTCTGGAGACAGATCTGGACCACTGCAAAGGCTGCGGCATCTGTGTCAAAGTATGCAGTTTTGGAGCCATCACCATGGAGGAAGTATAAGTGAAGAGAGATAGGATGAGCGGCAACGAAGCGGTTGCTTTT
Source organism: Bacillota bacterium (assembly GCA_017431785.1). GTDB lineage: Bacteria > Bacillota > Clostridia > Peptostreptococcales > Anaerovoracaceae > Lentihominibacter. The sequence continues at coordinate 91,735 of JAFRKJ010000037.1, read as the reverse complement.
GCCATGAAACAGATCGATCCGGATGTGATGGGTGCCTTTCCGATTACCCCGTCTACGGAGATTCCGCAGTACTACAGCAAGTACATTGCGGACGGCGAAGTCCACACGGAGTTCGTCGCAGTCGAATCCGAGCATTCGGCCATGTCCACCTGCATCGGCGCATCGGCTGCGGGAGCCAGAGCGATTACAGCAACCTCCTCAGCAGGGTTAGCCTATATGTGGGAGCTGCTTTATGTGGCGGCTTCCAGCAGACTGCCGATCACCATGGCGGTGGTGAACAGAGCGCTGACCGGACCGATCAATATCAACAATGACCATTCGGATTCCATGGGCTGCCGCGACGCAGGATGGGTCCAGATTTACGCTGAGAACAATCAGGAAGTCTACGACAATTATATTCAGGCTATGCCGATAGCCGAATACTGCAGGCTTCCGATCATGATTTGTCAGGACGGCTTCATCACCAGTCATGCAGTCGAGAACATCGAATTGCTGGAGGACGAGCAGGTCCGCACATTTGTCGGGAACTATGAACCGGATCACTATCTGCTGAAAAAAGGTGAACCGTTGGCCGTAGGACCATATGGAATCTCGGCGTATTATATGGAAATCAAAAAGGCCCAGGCGGAGGCCATGAAGGACAGCCGCCGGCGCATCTATGAGGTGGCGGACGCATTTGCCAAGCTGTCAGGCCGCAGCTACGGAATGATTGAGGAGTACATGATGGACGATGCGGAATTCGCCGTCGTACTCATCGGATCCTCCGCAGGGACTGCAAAGGCAGCAGCCCGCCAGCTGCGTGATGCAGGTGTCAAAGCAGGCGTTGTAAAAGTCCGCGTGTTCCGGCCGTTCCCATGGGAGGAACTGCAGGCGGCGCTGTCGGGCGTGAAGGCCGTTGCAGTGATGGACAAGTCCGAAGGCTTCTCAGGCTGGGGCGGACCTCTGTTCGCGGAGACGCGGGCAGCTATGTACGATGTCTGCGAAGAGCAGCGGCCGCTGATGATGAGCTTCGTGTATGGGCTGGGCGGAAGAGACGTGACCATTTCCACCTTTGACGAAATCTATGGTGATCTTGCCCGCACCGCTGAAGCGGGAAAGGTAGAGAACATATATAGACATGTTGGAGTCCGCGGCGATGAAGAAGGGATTCAAGGATGACAGAGAAAGCAGATTACAAATACCGTCTGAAAGACGAACTGAATAAGAAATGTCGTTTCGCGCCGGGCCACAGACTTTGCGCAGGATGCGGCGCGGGAGTTGCTGTCAATGCAGTGCTGCGCGCTTTGGAAGAAGAGGACAGAGCGGTTGTATCAAATGCGACCAGCTGCCTTGAGGTGTCCACATTCATCTATCCGGATACAGCTTATGAAGACAGTTATATTCACAGTGCCTTTGAGAATGCCGCTGCCATGACTGGCGGCGTGGAAACAGCATACAGAGTCCTGAAAAAACGCGGAAAGATCGACGAGAATTTCAAGTTCATTTGCTTCGGCGGAGACGGGGGCACCTATGATATCGGACTGCAGTCTTTGTCCGGCGCGATGGAGCGCGGCCACGACATGGTCTACGTGTGCTACGACAATGAAGCCTACATGAACACCGGGATTCAGCGTTCCTCAGCTACGCCACGCTTCGCAGATGCGACCACCACGCCGGTGGGCAGTGAGAGTTACGGCAAAAAGCAAAACAAAAAAGATCTGACAGCCATCGTTGCCGCCCATGGAGTTCCTTATGCGGCGCAGACCACCATGCTTGGAAATTTCCGCGATATCCATGAGAAGGCCCGCCGTGCCATCTACACAGAAGGTCCGTGTTTCCTGAATGTTCTCGCTCCATGCCCTCGCGGATGGCGTTATGAGATGGAAGATCTGGCGGAGATCTGTCAGTTGGCAGTAGATACATGCGTATGGCCTTTGTACGAGGTCGTAGACGGAGAGTGGCACCTGACCTATGAACCGCGCGTCAAGCTTCCGGTCTGTGATTTTCTGGAGCGGCAGGGAAGATTTGCCCATATGTTCCGCCCGGGAAATGAGTGGATGATCGAAGAGGCACAGCAGTATGTGGACGAGAAGTGGGAAAAACTTCTCGTACGATGCAAATAGACGTTGTTGAAAAGACTGGATGTGATCCAGTCTTTTTTTACTTGACACTGTACTATTTGAAGTAGTACACTTAGTTCACAAAGGACACCAGTCGATCAGTGATTGGTGAAGTCGTTGGGAAATCAATCAGAGATTCAAGAAGAGAGGGGAGGATAATGTTTCAGATCAATCTAAGGAGTCAGCAGTCGATATACGAACAGATCATCGACAACATCAAAGAGCTGATCATACGGGGCGTGCTGCCTGAAGACAGTGAGCTCCCATCCATCAGGGAATTGTCACGGACGTTGACCGTGAATCCGAACACCGTCCAAAAAGCCTTCAAAGAACTGGAACGGGAAGGATTCATCTACAAGGTCAAAGGCAGGGGTACATTCGTCAGTCCGAGGCAGGAGTCCAGAATCGACCCGCAGGCAGTACAAAAGGTCTGCGATGACATCAGAAACAGCATACAGGAACTCAGCTACTTGGGAGTTTCTAAAGAAGAGATTCAGAAGATGGTATCGGACATCGCCGCCGATCCGTTTGATGAAGATAAAAAGGAGGGGTACTTATGATAAATGTCAGGAATCTGCATAAAAAATTCGACAAGACCCAGGCCCTTGACGGAATTGATCTGACGATCAACAGAGGATCTATCTACGGCCTTGTCGGAACAAACGGCGCAGGCAAGACAACTCTGATCAGACACATGGCCGGCATTCTGAAACCTGACGAAGGCGAAATCCTGTTTGATGGTGAACCGGTGCTGGAAAACACCGCGCTCAAACAGAAAATCGGACTTGTACCGGACGAGTTGTATTTTCCAAGGGGTTATGCCATCAAAGACATGACCAAGATCTACAACGGGATGTACGACAGCTTCGACGAAGAGAGGCTGCATGAACTGACGAAACTTTTCAGGCTCGATGAATCAGCACAGCTGAAAGGATTTTCAAAGGGAATGAAAAAGCAGGCGGCCATCGCGCTGACCCTGGCGAGCATGCCGGATTACCTGCTGCTGGACGAACCGATCGACGGTCTCGATCCAATCATCAGAAAGCTCGTTTGGAAACAAATCGTAGACGATGTGGCTCAGCGTGAGATGACCGTTCTGGTTTCTTCTCACAACCTGCGTGATCTGGAGTCCATCTGCGACTACGTTGGAATCATCGATAGCGGTAAGACTGTGATGGAACGTGATCTGGAGTCCATCAGAGAAGGCATCAACAAAGTCCAGGTCGCCTTTGCGCAAAAGCAGGGCAATCAGGATGACAGCGAAGTGGAAAGCAAAGCCGAAGAAGCTCTTGCGAAGCTCAATGTACTGCATCGTGACAAGCACGGTTCCATCGAACTGATCATTACAAGAGACAGCGCGGAGAAAATCGAGGAGACACTGGCAACTGCCAATCCACTCGTTCTGGATGTGCTGCCGCTCTCATTAGAAGAGGTATTCATATATGAATTGGGAGGTGAGAAATATGACTTCAGCGAAATCATGTAAGAATCCTGAGAGAACATGGTTCGCAGAAATGCTCAGGCGCTGCAAGGCGCTGCCTGTTCTCATCGCTGTGGCATACTTCCTCAGCAATATACTTCCTGTCCTGCTGTCCTACAGCAGGTTGGAAAACGTAATCTTATATACATACGGCGCCATAACCGGCTCCAATATCCTGAACATGGCCATCGGTATCGCCGGCGGCGTCGTGGTCAGCTGCGCAGTATTCAAGTATCTGCACAGCACTGCGTCCGTCATCGACGCCCACGCCAGACCGCTGACGAGAACACAGCTGTTCAGAGGTTCCTTCTTCGCGGGGCTTGTCATGATCGTTGGACCGGTCATCCTGACGGGACTGCTCTACCTGTGCCTCATGGGAGCCCATGCTTCCGGCGACATGGTGGTGATCCTGAAAGACTGGGGATTTGAAAACTACGATGACATCATGCATACGCTCACAGCACCTCATATCATTGGCTGGATGTTGGATAACATTCTGGTGATTGGCTTCACCTACTGTGTATCGTGCTTTGCAGCAATTCTGGCAGGAACGGCAGTCGTACAGGCACTGCTTTCCCTCGTGCTGATTGCGCTGCCGACTGTGATATACACATTCTTCCTGGGATACATGAACACATTCCTGTACGGCTATGATGGGGGAGTGAGCCTCTTGGGATATCTTTCACCGTACGCGTACCTGGTGACGAGAGATGCCTATCCGTTTGCGGTTGTGCCTGTCACGCTCCTTGTGTACACAGCCATATCAGTGCTGCTGGCATTTGCGGCATCGGCCATCTACAGAAGGATCAAGCTGGAGAATGAAGAGAACACCATCGTTGTGCCTTTCGTTGCGGAATTGCTGGTGATTCTGCTCACCGCGATCGCAGTATCCATGGCCATGTTCATTGCGCGGAGCTTCTTGTCGATCGATACAACTGCAGGTGCGGTCATCACGATCATTCTGGCGACCATCGTGTTCTTCCCGATTTTCTGCATGATCGCTGACCAGAGCCTCCGGATATTCAAAAGCAGGAACGCGAAGGTCTTCATCCTATATGCAGCAGTTATGTGTCTTGTCCTTGCATTCACGCTCTTCGACGTAACGGGATTTGAAAAGCGAGTTCCGGCCGCATCCGATGTGAAATCTGTGACAGTTGAAGACAGCAATCTGATGCACACACACATTAGAAACATCACAGATCAGGATACGATTGCGCTGATCACAGATCTGCACAAAAGCATTGCAGAGAGGGGTGAAGGTACAACAGAAGAAACTGAAACTCAGATCGAAGGGCAAAACAACACGATATACGGTTCCATCGGCGGTATCGAAGTGGTCTACAAGCTGAACAACGGTAAGACGCTGAAGAGGAATTATCCGGTCATCCTGTCGGAATCCTACAATGCTTATGCACCGTTCTACAACTGCAGGACGGTCAGAGAGCATGAGTGCTTCAACGAAGAGGAACCGCTGAGGGTAGGCCAGTATCTTTCCCTCAACGATGCGCATGTGGACGCAAAGGGTGAAAACATCAATGACAAAACCTATCTGGTACCAGAGAGAGATGTGAAGGGTCTGATTAAAACGGCCAATAAAGACATCAGAAACTGGACGGCCGATAGTCGTAAGATCTTCGTCTATGAAGAGTATGATCCAGCAAAGGACAAGTCGGCTTACGGTCTCAGTGTGTGCGTCGATTACAGACTGCCCGATGCAAAGACTGCGGAACTCGAGCAGTACACAAGTTACTATAATTTCACAACAGAGGATAAAAACATTGTGAAGTATATAGAAGAGCATCCGGGTCTTTTGTCCAATAAAAATGTGATCTCCGATGACAACCCGATTATGGGAGCGGCTGAAGAAGACTGGTAAAACACTTCCTGCAGAAGCAATACAAAAGGGCTGGCGCCTTTGATGCGCCAGCCCTTGCTTTTTTTATTTCTTTTTTAATTGACAGCCTTGCGGTTACACGTCGATAGCCATGTCGCCAACAGTAAAGTTGTCGATGAGTCTTGTGGAACCGATGCGTACAGCCATAGCGACAACATCACCCTTGCCGAAGGTCTCGATCGGCTGCATGGACAGTCCGTCAACGACTTCAACGTAGTCGACGTCAGCCATCGGTTCAGTAGCCAGATTGGCGTTCATCGCATCAAGCAGTTCTTTTGCGTCGGAACAGCCGTCGCGGATCATATCCTGACCAAGACGCAGCGTTTTTGACAGGATTTGTGCAGCCTTGCGCTCTTCGGAGTTCAGGTAGACGTTCCGTGAGCTCATAGCCAATCCGTCCGGTTCTCTTACCGTAGGACAGCCGACCACGTCAACATCGAAGTTCAGGTCTCTGACCATACGGCGTACGACCGCCAGCTGCTGGGCGTCCTTTTTGCCGAAGTAAATTTTGTCAGGCTGAACGATATTGAGGAATTTCGCTATGACAGTGCAAACACCGCGGAAGTGGTTTTCTCTTGTCGCACCGCAAAGAGTATCAGACACAACATCCACATCGGCATATGTGCAGAAGTCAGGGAAATACATTTCCTCAGGCTCAGGATGGAATACAACGTCGACGCCGTGAGCCTCGAGAATCTGACAGTCCCGTTCAAAATCCCGCGGATACTTGGAGAGGTCTTCGTTCGGCCCGAACTGGATCGGGTTGACAAAGACGGAAGCAACGGTGTAATCGTTGTCTTCGTTGCTGTAGTCCATCAGAGATGCGTGTCCTTCATGGAGATATCCCATAGTCGGGCAGAGGCCGATTGTCTGGTCTGCGTTTTTCCATGTCTCGATCTGCGCGTGCATCTCAGCTATTGTCGTTATTATTCTCATTGATTGATCCTCACTGTCTTTGAGATTCAGCGTATGTTGCTTTTGCTTATTAATAAAGACGCTTCAGTGCTTCTTCATTCTTCATTTGGAAGGAGTGCTCGTCATCCGGGAAGGTCTTAGCCTTGACTTCCTCGTCATATGCCTTGAACGCCTTGACCATTTCCTCGCCGATATTTGCGAAGTGCTTAACGAATTTTGGAGTGTAATCTGTGAAGGTTCCCAGCATGTCCTGATAAACGAGAATCTGTCCATCGCATTCTGTTCCGCCGCCGATACCGATGGTCGGGATATCGAGCTTGCTTGTGATCAGTGCTGCAACCGGTGCAGGGATGCATTCAAGTACGACAGAGAAAGCGCCTGCTTCCTGAACTGCGAGCGCATCTTCCAGAAGTTCTCTGGCTGCGTCTTCTGTCTTACCCTGGATGCGGCATCCGCCGAAAGCGTTGATAGACTGAGGCGTCAGGCCGATGTGTGCCATAACAGGAATACCTGCTTCCGTCATCGCTTTGATCTGCGGGCAAACACGTGCGCCGCCTTCGAGCTTAACAGCCTGGCAGTGTGTTTCCTTCATGATGCGGCCTGCGTTTTCGAGTGCCTGTTCCATGGACACCTGATAGGACATGAACGGCATGTCAACGACGATCATCGTGGTTTCTGTTCCGCGTACAACGGAACCACCATAGGTGATCATATGGTCAACAGTGACTGGGATGGTGTCTCCGAATCCCATCATGGTGTTGCCGAGTGAATCTCCAACCAGGATCGCGTCTATGTTGCCGTCCATCAGCTTGGCTGTTGTGTAATCATAGCACGTCAGCATGGAGATTTTTTTACCTTCTTCTTTCATCTTTTTGAAAGTAAGTACTGAATTTCTCATTGTTTTGTCTTTTCCTCCGATTTTCAACTTTTTGACAAAAGTTCTTCGATGTTCTGGTACAAACGGTCCGGATGTTTGGATTCCGCGATTGGAATAAGCCGCGATGATAGTACACGGTACAATTCGCGCTGTCTGTCATCGAGACAGCCCAAGTGCTTTGCGATGGTCTTCTCATCGCCCCGCTCCACTGGTCCGGTCAGAGCCTCCGCAGGTCCCTTCGCAAGAACGTGGTGTACGTTGCCTGTTACAAGAGGAGTGAGCGCCTTACGTGCGTCGGCTTCGTCAAATCCGCACTGGCAAAGCATGTCGATGCTCTCTGCCAGAAGTGCTACCGCCAGGTTGCTGGCTGTGACTGCTGCCGCATGGTAGAGGGTCTTGTCCTCTGCTTTGATGACCTGTAGATCGATGTCAACGCTTTTGAGCATTCCTTTGATCTCAGGAAGATGTTCTTCATTTCCTTCGACCGCAAAAAAAACATCCTGCAATTCTTTGTAAGCTTCGTATTTGTCGCTTACAGCGAATAGCGGATGAACGGAATACTCGTATGCACCGGTCTGGTCAATGCCCGGGAACGCTTCCCCTGCGGAGAGTGATCCACTGCAATGACATATGTACTTCCCCTGGATCGGATACTGACGGACCTGCTCATAAACTTCGGTTATGCTTCCGTCGGGAACAGTCAGGAACAACACGTCGCTTGCTTCTATAAGCGCACCCATATCAGTGAACGCCTTCGTTCCAGTAAACTTCGCTGCTTCTTCAGCAGATTGAGTGTTGCGGCTGTAGTAGCCTGTAACCTTAATACTGTTGCTGCTTTCTGTGCAGTCTGTGCTGCCTTTGCTGCAGAAGAATTTACCCAGTGTAAATCCTACCTTGCCTGCTCCTATAAATCCTGTTTTCAATCGATCACCTCTTCTCTTCAAAAAGGTGACGTGGTTCCTTTCCCGGGGTCCTCCGTGTGACCCAATATCGGTCCGGGGATCATTCGCGGTACAGTTTCCAATGTGGAATACCGTCCATCACATAGGGAGTATAACCCTCTGCCCATTATTTGTAAATACTTTTTTGCGGTGGTAGTATATATGCAAAGGCAACCACTGCCGTGACAGCAGACAGGAGAGAAGAGTATATGGCAATTCATATCGTACTGGTGGAACCGGAGATTCCGCCGAACACAGGAAATATCGCGAGAACGGCCGCAGCCACAGACAGTGTGCTGCATCTGGTCAAGCCTCTTGGCTTCAGCATCGATGACAAAAGTCTGAAGCGCGCCGGACTGGATTATTGGCCGTATGTCAAACTTGAAGTGCATGAAAATCTTGATGAGTTCATGGAAGAATACGGGGATCGCCGCATGTGGCTTGCTACGACAAAGGGCGGGAAGAACTACACAGATGTGTCCTATCAGGATGAGGACATGATTCTCTTCGGACGTGAGACAGCTGGATTGCCGCGGGATTTCATCGCCGCGCATCAGGAGCAGGCGGTGCGCATTCCGATGAGCAAAGATACACGGCTGCGTTCGTTCAATCTATCGAATTCCGTCATTGTGGTTCTGTTCGAAGCACTGAGGCAGTTGGATTTTCCGGGGCTGGAATAGAGGTGCAGCATGTACACGATCTATATCGTCCGTCATGGTGAGACAGACAACAATAAAAAACGCGTGCTTCAGGGAAGAAGCGATCTGCCACTGAATGAAGCGGGCGTCAAACAGGCAGAGACGGTGAAAGCGTATTTCGCGGAGAAAGGAATCCGCTTCGACAAAGTCTATTCGAGTCCGCTGATTCGCGCAGTCAAGACGGCGCAGATCATATCCGGGAAAGAGCCGGACGATTTTATCCTGGATGACCATCTCCTGGAGATGGACTACGGTCCCTATGAGGGCTGCAGTCTCCTTGACCCACCGCCGGAGATCATCGAATTCTTCCGTGACTTTGTGAACAACCCCGCACCGAAGGGGATGGAAAATCTGTCCGATTTGGTTGCGCGCATGGGCAGGTTTATGGACTGCCTCAATGAAAAAGGAGATCAGACGATACTGATCTCCACGCATGCAATTGCTATGAAAGGGATTCTGGAGCATCTGTCACCGCAGTCACAGGGCACTTATTGGAACAAACACATCGCCAATTGCGCCGTCTATCGAACAACATTGCAGGATGGAGTTTATACAGTGCCGCTCGAAGTGATCAACGAGTAGAGAGCAGATACTGCATTTATGCTTGCCCGTGCTTTACTGCAAGCATGAGCGCGCCTACGTCAGGGGTGTGCGCCGGCTTCACGTATTCCATTCCGTGCTCCCGCAAAATTCTGTCAAATGGTTCGGTAACAGCCGGACCGATCTTAAAGACACCGCCTGTGCCGCTGACCGGGACGAGACTGCCATCACCGAAGTCGAGCTTGTCATGGAGCACGATGGCAAGATCGGCCAGTTCTTTTGCACAGCCATTCAGAATCTCAATTGCGTATGGGTCGCCTTCTTCATACAGTTGGCTGACGACAGGCGCCAGACCGGCGATGCGTGTGCGGTCCAGATGCCATTCATTGACGACACGTGTCACCATCTCATCATCAGTTTTTAAATTGAGCGCGCGATTGACTGCTTCATAGAGGAGCGTTTTTTCATCGCGTCCGTCGCTTTGACGAGAGTATTCTTTCAGCAGATTCCACGCGATCCAGTAGGCGCTGCCTTCATCACCGCCGAGGGCGAAATGCCACCCACCGCAGCGGAGAAAGTCGCCGGAAGCATTGCGCCCGCTGCCGATGGATCCGGTGCCCGCGATGATATTGATGCCGGGGTGACCAGAAAGGGCTCCTTCGAGGGCGTTTTCACTGTCGTTGCCCATGGCAAATGGAATATCGCCAAGGGCTTTATTCATTGCCTCGTCTATCATTGGCTGGTCTGAAACAACGTCGCCGTAACCGGCGAAACCGGCATATACAAAGGCGACCTCATCTGTTCCAATGCCTGCATTTTCACAGACGGCTTCAATGCCTTTGCGCATGAGTTCTTCTAAGCCATCGAATCCGATCTGCATGTAGTGGCAACCGCCGGCAGTGTATTCGCCGATCACCTCAAGTCCGGAAGCTTCCGTGCCGTTTCGGTCATAACCTTCCACAAGACGTCCGACCAGGAACTTTGTCTTCGTGCCGCCGCCATCGATACCAATGTAGTATTTTGTTTCAGGAGTATTCATTTCAGTGACTTCCTTTCTATGAGCTTTGTAGGGAAGAGGATGCGTCTGATGGACGAATCCTTATCTTTAATGATTTGCAGCATACGTTCCACAGCCGCCTTGCCGATGTCCGTCGTTGGAACTTCAATTGTTGTAAGGGGCGGTACCATATGTGAACTGAGGTCGATATTATTGAAGCCGATGACGCCGACATCACGCGGGCATCGGAATCCAAGTTCATAAAGTGTGCCCAGTACGACAGACGCCAGCGAATCACTGCCGGCGAAGATAGCGTCCGGCGGCTGCGGCAGCTCCATGAGCTGCTGCGTTTGTTTTTTGCAGAGATCCAGATCCCAACCGCAGTCCTTGACCAGAGTATCATCAAAGGCAATGCCGGCCCGCCGCAGCATCTCTCTGTAAATGACCATTCGAATCGATTCGGAGAGAGGAATTTCCGGAGAGCTTCCGCTGATCAAGGCAATGCGCCGGTACCCTCGGTCGAGCAGGGCGGTCATAACTTGCCAGTTGGCAGTCGTATGATCGAATCCGACGTTGTCGAAATCATATTCAGGTTCATCTTTATCGATAAAGATAATATGCGGGATGTGTTTCTTGAGGGCGGTCATGGCATCAGGAGAAATGTGTTCCATGAGAAAAACGCCGTCCAGATCTGCACCGATAATTTCCTGCAGAATCTGGGGATTGTTAAGTTCCTTGAATGACTTGACCACAGCAATAGTGGCGTTCCTGCTTTTGCATTCGTTTTCCATTGCGACGAGAATGTCGACAAAGAATGGATCCGAATACTTGTCGGTCGTATCCGAAAGGATGCAGCCAAAGCGGTACTGATGCTGTTCGCGCACGGGAATCTCATATTGGAGCACAGCTACAGCGTCGCTGATTTTGCGCCGCGTTTCTTCGCGCACGCTGAAGTCCGGATCGCCTGAGAGAACCCGGGAAACAGTAGCAGGTGATACGCCTGCCTTCTTCGCAACTTGTCTGATATTCGCCATGACAGACCTCCTTGTTTAGTAAACACTTTACACCATAAAAGAAGTATCGTCAAGACCAAATATGGGAATATTCCTTATTTTTACAGTTTACAAACGGGAAAAAACACTCTATAATAATATCACCGTAAAGCGCATTTAAGAGGTTTGTTTACTAAACAAAAGAGGAACGCACATGAACAAGTTTGTATTTATCGGTGCAGGCTCTCTGGAATTCACCAGGGACCTTGTAAGAGATCTGATGACCTACGAAAGTTTCGATGACTGTGAGCTTGCACTCGTGGATATCGATGCGAAGAGACTGGACTATGCCAGACGCGGCATTGAGAAGGTCGTGAAGGCCGGTGGGCATCACGCGACAGTCACGGCGACCACGGACAGGCGCGAGGCGCTCCCGGGAGCTGATGGTGTTCTGATCACTGTACTGCAGGGCGGCGTGGAAGTCTGGCGGCACGATATTGAGATTCCGAAAAAATACGGTGTGGATATCTGTGTGGGAGACACCAGAGGACCATCAGGGATCTTCCGTTTCCTGCGGACTGCGCCAGTCATGCTGGAAATCATTCGCGATGTGGAGGAGCTCTGCCCGGACGCAATCGTACTCAACTACACAAATCCGATGGCCATGCTGGTAAGCTTCCTACAGACCCAGACAAGCGTGAGCATTACGGGTCTTTGTCACAGTGTGCAAGGGACTGCCGAGATGCTGGCGGGATGGCTTGGGTTGAAGACGGAAGAATTGGATTACACTTGTGTCGGTATCAACCACCAGGCATTCTATCTTGACCTCAAACACAATGGTGAAGATATGTATCCGGCACTCAGGGAAGCCATCAAGAGACCGGAAGTTGCAGCAGAAGAACCTGTCAGAATCGAGATGTTCAAATATCTCAGGTACTTCCCGACAGAATCGTCCGGCCACAACTCCGAGTACAACCCATGGTTCCGCAAGAGACCGGATCTCATCGAGAAGTACTGCACTCATGGAACAGGATGGAATCCGGGCGAATACGCTTACATCCTGAAAGAGTACATGCAGCGGGAAGACACCTGGGAAAAAGAATACTCTGATTGGCTTGAGAACGGTGAAGTTGAATTGGAACGCGGTGACGAATACGCGTCGAATATTTTCAACGCAATCTACGGCGACGGTACACCGTTCCCATTCAATGCAAACCTCAGGAACAAGGGGTATATCACAAATATAGATGAAGGTGCTTGCGTGGAGGTCCCTGTTACAGCAGATAAAGATGGAATCCACGTGAACGGAGTATACACACTTCCTGCACACCTCTCGGCGTTGGTATCGCATTCAGCCAAGCTTGAAGAGCTGGCAGTGCAGGCGGCCATTACGGGAGATCCGGATTTGGTATTCCAGGCAATTCTTCAGGATCCGCTTACGGCGAGCGTATGCAGCATGGAGGAAATCCATGATATGGTTCAGGAGATGCTTGAGAAGAATAAAGAGTATTTAAGTTATTTCAATTTCTAGTCGGTGGTTATTATCTGATTCTAAGGAGGAAAAAGAAATGAAGAAGAAGCTGATTCTAGTCGCCCTGACAGTCGTGCTGACTCTTGGAGTTGCACTCGTGATTACAGGATGCGGCGGAAGCGATGAAGGCAGCTCTGATGCCAACACACTCACCTTGTGGACACACAATGATGAAGATACCTGGAACGAATCCTATCAGGCTATTGCGGACGCTTACATGGAAGAGCATCCGGATGTTACGATCAATATCGAAGCATTCCCTTATGACGAGTTTGAGTCAAAAGTACAGACTGCACTTATGTCAGATGAGGGCGGTGCTGACATCTACGAACTATGGGGAGGCTGGGGCGTCGATTTCGCGCCGGCAGGAGTCCTGGCTCCACTTCCTGAGGAGATGCAGGCAGAAGTAAAAGATGAATGCTATCCGAACACCTACGGCGCACTGGAAGCAGATGGCGTCATCTATGGCATTCCGCAGGAGTTCAACATTGAGTGCGGAGGACTGATTGTCAACAACAACGTTATGAAGGAAGCTGGCGTAGAAGTTCCGACCACTTGGGACGAGCTGAAAGCTGCAGCTGAAAAGGGAACCGTCAAAGAGGGAGACAAGATCAAGGTCAAAGGCTTTGATTTCGTTAACTGGGACGGCGTAATGTATCTGTGGACTTCTATGATCCTTTCACAGGGCGAGAACTACCTGAATGAAGACGGAACAATCAACGTTACTTCAGATGCTGCTAAGACAGCTTGGGAAGAGCTGGCTGCAATGGCATCCGGAGATAATGCGGTTACGAACCTGTCAGGTCTTGATGACGGAAGTGATATCGAAGGATATCAGGAACTGTATACGAATGAAGTCATGATGGTACCGCGCGGACCATGGTGCCTGGCAGAAGGACAGAACGATTTCGGTCTTGAATACGGCAAAGACTACAGCTATGTGGCAATGCCATTCTTTGGTTCCGAGCCGAAGTTCGCTGCTGAGACTGGCTGGTCCATGGCTGTTGCCGGAGGACTGGATGAGGCAAAGGAAGCAGCAGCATTTGACTTCCTCAACTACTTCTTCTCCGACGAAGTAATCATGCAGCACAATCTGGCTTGCGGACAGATTCCTGCCAAGAAAGCGGTTGCTCAGGATCCGGAATACGTCAAGAACTTCCCATATGCTGAGCCGCTAGTAGGTATCCTCGACGGAGCACAGTTTATCGGAGACTTCAACACTGATGTTTTCAAGGAATGTGTTAACGAAGCATTCAGCGCTTACTGCAAGGGACAGTCAGGTACTGCTGATGAAGCTCTGGCTGAACTCGAGAAGACACTTAACAAGAAGCTGATCAAATAATTGTATTGATAAAAGCGCGGGGGCGTTAGCCCCTGCGCTTTGTGAATCCCGGATGCAGATTCCGGGAGTTATTCCCGAAGGTGATCAAATTGAAAACCAGCCGCACATTTTTACTGCTGATATTAATACCAATATTTATCGAAGCTCTTGTGTTCCTGATCATTCCGATACTGGGAACGCTTGGCATATCTTTTTTGGATTACAACCCGTTGAATCATTCATCGAGGTTTGTTGGACTTGATAATTACAGAGAACTGCTGGATGACCCGGACGCCGTGAAGGCGTTAAAGAATACCATCGTATTCACCCTCGTTGCAGTTGCGCTTAATATAGTTATTTCTCTCACCGTTGCAACACTGATCAGCCAGATGAAGAGCAACAAGACCCGGAGTTTCTTCCGGATGATCGTGTTCCTGCCGTGCATGGCCCCGATGGTCGCATCGGCAGTTGTCTGGGGGAGAAGTATTTTCAACACGAAGATCGGACTCGTCAATCAGATCATTGAAGCCTTTGGAGGAGACGGTGTCGCCTGGACCGGTGATGCCAAGTATGTCATGTTCTCCGTCATCGTCTTCACCCTCTGGGCCGACCTGGGATACAATATCATCCTCTATTCGGCCGGTATTGACGGAATTCCCGGAGAGGTCTACGAAGCTGCGGAACTTGACCACGCTGGCGGATGGAAGAAGTTCTATCACATCACGCTTCCTCTTCTGGGCAGGACGACGACCTTCGTAGTACTCATGACACTCATATCCTACTTCCAGATGTTCGCGCAGTTCAGTGTCCTGCTCTACAAGGACGGACCGCAGAACTCAGGATTGGTACTCACAAGTTATATCTATGAGAATGCGTTCATCTACAAAGAGATGGGGTACGCGTCGGCACTGTCTGTAGTGCTGTTCCTGCTCATCCTCATTGTCAGCATTGTTCAGCAGCGCATCAACAGGGTCGATTGGGAGTACTGATATGAAAGATTTCGCATACACAAGAGATTTCAAAAGTCGGGTTATCATCTTCGCCATCCTGATGGCGGTCTCCATCATCGTAGTCATCCCATATGTGTGGATGCTCAGCAATTCCTTTAAGACGACGATCGAGACACTGACAGACCCGATGCACATCATCCCGCAGGAGTTCACCCTGGATGGGTACATTAAAGTGCTGACCAAGTCGCCATTCTTCCATTGGCTGGGCAACTCGGTCTTCATCACTTGCACCAATACCATCGTAATCCTGTTCACCAGCACACTGGTGGGATACCTCTTCGCCAGATTCCGGTTCAGAGGAAGGGATTTCCTGTTTGCCATGTTCATGTTCACTATGATGGTGCCGGCGCAGGTCACGATGATCACAACATTCATCATCATTGATGACATCGGCCTCTACAACTCCGTATGGGCGCTGATCATCCCGTCCTTCGTCAACGTATTCGGCATCTATCTGTGCAAGCAGTACTGCGAAGAAATACCACGGGAACTCATCGAAAGCGCGCGTATCGACGGCGCTGGAGATTTCGCAATATACTGGAGGATCGTCATTCCACAGATCCGGCCGGCCATCGGAGCTCTGGCCATCTTCACCTTTATGGAATACTGGAATGACTACCTCAATCCATTGATCTACCTCTCATCGACGGAGAAAATGACCCTGCCGCTGGCGCTGAGCTACTTCTCGACCCAGCACTCGACGGATCTGTCGGCAACCATGGCGGCATCCGCCCTGATCATGATTCCGGCGGCGATTGTGTTCATCATCTTCCAGAAGCAGTTCATCAAAGGACTGTCGATGACAGGAATGAAATAGGAGGAACAGAATGATCTTTGGCTACAAAGAAGAAGATTTAAAAGAGAAAAATGCAATATTCACCGCGGAGGAAATTGCACAGCAGCCTGCTGTATGGGAGAAGACCATCGACCAGGTAAAAGGCATCCGCATCTCGCTCAGCAGACTGGTTGGAGACGTCACATCCGATGGAGATTTCGACATCATCCTCACAGGCGCAGGAACAAGCGAGTACGTCGGGAGAGCCCTGTATCCGGCGCTTTTGCAAAAGCTTCAGGGGCGCGTGCACGCTATCGGTACAACGGATATCGTGGCGTCGCCGGAGCTGTTCATATCGCCGGAGAGAAAAACGCTGCTTGTTTCCTTCGCGCGTTCAGGCAACAGTCCGGAATCCGTCGGTGCGGTCAAGGCAGCCGACAGAATCTCAGAGAAGGTGAAGCATCTATTCATCACCTGCAATGAGGAAGGCGCCCTTGCGAAGCTTGCTGACGAGAAGGACAACTGCTTCAGCATCGTGCTGGCACCTGAAACAAATGACAGAAGCTTCGCTATGACGAGTAGCTTTACGAGCATGTACCTGGCTGCGCTTTTGGCGTTGACCGGCGATTTTGAGATGGATTTCTACGAGACCATCAGCAGCGCAGAAAAGTTTTTGACAAAAGGCTTCAGGGATCTTGCGGGATTCGTGAGCAGAAACAGCTTCAGCCGTGTGGTCTATCTGGGAAGCGATGTGCTCAAAGGCATCGCACAGGAAGCAGCGCTGAAAGTTCTTGAACTGACGGCTGGCCAAATGGCTGCCATCTTTGATACTCCGATGGGGTTCCGTCACGGACCGAAATCGATCGTCGACGATGAGACCGTCTGCGTCGTCTTCCTCTCAGATGATGCGTGGACGAGACGGTATGAGATGGATGTTCTGAAAGAACTTTACAGAGACCGCAAAGGCAGCAAGCTCGTCGCAGTGACTGCTTCAGAAGATGAAGAAGTCGGCAAATACTGCGATCTGATGATTCCGATGGGATACAGAAACAAAGCTGCGAATTGTCAGCTGGCACCAGCGTACATTATGGTCGCCCAGACCATGGCCATGCTCTATTCCATAAAGCTGGAAATCACGCCTGACAACCCTTGTCCGACCGGAGAAGTAAACAGAGTCGTGCAGGGTGTCACTATCTACGAGGAATAGCATCGGGGAGGAGAAGAAGGATGGAGTACACGCATCATCTTCAGACTATAGTACAGAAACAAAAGAATGGGATTCATGAAGGCATCTGCTCTGTATGCAGCAGCAGTCCTTTTGTCATAGACGCCGCCATCACCCAGGCAGTCAGAACAGGAACACCAGTGCTGATCGAGGCTACGGCAAACCAAGTGAACCAGATGGGCGGCTACACAGGAATGAAGCCTGCGGACTTCAGAAAATATGTTCTGGACCGTGCAGCTGCGCTCGGTCTTCCTGCGGAGCGTCTGATTCTCGGCGGAGATCATCTCGGACCTGTCGCATGGCAGAAGTGCGATGCGGCGGAAGCCATGGATCTGGCCGAGGAACTGACCTATGAATTCGCAAAGGCAGGATTTACGAAGATTCACCTTGATGCTAGTATGCCTCTCGGCAGTGAGGTTACGCTTTCCACAGAGGAGATCGCGGATCGAACCGTCAGACTGTGCAAGGCGTCAGAGAGAGGATTTGCGGCGTACCGGGAAGAAGCGGTTCGCGCCGGCGCGTCATCAGATGAAGTGCTTGCACCCGTATACGTCATCGGCAGCGAAGTGCCGACACCGGGCGGAAGCGGCGAGGAAGACGCACTCAGTGTGACGAAACCGGAAGCGCTGAAGGAGATGCTGACCTGCTTCGAAGAGAAGTTTTCAGAGGCAGGACTGGCGGACGGCGAAGGAAGTCCATGGGGGCGGATCATCGCAGCAGTTGTGCAGCCGGGCGTGGAATTCGGAAACGACAACGTGCATGAATACGTGCCGGAAGAGGCGACGCAGCTGACGGAAGAAGCGGCAGAGATTCCGGGCATTGTATTGGAAGGTCATTCAACGGACTATCAGCGTGAGAGCAGTCTGAAACAGATGGTGGAAGACGGCATCGCGATTCTGAAGGTCGGACCGGCGCTCACATTTGCAGCGAGAGAAGGTCTCTATGCGCTGGCCATGATGGAAGATACATTGTGTGCAGCGGGTGTATTGGATGCCGGGGAGGCATCAGACTTCATCGGGGTCCTCGACGAAGTGATGCGAAACGATCCGTCCAGCTGGCAGGGTCATTACACTGCCGAGGAACCGGAGAGCACACTGCTCAGAAAGTACAGTTACAGCGACCGCAGCAGATACTATATGCATAGGCCGGAAGTAAAAGCAGCCATCAGGAAACTGATGGAGAATCTGCACGGCAGGATCACACTGACCATGCTCAGCCAGTTTATGCCGCAGCAGTATGTCCATGCACGTGAAGGAATGCTGGAGCTGAAACCTGAGGCTTTGGTCATCGACAAAACGTGCGACGAGCTGTCCAGATACTGGAGAGCGTGCGGACTGTTTGAATAACAGGCGCAGGAAGGGAGGCGCAAGATGAAGAAGATCATTCTGACAGCAGTTCTTGCGGCAGCAATGTGTGTTGCTTTTGCAGCATGCGGAGAGGAAGAAGCGATGCAGGTACAGGTTACAGCCGGAGAAGAAACAATACTCGAAGATGGAATCTATGAAGGATTCACCATAGATTACGATTTGTCCGGAACAAAAGACAGTCCGACGATCATCCGTGCAGCGGAAGGCGCGTCTCCGGTCATTAAAGTCGCTCCGGGTGAAGTGCAGAGCGGTGAGACAGATGAACTGGAACCAAGCTATGGAATCTACTTGTGCAATGCACATGACGTCATTCTGGAAGGCCTCACGGTGGAAGGCGGCACTCACGGCATCATCTACGAGAGCTTGCCGAATAAGGGTGTAGAATCCTTTGACAACATCACCATCAAGGATTGCAAGGTCAGCGGCGTTGTCGGAGCCCATGGCATCTGCTTCTACGCGGCCAATGATTTCGCACCGGTGCGGAACGTTACGGTAGATGACTGTGAGGTGTCGGATTGCCTTTGCGGTGACAGTGAATCGCTGGTGCTCAACGGCAACATCGATGGCTTCACCATTTCCAATAACCGGATTCACGACAACAACAACATCGGCATCGATATGATTGGATTTGAGGGGACCGCGATGCATCCGGAGGACAGCGATTTCGAGAATCCTTACGATGCAGATATGGCACGGAACGGCAAGTGCTTCGGCAATGTGGTCTACAACATCAGCGCCGAGGGCAATCCGGCTTATTATGAGGACGGTGAGTATGATCTCTGCGCCGACGGTATCTATGTGGACGGCGGGCAGGACATTGAGATATTCAACAATTTTGTTTACAGATGCGACATCGGCGTCGAGGTTGCAACGGAACACAGTCCGGATGACAATCCGCTGTTCAAGGTGTCCGGCATCAGAGTTCATGATAACGTGATCGCGAACTGCGAGGGATGGTGCGGAATATGTTTCGGCGGTTATGACAGGAATCTGGGATTCACAGAGGACTGTGAGTTCGATCACAATACACTCGTCGATAATGAGACGCAGATTGGTATACAGAGAAGCAAAGGCAACAGCATCCACGACAATCTCTTCGTGGGAGGAAATTCATGCATCGAGTTCAATGGTGACTGCAGACAGGAAGATATGATCAACGATTTTGGAAGAAACACCTGGTGTCTGGAGGATGCTGACTTTGAGGAGATGATAGATGCCGGAGATTATGATCTGGCAGTCCTGATTCCGGAGAGCAGCATGCAAATGCAGAAAGTACTGGGCGATAGGAGCAAAGCACTCGACGGACTGAAGTCAAAGATAGAGGGAGTGGGATCGGCGTTTGTGCCGGATGAAGAAGAAATAGAACTGTGGGAACAGTAATGGAGGTTCAAAAGTGGCTGAAGTAATTCTTAAGAACATCAAGAAGATCTATCCTTTCACAGAGGATGAAAAGAAAAAGGATAAAAAAGATGAGTCGGAACAGCAACCGATGAATCTTCAGATTACGGATAAGGGCGTTGTCGCCGTACAAGAGTTCAGCCTCGACATCGCGGACAGAGAGTTCGTTGTGCTGGTCGGACCTTCCGGGTGCGGGAAATCCACGACGCTCAGAATGATCGCAGGGTTGGAGGATATCAGTGAAGGCGATCTCTATATCGATGGAGAACGCATGAACGACGTTGCTCCGAAGAACAGAGACATTGCGATGGTCTTCCAGAACTACGCACTGTATCCGCACATGACGGTCTATGAAAATATGGCCTTCTCCCTCAAGATGCAGAAGTTCAGCAAAGAAGAGATCGACAAACACGTTCGTGAAGCGGCTGAAATTCTGGACATCACACCGCTCCTCAACAGAAAGCCAAAAGCCCTTTCGGGCGGGCAGAGACAGAGAGTCGCCATGGGAAGAGCATTCGTCAGAGACCCGAAAGTCTTCCTCATGGATGAACCGCTCAGTAATCTGGATGCAAAGCTCAGAAATCAGATGCGTGCGGAGATCATCAAGCTGAGAAAAAAGATCGACACGACCTTCATCTACGTCACCCACGATCAGGTGGAGGCCATGACGCTGGGGGACAGAATCGTCATCATGAAGGACGGTTTCATCCAGCAGATCGGAACGCCGCAGGAAGTGTTCAACAACCCGAAGAACTTGTTTGTGGCAGGCTTTATCGGCGTGCCGCAGATGAACTTCTTCCCGGGCAGCAAGCTGCGCTTTGCGGACGGCAAGTACAGCGTTGAGATACTTGGTGAAACATTCGAACTGCCTGGCAAACTGGCAGAAGCTTTGGGGGACGGTGCAGAGGTCTGCGGTGCTTCCGGTGAGCGTGAAGTGGTCGCCGGTGTCAGACCGGTCAATGTTGTGATCAGTGATGACGGAGCCGGCATTGACGCTGTGATTGAAGTTGCGGAGATGATGGGCAGTGAAATGCACCTGCACATGAATGCATCCGGCACAGAAGTCATCGCCATCGTGCCGACACTGAACATGGACATTGATGAGATGAGTGCAGGAACGAAGCTGAAACTGAAATTGCAGACAGAAGCGATGCATCTGTTCGATGCGGAGACAGAAGAGTCGCTGATAAAGTGAGGGAATCATCTGACTATTCAGTGTGATTAGGCATATCAAACTTAATCTTTACAAGCAATAAGTTTCATGTTACAGTAATCGCGTGCATGAGGCACAACTACAAATTAATATCAGATCGGTGCCCGTTGGGTGAGTATTAGAGAAAGGACAGTTCAATGCTCAATGGGATAATAGGAAATCAGGTGCGATACCTGAGCGATCCGGTCACTGTGATAGGGAGTCTGCCTGCAGATGCCATTGAGTCCGAAAGGATTTGAGAAGGCGCAGGGAGATGATGATCTTAAGCCAGGAAGCCTGCCGATTTGGGATTGATAAACGAACTTCCGCAGAAAGTTCCGTCAATGATATGTATAGCAGGACAAGACCGAATGGTTTTCCTTTCTATGTTTCTTATGTATTGATTATGGCCTTTTTGCGAGAAGTCGCAAAAAGGTTTTTTGTTTGGAGGGAAAGGAAGACAAGAATGGAGAAAGTATGGAAACGTTTGATTGCGGTTTCATTGTCTCTCATGCTGATGTTCACCATGGGACTCAATGTATTCGCAGCAGAGAATGTTGAAGGCACACCAAGCGATGATCCAGCCGTGACACTGGACGAAGGTGATGCTGTTGCAACAGAAGCAGAACCAGCAGGCGAAGAAGTGGTTCTGGAAGAAGAATCATCGGACGAAACAGTGGTTCAGGAAGAGGAGCCGGCAGAGGAAGCAGTTGTTCAGGAAGATGAACCGGAAGTGACAGCTATGGGCGATGAACTTACCGCTCAGTCCGAAGATATCGATCTCACAATCACAAATAATACAAGTATGTTTAAGGCTGAAACTGCCTATCTCACTACAAAGAACGATCAGGAATATCTTGTAATGGCACTTTCCGGGACAGGATACAAGGAACTGTATAAAGGAACATACGAAGCGGCAGTTGAAAACGGAGACGGATCCGCTGACAAAGGTAACAATACCTGGATTCATTCCACCACAAATGACGCAGGCAAATACGAATTCACGATTCCATTGAATGCAGATGAGTCCTTCGTACCGGTTGTTGCCATATCCAACTCATATTATACGAAGTACCTCAATGGACAAAATGACCTTTCAAGAGCATTCTATCCGAGACAGTTCACAGTCGACAGAGAAGCGAAGACAATTGTAACGGATGACTACAATGAGACTTCGAATTATACGGTAACGTCCAATGTGGCAGACTTCAAAGTTGCAGATACGGCAGCAACACATGTAGTAGGAGGACCGAATTCCAACAACTACAGTGTGGCACCTACATTGGTAATGGAAGACTCGGCATATGACAAAGTTACATTCCCTACAGTAGTTGGCAACGCAATTAGTACAGCCGATGCTACACTGGTAGATGGAAAGTTTGCAATTTCAATGACAAATGCACCGAATAAAGAGGCTTTCAAGGACAAGACGCCTATTGAAATGACTTTCCATGTAGCCGAAGATGCGCCTTATGTAGGGGCTGGAACAAATGTGGTAAGAACTGTAACGATAGATAAATCAGCAAAGACTATAGAAATAAATGGTGACGCGCTTACTGTAGATAAGTTTGAATATGATGGCACAACTGTTCAGTTCATCAAAAAAGACGGGTCAGCATTTGGAATGTGGACTCCGCAGGAAGGCTCCACATACACCTACAATGATGGAAAGATCCATATGTCTATCATTCCAAAAAACAAGACAGTATACGGTTGGATGCACTGGGGTGGAATCAATGAAGAACTGACTAAGGATGTAGAATTGGATTCCGATGGAACAATCGTATTTGATCTGGACACAGAGAATTGCGGATGGGCGATTCCGGTAGCACCTATCAAGAAAAAGGATGGCACTACGACATCGGATCAGTATTATTTGGCAGTACCAGCGCTTGAGTACTTTACTGCCGATGCTGATTACACAGCAGTAGATGCAGCACTTGAGACAGTCCCTGCAGATCTCAGCATATACACGGAAGAGACCGCAGCGGCTGTCAACGAAGCAGTGAATGCAGTTGTCCGCGGTAAGAAAGCAGTAGAGCAGGCAGATGTTGACGGAATGGCCGATGCAATCGAGAAAGCGGTCAAGGGACTTCGAGTAGCGAAGTTCGAATATGAAGGTACAACTGTTCAGTTCATCAAGAAAGACGGATCAGCGTTTGGAATGTGGATTCCGCAGGAAGGCTCCACATACACCTACAGTGATGGAAAAATCCATATATCTATCACTCCTAAGAACACCACGGTATATGGGTGGATGCATTGGGGCGGAATCAATGAAGAACTGACCAAAGATGTAGAATTGGATTCCGATGGAAAGATCGTATTTGATCTGGACACAGAGAATTGCGGATGGGCAGTTCCGGTAGCTCCTATCAAGAAGAAGGATGGCGCTACGACATCAGATCAGTATTACCTGGCTGTACCAGCACTTGAGAATTTTGATGCGGATTATGCAGCAGTAGATGCAGCACTTGAGAAAGTAC
Source organism: Bacillota bacterium (assembly GCA_017431785.1). Taxonomy (GTDB): domain Bacteria; phylum Bacillota; class Clostridia; order Peptostreptococcales; family Anaerovoracaceae; genus Lentihominibacter. Next base: position 67,997 of record JAFRKJ010000037.1, on the reverse strand, counting down.
CGGAAGATCTCAGCATATACACGAAAGAGACTGCAGCAGCTGTTACAGAAGCAGTAAATGCAGTTGTTCGCGATAAGAAAGCAAACGAACAGGCAGATGTTGACGGAATGGCTAACGCAATCGATCAGGCTGTCAAGGCACTCGTAGGAAAGCTTTCATTTGCTACCATTGACGTCCCTGCGCAGACCTATACCGGCAAAGCACTTACGCCTGCAACTGTTACATTCGACGGCAAGACTCTGGTTAAGGATACAGATTATACAGTGGAATATAGCAGCAATACAAATGTGGGTACAGCAACAGTAACAATTAATGGAACAGGAAATTACACTGGCACTAAGACTGCAGAATTCAAGATCAATGCGAAAAAGATCACACCTGCAGTAACGCTGTCGACAACCACCTATACCTATAATGGTAAGGCAAAGACGCCAGCTGTTACCGTGAAGGACGGTGCGAAGACACTGACCAAGAATACGGATTATACGGTATCTTATGCGAAAGGACGCATCAATGCGGGAAGCTATAAAGTTACTGTTACACTGAAGGGGAACTACAGCGGAAGCGCATACAAGACAATCAAGATCAATCCGGCTGTACAGAAACTTACTATGTCTGCAGCACAAAAGAGTGTCAAGTTCAAGGCGCTGAAAAAGAAGGCACAGACAACAAGCAAGGTAGCTGTCAGCGGTGCGAAAACAAAGGTCACTTATGCCAAGGTAAGCGGCTCCAGCAAGTTAACAATCAATAAGACGACTGGTAAAATTACGGTAAAGAAAAAGACCAAGAAGGGAACTTATTCCATCAAGGTAAAGGCAACAGCTGCCAAGTCAACAAACTACAAAGCAGCCACAGTAACAAAGACAATTAAAGTTAAAGTAAAATAAGTGAATTGTTAATTACCCATAACGAATTCATTGCGGCAAACCGCCTGTTTTTACGGGCGGTTTCCGCCATGCTATTAAGAAAGGATGCATTTCAATGATGCACTATAAAAACAAGTTCATTTCGGTATTGCTGGCCATTATGGTTGCAGTGGCATGGACCGTTCCGTCTTTTGCAGATGATCAATTGACAGCAGCCGGAGCTGAAAGCAGCACAGAGGCTGTGACTGAAGAGACTGCGCCTGCGGAAAAGGCGGAGCCTGAAGAAGAACCGGTCAAGGAAGAACAGCCTTCAGAAGAGGAAAAACAGTCTGAAGACGTGGTTCAGCAAGAGGAATCCTTATCTACAGAAAGCACTTCAGAAGAAGCAGGGACAAACACAGAATCTGTAGAGCAATCTACGAGTGAAGTGAAGACAAATGCCGGCAGCTCTGAGAGTGTAAAGGCAGCAGGCAGCGGTCATTCTGTTTATTATGAAGTAAACAACAGCACCAGTCTTGCTGATGGAGAATATCAGGCAAGCGGTTTCAGCTATTCCGGAGGTACCAAAAAGGCGAAGTTCTTCTGTGATAAGGTCATCATATCGGGCGGAAAAGCGAAAGCTGTTATCCGAACGAGCAGCACTAAGTATGAACACTTTTTCACAGGGACTGTAGAGCAGGAAAACAATGGTGATGATGCCAATACGGACCTCTACAATACAGCAACGGGTGCGATCGGGAAAGGTGTATATAAGACAAATATCGCTGACAACGGTGCTTTTGCAACGATTCCTGTAAGCATTGGCACTGAGATGTACCTGAGCGGACGGACAACCGCGATGGAGGATGCGCATTGGATCACATACAGGATTACGGTTTCTGTCGAAGATAGTGATCGTATAGGAGATGCGGGCATCCAGGATGGCACCTATAAACCGGATAAGTTTGAATTTGATGGCGGAACAGGAAAAGCCAAATTTGACTGCAGCAAAGTAATCGTTATCAATGGTAATGCTACAGCGGTTTTCACTACCAATAGTGATAAGATGACCCATGTTTATATGGGAACGGCACCTTCTGAAAATGAAACGCCTGAACTGTACGATCCTGCAACAAAGAAAAAGGGCAAAGACGTATACACCATCGGAAACAAGCAGGTATCTGTACCTGTTGTCTTAAACGAAGTAAAACCGTTTAGCGGCAGAACAACTGCGATGACGGCGCCTCACTGGGTAAATTATACATATAAGATTACACTGACGCCGGATTCTGAAAAAATCAGCGACAGCACGGACATCCCAACGAACCCGGAGGAAGGTACAGAACCAGTTGATCCGACGCCGGTGGATCCGACTCCGGTTGACCCAACACCAGTAGATCCAAAAGATAAACAGAAGCTTTCTGTTGGGACATGGAAAGTCAAGGCAACAACCGATAGAAAAATGTTCTATCTGAATCCTAAGACGACAGATCCTGCATGGGTGATTCTTAAGGTCAACAAAAACAAATCCATGACGGCAACCATTACCCTGTCAGGAGATGGATATGACTATGTCTATATGGGGACACCGAAGCAGGCGAGAAACGCAGGTAAAAGTAAATGGATTAAAGCAAAAGTTGTAAACGGGTACTACACCTTTACGATTCCGGTTTCATCGCTTGATAAGAAACTGACGATTACACCGCATTCCAAAAAGTATGAACTGGATGCGGATCCGACCACAGATCCATGGAGACCTAACAAGTGGATATTGTTCTATAGCAAAGGAGCTCAGAAAGTAAAAGACGGCACAACAATCAATCCGGGCAAGAAAAAGGCCAGTGATTCCGAAAAGACAAGTGGGACGCAGAAAGAGTTCAAGAACGATAATAAGGCTGACAAGGAATCCAAGTGGAAAGATGACAGGAACAAGAGTACGAGCGCAGTTGATAATTCGACAAGCTTGAAGGACGGCGTTTATACACCGGATCAATTCAGGTGGTCCGGAGGTTCAGGAAGACTCGCATACATCCGCTGCAATAAGATTACCGTGAAAGGCGGGAAGGCTTTCGCGACGATTGAATTTGGAAGCAGCAAGTATGATTCGCTTAAAGCAAACGGAAGAATCTATTCAAAACAGGGTGGCGGAAACTCCAAGTTTGTCATTCCTGTAAAACTGAATGCTAATAATACAATCATCGGCAGGACGACAGCTATGTCGCAGCCGCATTGGGTCCAGTATAAGATATTCATATATAAAGCCGGTGCAACAGGAGGGAAGGATGACAAAGATGGAACTGATGGAAAACTGGTCAGCACCAATAAGCTGTCGGACAAAGCGCCGGAACTGATAGGCCTTACGTTTGAGGAAAAAACGGAAATCAAGAATGCAGAGCTGTTCAAAATTTTCAAATATGAACAGGGAATCACCCTGATCGAAATCGATCAAAGTAAGGACACTGCGCTTTACAAAAAGCCAAAGAAGGAATCGGAAGAAGCAAAATCTGACGCCGCAAATGGTGAAGAAAAAATCGAATACGATGAAGAAGGAAAGCCAATCGCCAAATCTGAGAATGAGTTCACAAATGAGCTGTATCAGAACAACATCGTCAATTATCTGGTGGTTCCTGAAGGCGTAGAACTCCCGGCAGGTTTAGAAAAAGATTGTATTATCATCAATAAACCGGTAGACAGCACATTTGCTTTTGCGGAAGAAGCAGGCGATAAGATTTCAAAGCTTGGAAAGAAGGATGTGCTTCAGAAAATGGATGATTTGGGAGAATACGATAAGCCTGATTTTAAGAAAATCGTACTGGAAGAGGGAGATCTGGCGGTGTTTCCGTCTACGGCGCTCCCTGAGAAGGTGACAAAGAAGAGTACGGACGAACAGGTAGAAGCATCCAAAGAAAAGACGGAAACGTTACACAGATTGCAGATGAGATATTCATCCCTTTCCATTCCTATGATCATTGACCGTTCCAAGGATGAAACAACCAACTATGGTGATATGGAATGGATCAAGGTGTATGGTGCGATCTATGGAGAAGAAAAAGCTTCTGATGAGCTTTTTGAAAAATATATCAAAGAAAATAAAAAGGAAAAGATAGACAATGAGCAATAGTGATAAGAAGCATAAAACAACCCGCAGACTGCTTGCGTTGTTCATATCGCTGTGTATGCTGACTGTGGGTTTGTTTACTGGCTGCGGTGGCGAAACAAGCGGGCAGTCTTCAGAAAGCGTTCCTGAGATTGATGGGCTGGCCTATGAATCGACACTGGATTTGCAGAGGGCTACGGAATACAGCGTGTACCGTTACGAAGGCGGATATGATTTGATAGATATCCATGGATTCCAGCGTTTTCTCATTGTTCCGGAAGGCGGCGCAGTTCCGGAAAATCTGGAGAGCGATATCATAGTTCTGCAGAAGCCAATCGACGACATCTATCTGGCAGCCACAGCAACCATGGCAATGTTCTGTTCGATTGATGCAATTGATTCTATCCGCATGTCATCTGTTCCGAAGGAGTCCTGGACCTTTGATGAACCAAAAGAGGCAATGGAAAAAGGGGACATTATTTTTGCAGGCAAGTACAGTGCGCCGGATTATGAAACCATTCTGAAAGAAGGATGTGATCTGGCGCTGGAGTCGACTATGATCGATCATACGCCGGAAGTGAAGGAAATGCTCGAGGATCTGGGAATTCCTGTAATGGTTGATCGCTCCAGTTACGAATCTGACCCGATGGGCAGAGCAGAATGGATCAAGCTCTATGGAGTTCTGACAGATCATGAAGAACAGGCAGAAGAATTTTTCGCTGGACAGATGGAGTCCATCAAGGCATTGGATGATTTTAAGAACACGGAAAAAACGGTAGCATTCTTCTATATTTCGACGGATGGAAAAGCTGTTGTACGCAGAAGCACAGACTATATCCCTAAGATGATCGAGATCGCCGGAGCGAGATACATTTTCAAAAATCTTGATGATGAAAGTGGTCGGACTTCCATCGATGTTTCAATGGAGACATTCTATGATACGGCTGTGGATGCGGATTACATCATCTATAACGGAAGCATCGACGGTTCCGTAAAGACAATGGATGATCTTATAGCAAAGGATCCGATTATGAAGAAATTGACCGCAGTCAAGAACAATAACTGCTGGGTTACAGGAAGTGCCATGTATCAGAGAACAGACATCGTTTCTGAGATGATACTGGATTTCCACAAACTGTTCTCGGAAAAGAATCCGACAGATTTGAAATACCTGAAGAAGCTTGAGTAGGGCAGAGATGGTTAGATGCCTTTCCGGCGTTTCTTTGAGTGAACAGAGCAGGAGGAATTGTAAGGCAATTCCTCTTGCTTTTGTATTTTAGGAGATTCTATAATACTGATATGACGAAAGAACAGAAGATGGCACTGGCGGTAGCGACCGGGACTTCATTCACAACTGCTTTTTCAGGCAGTGCGCTGAACCTGGCAATACCGGCGATGGGAACATATTTTCATATGGGCGCTGCGAATGTAGGTTGGATCACAACGACCTACATGCTTGTAATTGCAGCGATGGCGGTCCCCTTCGGGAAAATAGCAGACAGCACGAGCAGACGAAATATGCTGGTGGCGGGAGTCGCTGTTTTTGGCGCGTTTTCAGTGCTTGGAATCTTCGCCTGGTCGTCAGCGACCATACTGATCACACGGGCGATCCAGGGCATCGGCGCAGCGATGATATTCGCGTCCAATATGCCGATCGCAATCGACGCGTTTCCGGGCAATGAGAGAGGCAAAGCCATCGGCATCGTAACGTCAGGAATTTATACGGGCCTGGCGCTGGGTCCTGCATTGGGAGGGCTTCTCAACCATCTGTTTGGATGGAAGGCTATCTTTCTGTTCGGCGCCGCAATTGCACTGACGTCGATGATTCTGACATTCACAGGCGTTCCGAAGGATAAACAAAAGAGGGCAGGAAAGACCTTCGATCTTGCCGGCAACATTGCATATGTTCTGATGATCGCCTGCCTGATCTATGGGCTGACTGCAATCAACAGCTTCCGGTTCGGATGGGTGATTCTGGTGTGCGGCGTACTTCTGGGCGTTCTGTTCACGCATATTGAACTCAAATCAGAAAACCCTGTCATCGATGTGCGGATCTTCGCAGAGGACAGGGTGTTCACGCTGTCGAATCTGACAGCACTATTCAATTACAGTGCGACCTTCGCCCTGGGATATCTTGTGTCGATCTATCTTCAGGTAGCGCAGGGCCTCACGTCTCAGATGGCAGGGCTCATTATGATTGCGCAGCCGCTGTTTATGGCGCTTCTTTCTCCGCGCATGGGACGGCTCTCGGACAGGATTCCGGCGTATAAACTTGCGTCGGGCGGCATGGCGGTCTGCGCGCTGACGCTGCTGTTCTTTGCCTTTGCCCGGGTGAACATGCCGATATGGGCAATCTTTATCGCACTGGCCGTCGCAGGTGTCGGAATCGCGCTGTTCTCCTCGCCGAATACGAATGTGATCATGGGATGTGTTCCGCATTCAAAGTTTGCGGTGACGAATTCCCTTCTTTCGACGATGCGCACGACAGGACAGACGACAGGGATGGCGATCGTAACGATTGTCGTCAGCGCAACAGTTGGCAATCTCTCACTTTATGAGGTTCCGGTCACAGATCTGATCCACACCATGCACATCTGCTTCCTGATCTTCACAGCTCTTTGTATTCTGGGAATCTTCATGTCCCTGCAGCGGCGGAAATCTTAATACCCCTTGCAATCCTCTTTCATCCTCAATCTTACGTCAATCCTCGATTCCGCGGCGTGCCTGCACGCCGTCGTTATAGTAGTGCTTGATCTCACGCATTTCCGTGACGAGGTCGGCGGCCTCTATGATTTCCTCCGGTGCGCAACGACCAGTCAGAATCAACTCTGTGTGGGCTGGTTTATTCCGGATCAATTCCAGAACTTCCTCTACGCCGAGTAACCCGAAAAACATGGTGCAGTTGATTTCATCGAGCACGACCATATCGTACTTGCCGGACAGCACCATCTCGCGAGCCTCCGCGAAACCATCATTGATCATCTTCACATATTCTGCAGGTGGATTGCCTTCTTCAAAAACAACGCATGTATCACCGTATTCAGCCAGTTCTTCCTCAGAAATGCTTCCTGCTTTTGCGATAAAAAACGGCTTGCCAAGAGTCTTCCAGGTAACGCCGGGAAGAGTCGGAAGTATCTTCTGCTCACTGTAGCCGAGTGCCTTCATGAACTGGATGAACGCGATTTTCATGTCGGCGCCTGACGCGCGCATCGTGATGCCGAGGGCTGCGGTGGTTTTGCCTTTGCCATTTCCTGTGTAAACCTGAACATATCCTGTTTTGTTGATGCTCATGTGTGTGCCTCCTTGTGCTATAATTGTACCATATTATATCCGGCGGATGCCGGTCAGGAGGAAAACATATGACAAATCTGGAACGGGCAAATGCATATTTCAAAAATGATAAATATGCGACAGATGTAACAGGGATTACGATTACGGAAGTCCGGAAACACTATGCCAAGGTCGAACTGGAACTGGATGAGCGGCATATGAACGCCATGGGAGCAGTCATGGGCGGTGTCTATTTCACCTTGTGCGACTTTGCTTTTGCGGTTGCTTCCAACTTCGATTCAGAGCCTGTTGTGACCTTAGGGTCACACGCGATTTTCATGAATAAAAACAAAGGCAAGCACTTAACTTGTGAAGCGCACTGCATTAGAGACGGACGTCACGCCTGTTTTTATGAAGTGAATGTAACAGACGATTATGATACGGAAATTGCCCGTGTGAGAGTCGAAGGGTACAGACTTCTGAAAGACTGATCATCGGAGATGTTTGAGTATTTCTGGAAACAATACGAAGACCTGCCACCCGGCCTCGGCTACATGCGGTTCAGCGCAGAGCACATCATCACGCTGCTCGTTCTTTTTGTGCTGGTCATTCTGACAGTCAGAATACTCACATGCAAAAGCAGCAGGCTGACATCTGCCATGAAGGTGATTCCGTGGATCATGGTGTGCATGGAAGTGTTTAAGGATGCGTTTCTCGCACACGCAGGACACTTCGGTCCGGGATACCTGCCTTTGCATTTGTGCAGCCTGGGGCTGTTTGTTTTTATCGCTTCGTCCCTGTCGAAAACGGACAAGTGGAGAATGATATGGGGAGAAATCGCCTGCATTCTCATCCTGCCCGGGACAATCGCAGCGCTATTGTTTCCGGACTGGGCTCATCTCTATCCGGTGTTTAATTTCATGAACTTCTATGGATATGCATGGCATGGAATGCTTTTGCTTTATCCTGTGCTGATGGTGAAACAGGGATGGACGCATCTGAACATCAGACATGCGTACTACGTCTGGATTTTTATGATTGCCGCGGCAGTGCCGGTTTATATATTCGACCGCATTGCACACTGCAATTTCATGTTCGTGAACTGGCCGCCGAAGGGTACGCCGCTGGAACTGATCGCGCAGGTGACGGGGGACAGTTTATATCTCTTAGGATATGCTATTTTTGCAGCGGTCGTCATCGGATTGATCTACGCAGGTGTTGAACTGTATCATAGGAAACGCCACGGAGCCGGAAAATGACACAGACTGATATCAAAAGAAAAAACCGAGCGATGCTCCTGATGGTCATTACAGCAGCAATGTGGAGTCTGGGCGGGATATTCATTAAGCTCATATCATGGAGTCCGTTCCTGATTGCGGGCATACGCAGCGGCATCTCCGGCAGCATCATGGCCATGTATATGGCGGCGACACATACGCGCTTCAAGTTAAATAAGTACTCGCTTCTCGCCGGCGTCGGTCTGGCATTCTCGGCGACTTTGTTCACCATCGCCAACAAACTGACAACGGCAGCCAATGCCATCGTGCTCCAGTATACGGCGCCGATTTTTATTCTCATCATCTCCGCAGTGTTCTTCAAACAGAAGATGCAAAAGCAGGACGTCCTGGTTGTCTGCATTACCATGGGCGGCATGGTGCTGTTCTTCCTCGACCAGCTGTCGCCGGGAAACATGCTGGGGAATTTGTTCGGGATACTGGCTGGTATTTTTCTGGCGCAGATGTTCGTGATGGTCGGACGGGGCGGAGATGATGATGCCACAAGAATGAGCGGTATCATGATCGCTCATGTGCTGACCCTGCTGATCGGTCTGCCGATCGGCATTCCGCAGACAACGGAAATCGCCGCCATTGAGATTGTTTATGTTATAATATTGGGCGTCTTCCAACTGGGCATACCATATGTCCTCTACGGAATCGCATCCAGAGACTGCCCGCCGCTGGCGTGCTCACTGATCGGCATGCTGGAGCCGCTTTTGAATCCGGTCTGGGTCGCCATCTTCATTGGCGAAGTTCCGGGACCATTCGCTCTGGTCGGTGCAGTCATCATCATCGCCACCGTTTCCTGGTGGTGCATCAAGAGCAGATAAGGAGACAGATTTGCTGGATTTATTAATATACCTCGCAGTGACCGTCGCAGGATACTTCATTGGAGCGAGGCTCAAAAAACAGAACAAGTCATGGAAATGGGTCGGAAAGCTTCAGACCCTGGTGATTGTCGTACTTGTTTTTTTGATGGGCAGCAGAATCGGTGCAAGTGAGGAAATCGTTGCCTCTCTTGGGACAATCGGTCTGATTTCCTTTGTCTTCACGATTATCGTGATGATCATCACTGTAGCCGCGTTCACTCTTGTCCGCAGGGTCATGGGTTTTGACAGATTTGGAAAACGCGGCGCTGCGAAGGCTGCCGCTCCTGCAAAGGCAGAAAGCGCAGGGGACGCAGATGGCATGGAAAGTGCGAGAAACGCGAATGGTGAAGGTGCGAAGCCGCGTCTGAACAGTCTCACCATCATTATGGTCGTCTTCGTTGCTGTCGGAATTGCAGCGGGATATCTGGTGCTGCCGGACGGTTTCATTGCCGTCACGGGAACACTGCTGATGATTACGCTCTGCACGCTGCTGGTGCTTGTGGGCATCGACATCGGTACAGAGGGAACTCTCGCCACCAACTTCAAAAGCGCCGGCTGGCGCGTTGTGGTATTTCCGTTTGTTTCCATTGGTGCGATGCTCTTGGGATGTGTGCTTGCATCATTGTTCTTGCCGTTCAGTGTGCAGGACAGCGCCTGCATCGGATCCGGGCTTGGATGGTATTCGCTGGCATCCGCTATGCTGGTGGACTACTCCGCCAAGATCAGTGCGATTTCTTTCATGCACAACGTGATTCGTGAAGTGGTGGGAATTCTATTCATCCCGACCTGCGCGAAGCATCTAGGTTACATTGAATGTTACTGTCTGCCGGGCGCGTCCTCCATGGACGTATGCCTTCCATTAGTAGAAAAAGCCACCGACAGCACCATAGCCGTTTACTCCTTCGTAAACGGGGTGGTTTTGTCAGCGGCAGTCCCGGTTCTTGTTAGCATATTCATGAGTCTGTAGGCAGCAGGATGGCAGATGCCATCCGCGGCGCACTTTACTCCTTGTGCTTACTCCTGGTAATACTTCTTCACGTAAGGTCTGATGGCGCCCAGGACATCGTCCCATCCGCCTTTTACTTCAAAGTCGGTCAGAAGATAACGCTTCACGATATACGTGATGCGTTCTTTGTAATGGGCCATGGCGCCTTCCAGGTCCAGTCCCTCCCGAATCAGGGATTTCACATCGTACTCTGAATAATCCACTGTGATGGTGCAGCGCTTCCGCCCACCCTGATCGAGATTATCGATGACATCAATGTCCGCGAATTTCGGACGTACCAGATTCAGTTTCAGTTCAATTTCTTTCATGATTGTTCCTTGTTGCTGTGTTGCTGTTCGGTCGCTTCGTCTATTGTTTTATTATCTCGCAAATTTCTTTGCCATTTATAATGCTGTTTCAACGGTCATTTGTAATTATTCCACAGTTGCCGGGAATAATCCAGTGATAGTTCAGTAGTCTGTTGCCGGATTATGCTGAAATAGCTGTTTCGGTGGAAAAAGTATAGTTTTTTGTGTTGCAACTATGCTGAAATGGCTGTTTCGGTGGAAAAGGTATAGTTTTTGTGCTGCAATTATACTGATATAGCAATTTTAAGCAAAAAGAGCATAGTTTTTAACAAAAATAATATGCCAAAACTATTGTTTTTGCAGAAAACAGTATAGTAAAGCTCGATATTACTATGCCGTTTGTTGAAATTATAAAGAATTCGGCATAGTTGTTTTGAAATAGCAAGTCAAAAGGCTAGTAATCCAGCGTTGCTTGACAATTTGGTGACTGCTATGTACCATGCAGTTAGAACGTATCACTGAGACAGGCCAAAGACTTGGAGGTTTGAAAATGATGAGATTCGGCTGGTTTCAGGATCCGGACAATGTGGTTTACGCAGATGTAGAGCAGTTCGCAGATCATTTCGGCAAGGAGACGGGTATAGAGAACTTCCGTGCCAAGCTTGAGGATTACAAGGCGAACCCGGAGAAGGAGGGTATACTCCTGAAGGGCAAGAAGCGTACAACCGTCAAGCTCTTCATCCCGGATTTGTACTTCGCAGACAAGAAGACAAAGCTGGAGATGGGGGATACTGTCTGGGTCTACATGGGTGAGTACTATCCATGCTATTGCGTGTACTGGCCGCAGGCGGAATAGTACACGAGTGCTGTGATGCGGATGAAAAGGAAAAGGAAACAAAGGAAAAAATCTGAATGAGCAATTACTATGTAAGCTGCGCACGCATGAAGGAACTGGAGAAGGCGACCGATGAATCAGGTCTGTCCTACTATCAGATGATGGAGAATGCGGGTACGATCGCAGCGAACAGAATCACGGAAATAACCATGGCGACACGCCAGCGGCCGCACCCATCGAGCCGTCAGCTGACAGCGCGCATCTATTGCGGCAAAGGCAACAACGGCGGCGATGGTTTTGTTGTGGCGAGAATTCTGAAGCAGAGAGGTTGGATTGTCAGCCTGGTTCTGGTGGATGGAGAACCGCAGACACCGGATGCCATCACAAACTATAGGCTCACGAAAGATCTTCAGATTCCGGTTCAGGAACTCGGTGCTGGTCAGGGAGAAACGATGGCACAGGACGTCGTCGTGGATGCCATCTATGGAACGGGGTTTCACGGACGACTCAGGGAAAAGGGCGCCGCTGCCGCAGCAGAGATTGCTGATGCAAAGGCAGCAGGAGCGAAAGTGTTCGCTTTGGATATCCCATCCGGAATGGGCGGCGACCTTGAAGATGAAAGCGAACTTGATGAACGCTGTGTCAGAGCCGATGTGACGATTACATTCCATGCGAAGAAAAAAGTGCATCTGCAGCCTTTTGCAAAAACCTACTGCGGGCAGATCATCACTGCGGATATCGGAATCGTAGATGATGAGAGGGATGCGGTCACGGAGCAGGATGCAGCCGACGGTAGAACTGCTGCAGAGCTTGCGGCAAAAGATGTGTACACATTCCACGATTTTGTAGATATTGTCGCGCAGCTCAGGGCTCCCGACGGATGCGTGTGGGACAGGGCACAGACTCATGAAACCCTCACGAAGTATATGATAGAAGAGGCGCAGGAAGCTGTTGACGCCATGCTGAACGGGGATGACGAGAACCTGTGCGAAGAGCTGGGAGACGTACTTCTGCAGGTCGTGCTCAACGCCCAGATCGGAGCGGAGGACGGAGTCTTCACCATCGACGACGTGATTCAGGGAATCTCAGAGAAAATGATACGAAGACATCCATGGGTGTTCGGCGACATGGACGTGAGCAGCATCGATGAGAACGTCTCTCTGTGGGAACAGATCAAACAAAAAGAAAAAGAAGCAAAGAAAAAATAGAAATGAAACAACAGCAAAGAAAAACGCCTCGGAATGATCCAAGGCGTTTTGTTCATTTTGTCATATTCGATATTATTCTGTGATCTGGAATGGGCTGTCAGCCATGCCTTCTGCAATCTTTTTCACATGGTTGAGCAGTTCGTTATAGTCCTCTGCCTGATCCGGGTCATCCGGATTGTACTGTACGTCAGTTGGGAACAGGGCAACGAATACTTTGTCTACGGTTTTGCCCCTTCCTGCTACACTGTAATCAGGGAAATCCTCATAGGAAGTATCCTCAGGATCAAAGGCCATGATCGATACGAGGTGTCCTTCGTAGCCGCCTTCACGCGCATCCTCAGAATAAATCTGCAGGCATGTAGGTGATGTCTGTTCATATCCCCAGTCATCATCAGGCATGGTTAGAACGAAACCATTTCCGTAGAGCAAAGTGATGTCATCCTTTTCCACTAAATTGAAACCATCCAGGATATCGTAATCATCTACGGCAGCTTCTTCTGTTGTTGTTTCCGATGTCTCAGTTGCTTCCGTTGGTGCATTTGTATTTTCTGTAGCGCTCTTTTCCCCTGAATCTGAGCCGCTGCAACCGGCAAATGCAAAAATCATAGTCAGTATAAGACCGGCAAGTAACAGTTTTCTGATATTGTCTCTCATTCTATCCCTCCCTGCGCTTCAAATGCGCATGTGTTCTTCAAGACTATGAGTATCGGTACGGATACTCATCCGACTACATTATACATGGTTTACACCCTGTAATTTCATTTACTTTTGTTAATATTACTGCTTCAGGGCAGGTAACTGATATCCGCATGTCAGGCAAATGATACCGTCATTGCCGCCGCCTGTATCTTGAAGAATAGCCTCAAATATGGTTTAATTAAGCAAAGTCTATATATCTTAAAGAGATAACCTGAAACCAGAATGAAAGAAGATTGAATCTTCAGGAAGGTGATTATGGATAACAGACCTAAAGCGAGAAAAACGTTCAAAACAGGTGGCGTCAATTCACTGAGCGGAAGCAAGCCAGTAGGCGGCCACAGCTCCGGTGGGTTCAGCGGCGGCCACAGCGGCCATAGCTCTGGTGGGTTCGGCGGCGGTCACTTCAGCGGAGGCGGTGGTACGCGTAGCGGTGGCGGCGGACTGCTGAAGATTATCATCATTGCGATTGTTCTGATCTTCGGCGGAGGCGGCGCAACCTTGGGCGGACTGGGGAACATCTTCGATGGGAACAGCCAGCCGGCACAGCAGTATTACGAGAATACACCGCAGACAACGAGCGGATGGTACGCTGATACCAATGTAGGGCAGCTCAACAGGGACGTTGCGCCGGAAGCCAGGGACAAGTTCACGAAGATTCTCGGCAACGGCAAAGACACCGCAACCATCATGGTCTACATGTGCGGTACGGATCTGGAGTCCAACGGCGGCATGGGAACCTATGACCTGCAGGAGATGCTGAATGCGAATGTATCGGACAAGGTAAATCTGATCGTATTCACAGGCGGCTGTAAACAGTGGAGAAACAACGTTGTCAGCAGCAGTGTGAATCAGATTTATAAGATCACCAACGGCAAACTGACATGTCTTGAGCGAAACGCCGGAAATGGTGCAATGACGGATCCGGCAACACTCAGAAGCTTTGTAGCATGGACGTCAAAGAATTTCCCTGCGAACAGAAACATGCTCATCCTGTGGGATCACGGCGGCGGCAGTGCCAGCGGATTCGGATATGACCAGAAGAATTCCTATCCGAAATCTATGTCCCTCGAGAGAATCGACCAGGCGCTCAAAAACTCCAAAGTTAAGTTTGACTTCATCGGATTCGACGCATGCCTCATGGCCACGACAGAAACAGCGCTCATGCTGAGCGACCGCGCAGACTATCTGATCAGCAGTGAGGAGACAGAACCGGGTAAGGGCTGGTTCTATACGAACTGGCTGACAGCGCTCTCCAACGACACATCGATATCGACACTGGATTTAGGTAAGATAATCGTCGATGATTTTACCGTTGAAAGTGCAAAGCTCAGAGGTAATCAGCAGACAACACTGTCCATCGTAGATCTGGCGGAACTGAGTCAGACCGTTCCTGAAGACATCAATGCTTTTGCGACAAAGGCACAGAGCATGATCAAGAACGGCGACTATAAGACCATCGCGACAGCGAGAAGTGGGTCGAAGGAGTTTGCCGCCAGCACAGCCATCGACCAGATCGACTTGGTTCACTTCAGTGAGAGACTGGGTACACCAGAAGCCAAGGAACTGGCTAAGACCCTGCTGAGCGCAGTGAAATACAACAGGACATCACCGAATGTGGCAAACGCATACGGACTGTCGATTTACTTCCCTTACAAGAGGGTGGGCGCTGTCGATTCCATGTCAGCGACGTACAACGAAATCGGCATGGATCAGAGCTACACCAGTTGTATCAGAATGTTCGCACAGATGCAGGTGAGTGGACAGGCGATCGGCGGAGGAACCACATCACCGTTTGAATCCATATTCGGATACGGCAACTCAGGTTCCGGCAGCAATATGAGTGGAGAGGCGATGAATCAGCTGATTCAGTCACTTTTCTCCGGAAGAGGCATTGACCGCGCTAACATCGAAGGACTCGATTCCAGCAACACGAGCTTCCTGGAAGATGGAGGACTTGAGCCATTAGAAGTAGCCGGTTATGTTGCCAAGAACTGTCTCGATAAGAGCTATCTGATTTGGCAGGAAAACAACCAGGGACAGAAGTGCATCTCCATGCCGGAAGGACAGTGGTCACTGGTACAGACAGCGGACAAGTCCATGCTCTATCAGGTGGGTGAAGGATATTTGGACCTGGGACTCGATAATGTATTCGATTTCGACACGGAAGGCAATCTGATTCCAAATGAGGATAACTCCTGGCTCGCGCTGAACGGCAAGACAGTTGCATATTACCACACAGAGACACTGGAAAACGGCGATGAATACTGCATCAAGGGATATGTACCTTGCCAGATCAACGGCGAAGATGCGAAACTGTACCTGGCCTTTGATAACAAAAACGAGCAAGGATATGTTTCGGGTGTTCAGTATGATTATGATGAGGATGTAACAGAGACAGAAGCAAAGATCGATGCGGATCTTGTGACAGGCGATGAGCTCACATTCACCTGCGATTACTATCCGATGAGCGGTGAAAAGAAGACCTACGAAATCGGAAGCATGAAGGTGGAGGATCCGGATAACATCGTTGTTTCCAACGTTGATCTGGAACAGACGAAGTCTGTCATTACTTACAGATTTACGGATATTTACGGTGAGTATTACTGGACACCGGCACTGTAGACAATTATAATTCACTATAGATATTGAATTTGAAAGGAGCACAATTATGGATAAGTATGAATGCGGACCTTGCGGACATGTTTATGATCCTGAAGTAGGCGATCCGGATAACGGAATCGCTCCTGGAACAGCATTTGAAGATCTGCCTGATGACTGGGAATGCCCGGTTTGCGGAGTCGGCAAAGACATGTTCGAAAAAGTTGATTAATCAATAGGAAAACGAAACAAAACAGCTCCGGAACGAATCGTTCCGGAGTTGTTTTTTGCATATAAAGAACGCTTTAATACGATAATGTGGTTGAACATGACGCAAAGTAAGGTTACAATGTATTCATGAAAGCAGAAAAAGTAATACTAAGCAATTTAATTTACAGCGGCAAAGGCAGGGAAGTCTTTGACGGAGGCATTGCAATTAATGCAGACTGTATCCTGGCAGTAGGAAGCAGGCCGGAAATTGAGGAGTACATCGGCGGGGACACGGTTGTTTTTGCGTTCGAAGACAAACTGGTACTGCCGGGCATCATCGATTCGCACATTCACATTACGATGGGCGCCATGATGGACGACAATGATATCAATCTGGAGGGAACCAAATCAGCCGAAGAGTGTGCGGCCATCGTGCGTGATTATCTGGAGCGCAATCCTGATACGGATCTGATCCTTGCCAGCGGATGGATGCTGTCATTGTGGGACAGCCGCGAACTTCCTCGGAAGGAAATACTGGATGACATTTCAACAGACATCCCGATTTGCCTGCCTACGGCGGACGGATGGCTCGTCTGGGTCAATTCCAAGGCGCTGGAGATGTTCGGCTATACGAAGGAAACCGTTTCGGAGGATGATGCATTTTTCATCAAGAAAGATGAAGCGGGAGAGCTCACCGGCGTTCTCTACAACAAGGGCGCCGATCCTGTTTACTTCATGATGATGGACATCGAGCCCGCAAAAGCAGAGCGCCTGCTGCTGAACGCCTTCCGACGCTTCGCAGAGTTCGGAATCACTTCTGTAGGAGATCTGTCCAACGAACATGTCATCGACAGGGAGCCTGCGGGATTCAAACTGTATAGGAATCTGGAGGCCCAGGACAAGCTGACGTGCCGCATCTTCATCTATCCTGCCATCGATAAGGATCTGACCTTTGCAAAGGCAGGACAGCTGCAGAAGGAATACAGTGATGGATACGTCAGGATGCCGGGACTGAAAGCCTATCAGGACGGTGTCATCGATGCATGTACAGGTGTCCTGGTGGATCCGTACATCGATGAGCCGGAGAATCCGGATAAGAACGGGGTTCCGATCCACACGCAGGAAGAACTGAACGCCAAGGTTATCGCAGCGAACAAGGCGGGATATCCGGTCAGGATCCACTGCACCGGAGACGGTGCTGTACGCATGTCGCTCAACGCCTTTGAAGCATCCAACAAGGCAAACGGCGAACACGGTCTGCGGAACTGCGTAGAACACATTGAGCTGCTTCACGAGGACGACGTCGATCGGTTCCGCGAACTGGGCGTCATCGCTTGCAAACAGCCGGCTCACCTGCAACTTTCTTCTGAAGAATTCATGCTGGAAGCGATAGGGGAAGAACGATGGGGCAGATCCTATCCGATGAAAGGCATTATCGATGCGGGCGGAGAAGTCAACATGAGCACTGACTATCCGATTGTGGATATCGACCCGTTCAACAATATATACGCTGCCATTACCAGATGCATGGCAGACGGCACGCCGGTCGGTCCGAACAGGGACGATGTAATGGACATCTGGGAGACACTCTACGGATATACCTATTCCGGTGCTTACGTACTGGGCGTCGAGGATGAACTGGGATCTCTTGAACCGGGAAAGAAGGCGGACATCGCAGTGCTCGACGGACGCATCATCGATGAGGCACCGTCCAATCTGCTTGGAAAGAAGGCACTCCTTACCATCATGGATGGCAAGGTGATTTATGAAGCATAACGGCGTCAGCCGGTTTTGCATAAAGAAATAATCTATTATTATTCGTTATCATTTACAGAAAGGAGAACAAAATGGAGTATGGTATTATCTGCGTTCTGCCGGTATTGACCATCCTTGTCATCGCAGTGACAACGAAGAAGACGCTCTTCGCGATGACATGCGGTCTGTCCATGGCGGCGCTCATACTCGGCGGTGGACTCTTTGGTTTTGCAGGGAAGTTCTTCGACTGCATCTACGCTTCGTTCACGAACGACTCACTGCAGTGGCTGCTCATTGTAATCGCGTTGTTCGGCATGCTGATCATGATGTACGAGAGGTCCGGCGCTGTTATCGACTTTGGATTCTGGGCTTCTAAATTCATCAAGAACAAGAAGACCGCTTTGTTCGGAACGTTCATCATCGGAATCATCATCTTCCTGGATGACTATCTGAACAACCTGGCTGTAGGTACGACCATGAAGGGCATCACAGACAAGCTGGGAATCCCGCGTCTGCAGCTGGCTTACGTTGTAAACACAGTCGCAGCGCCTGTCTGCCTGCTCATTCCACTGTCATCCTGGGCTGTTTATTTCTCACAGCTGATGGAGGATCAGGGGGTTGAGATCGGCGGTTCATCCATGGCTGCTTATGTCCATGGTCTGCCGTTTGCCTTCTATGCGTGGTTCGCTGTCATCGTCTGCATTCTGCAGATCCTCGGCGTACTTCCGAAAATCGGATCCATGAAGAAGGCGTATGAGAGATATGAGACATTGGGCGATGTATTCCCAGAGGGAACGGATCTTGAAATCGTTGAGAATGCGAAAGTGGAAGAACTTCCGGAAGGAACGAAGGCACATCCTTGGAACTTCCTGATTCCTCTGATCGTTATGATCATTGTAACGCTTCTCACTGATACAGATGTTATGATGGGTTCCGCAGCAGCAGTTGTTGTTGCCTTTGCACTTTATCTGGTGCAGAAGAAGCTGTCATTCTCAGAGCTTCTTACAGCATGCTTCGATGGAATTATGTCCATGGGATTCGTATTTGTTTTGTCAGTACTCGCATTCGCAGTACAGTCAGCAAACATCGAACTGGGACTGGCCGACTATGTTATTTCCGTAACCGAGCCGATCATGCACGGCGGTCTTCTGCCGGCGGCAGTATTTGTTGTCTGCGGTATCTACGCATACGCAACAGGATGCTTCTGGGATCTGGCTGCAATCATTATCCCAATCGTCATTCCGCTGGCGAATGCGATGGGCGTAGATCCGATTCTCGCATCTGCGGCAGTATTCTCAGGCGCGGCATTCGGAAGCAACACCTGCCTCTATGGCGACGGCGTCATCATGTGCGCGCAGGGCACACAGGTCAAGCCGCTGAATCTCATGCTAACGACTCTGCCGTACGCCTGCATTGCAGGAGCAGCGTCGATCATCGCATATCTGATTGTCGGATTCATGATGTAGGATGACTGACTCTGTTCAGTCGATCACAAAAGCCCCTCGTTTGAGGGGCTTTGTTTTATATCTCGTGATTCCGGTGCGGCTTATGATTCCGGCGCTGCTCGTCAGTCTGGTTCTAGATGAGCGAAGCGACTTTATCACCCGTCTCAGAAGTGGTCAGTGGGGCCGCATCTCCTGTGGCGATATCGAGAGTCCGGCAGCCTTCTTTGAGAAATGCGCGGACAGCGTTATCGATGGCGTCAGCTTCTTCCATGAGACCAAAGGTATACCGCAGCATCATGCCGGCCGAGAGGATCGTCGCCAGCGGATTTGCCTTGCCGGTGCCTGCGATGTCAGGGGCAGAGCCGTGGACAGGTTCATACATACCGAAGTTTCCGTCCGCCAGGCTGGCGGAAGGGAGCATGCCAATGGAGCCGGTGATCTGACTGGCTTCATCTGATAGGATGTCTCCAAAGATGTTGCTTGTCACGATGACATCGAAGTGTTTCGGGTTTCTGACCAGCTGCATAGCGCCGTTATCCACATACATGTTATCAAGGATAACTTCCGGATAGTCTCCGGCGACTTCAGCGACGATGCGCCGCCACAGACGTGAGCTCTCCAGGACGTTAGCCTTATCGATACTGGTCACGCGCTTATTGCGCTTCATAGCCATATCAAAGGCAACACGGGCGATGCGGCGGACTTCCCCTTCAGAGTACTGTTCCACATCGTAAGCTGCCGTACCCATGTCTGTATCCTTAAATCCCTTTTCGCCGAAGTAGATACCGCCGGTAAGCTCGCGGACTACGACGATATCCAGACCGCCTGCGATGATTTCCGGTTTCAGCGGGGATGCGTCGGCCAGTTCATCAAAGACCATGGCAGGGCGCAGGTTGGCGAACAGGCCGAGTTCCTTGCGGAGTCCCAGAAGGGCTCGCTCAGGTCGTTCATCACCGGGCAGGGTGTCCCACTTCGGACCTCCGACGGCGCCGAGAAGCACTGCATCGGACGCCTTTGCAATGGCAACCGTTTCATCAGGCAGACACCTGCCGGTTTCATCGATGGCTTCACCGCCGGCAAGCACATACTGATAATGGAATGTATGTCCGTATTTCTCTCCAACAGCGTTGAGAACCTTGATTGCTTCACTGATTACTTCAGGGCCGATTCCATCGCCCCGTACTACTGCAATGTTGTATTCCAATTTCGTATCTCCTTATTTGTCGTTCTGTTTTTCTCTGATTGAATTCATCAGCCCTCCGCTGCGGATGATATTCTGAATGAATTCCGGGAATGGCTGAGCCTGGTAGGTTTCTCCCTTGGTTACGTTTGTGATCACGCCGGAATCGAAATCCACAGAGACTTCATCACCGGCTTCGATGCCTTTGCTTGCCTCTGGGCACTCCAGAATCGGAAGGCCGATGTTGATGGCGTTGCGGTAGAAGATGCGTGCGAAGGTAGAAGCGATAACGCAGCTGACACCCGATGCTTTGATGGCGATGGGAGCATGCTCCCGGGAGGAACCGCAGCCGAAGTTTTCACCGCCGACCATAATGTCTCCTTCACTGACTTTGTTTACAAAATCCTTATCGATGTCCTCCATGCAGTGGCTGGCAAGTTCCTTGTGATCCTGTGTATTCAGGTAGCGCGCCGGGATGATGACGTCTGTATCGATGTTGTTTCCGTATTTATGTACTGTTCCGTTCGCGTTCATTTATCTGCTCCTTTCCTGCTTTGTTGTAGAGCCT
This sequence comes from Bacillota bacterium, assembly GCA_017431785.1. Taxonomy (GTDB): domain Bacteria; phylum Bacillota; class Clostridia; order Peptostreptococcales; family Anaerovoracaceae; genus Lentihominibacter. The sequence goes on along the minus strand of JAFRKJ010000037.1, from coordinate 46,848 downwards.
GCAGCATCCGGTCCTGCAATGCGGCCGGCAATTGCCGACGCTGCGGCAACCTGCGGGCTTGCCAGATAGATTTCTGAATCCACAGCGCCCATACGGCCTACGAAATTTCTGTTTGTCGTAGCAACACAGCGCTCGCCGCTGGCGAGAATTCCCATGTGACCGCCGAGGCAAGGTCCGCATGTCGGTGTGGATACGACACAGCCCGCATCGATGAAGATATCGATGTAACCTGCTTTGATGCAGTCTTTGTAGACTTTCTGCGTCGCCGGGATGATAATGCCGCGGACGCCGGGAGCGATGTGCTTTCCCGCGAGTATTTCAGCAGCAGCTTTCATATCCGACAGTCTGCCGTTCGTGCAGGATCCGATGACGACCTGATCGATCGGAATGTCGCCGACCTCATCGATGGTTTTTGTGTTTTCCGGCAGGTGAGGGAAGGCTACAGTCGGGCGAATTGCTGACAGATCGATGTCATAGACTGCCGCATACTCCGCCGTCTCGTCAGCTGCAAAAGCAGTATAGTCCCTGTCTGTTCTCTCCCGCATGAATGCGTCCGTGATTTCATCGACCGGGAAAATCCCGTTCTTGCCGCCTGCTTCGATTGCCATGTTGCAGATGCAGAGTCTGTCTTCCATGGAAAGACTGCGGACGCCCGGACCGGTAAACTCCATGGAACGGTAGAGGGCGCCATCGACACCGATCATACCGATGATGTGCAGGATGACATCTTTGCCGCTGACACCTTCCTGCAGGGATCCGGTCAGATTGAACCGGAGCGCTTCCGGGACTTTGAACCAGGCCTGACCGGTTGCCATGCCGGCAGCCAGATCTGTGGAGCCTACGCCAGTTGAGAATGCACCGAGAGCCCCATACGTGCAGGTATGGGAGTCTGCGCCGATGATGACATCACCAGGTGCGACGAGTCCTTTTTCCGGCAGGAGGGCGTGCTCGATGCCCATATCTCCGACATCGTAGAAGTTGTCAATATCGAATCTCTTTGCAAAAGCACGGCATTTTTTGCACTGCTCGGCGCTTTTGATGTCTTTGTTCGGTGTGAAGTGATCCATGACGAGAGAGATGCGGCTTTTGTCAAAGACGCTGCTGAATCCTGCCCCGTCAAATTCATTGATGGATACCGGGCCCGTGATATCGTTGGCCAGAGTCATGTCCAGGCGGGCATTGATCAGCTGCCCCGCTGTGACGGATTCCAGACCGGCATGTGCGGCCAGTATCTTCTGTGTCATTGTCATTCCCATATTGGTAACAGTCCTTTCTTATTCACTGAGGAAGTGGGTGTTCTTATTCATTCTGTTCAAAGCGCTGACCAGAGCATTGACAGAGGCCAGAATGATGTCGGCCTGGGTGCCTACGCCCCAATACTCGTTGCCTTTCTTATCTGCGATGCAGATATACGCAGCAGCCAGGGAGTTGGAATCGGCGCTGATCGCGTGTTCTGAGTAAGTGATGAACTCATAGTTGCTGAAGTTGTAGTTTGTCTTTCGAAGCGCGTTGCTCACCGCGTCCAGACGGCCGTTTCCTTCTGCTTTGAGGAAATAGATTTCATCGTTGATGACAACTCGCATCTCTACGCCATAGGCGGTAGCGTCCTCTGACTTCGTGGTCGAAAGATGTGTGAAGGTGGCGTGGGTGATGTCCAGCGGATCGAAGTAGTTGATGTACTCATCTTTGAAAATCTGAAAGATTTCATCAGCGGAAAGCTCCTCAGCCCGTTTGTCGGAGATGCCTTTCATCAGGTAGCCGACTTCCGGACGCATAGCCTGCGGAATGTCGAATCCGTGGTCGCGTTTGATGAGGTATGCTACCCCGCCTTTGCCGGACTGGCTGTTGATTCTGATGACGTTGCCGTCGTATTTACGGCCGACATCATGCGGATCGATCGGAAGGTAAGGAACCGTCCATCTGGATGGATCCTTCTCTTCACGCCAGTTCATGCCTTTTGCAATCGCATCCTGGTGAGATCCGGAGAACGCCGCGAATACCAGAGAGCCGCTGTACGGATGACGCGGACTGACCTGCAATCCGGTGAAGTGCTCATAAGCGCCTACGATGTCCGGCATATGTGAGAAATCCAATTCAGGATCCACGCCGTGACTGTACATGTTCATGGCCAGTGTGACAATATCGACGTTGCCGGTACGCTCGCCGTTTCCGAAGAGGGTTCCTTCGATTCTGTCGCCGCCGGCGAGCAATCCCAGTTCTGCAGCCGCTACAGCTGTGCCTCTGTCATTGTGAGGGTGGAGGGAGATGCAGACGCTTTCCCTGTTGTGGAGATTCCGGCTCATGTATTCCACCTGATTGGCGAACATGTGAGGCATGGACATTTCAACGGTCGCCGGAAGGTTGATGATGACTTTGTTATCCGGCGTCGGTTCCCAGATATCGATGACCGCATTGCATACGTCGAGAGCGTATTCCATCTCAGCACCTGTGAAACTCTCTGGTGAGTATTCATACTGATAATGGGTGTTCGGGAAACGGTCGGCGATTTCTTTGATCAGCTCGGCGCCGTCAGTTGCGATCTTCATGACTTCTTCCTTCGTAGCGCGGAACACCTGCTGGCGCTGGGCGAAGGATACGGAGTTATACAGATGCACAACAGCATGCTTCACGCCTTCCAGCGCTTCGAAGGTCTTCTCGATAATGTGTCTTCTGGATTGTGTCAGCACCTGGATCACTACATCGTCAGGAATGAGGTTATCCTTTACCAGTCTACGGATAAACTCGTATTCCGTATCGGAAGCGGCCGGGAAACCGACCTCGATTTCTTTGAAGCCGATGCGGCAGAGGAATTTGAACATATCCAGCTTTTCCTGCAGCGTCATAGGTTCGATCAGAGCCTGATTGCCATCTCTGAGGTCAACGCTGCACCACCTCGGCGGTGTCGTGACATGATCCTTTTTTACCCACTCAAAGCTGTTCTGCGGAGGTGGGTAATAGCCTGGCTTGTACTTGGTGTGATTCTTCATAGTCGCCATTTTGTTTTTCTTCCTTTCTTTATCTTTTGCCTTTTTTTGAATGAGCGACTGCTGAAGACGTTTTGATAATAAAAAACGTCTCTTCAGCAATCATAGATTGTAAAGAGACGAAAAACTGCATAAACAGTATGATTCCGCGGTACCACTCTTCTTGCCTGTATCAAGTCCATCAACCAGAGGGACAGGCCGCTCATTTTAAGCTTCCGCTCGGGGGTGAGACACCGAAGCGCGTCTGCAGCCTTTCACCATATGACTGCTCTCTGTTAAGACGTCGTATTTCGATTTGTTCCCGTCATGGCAGAAAAAGATTATTGAATACGTTGACAATACTAACTCTTTAATTCGTAAAAGTCAACAAAAAAAGTTATTTTTTTGCCACTTTTGTTGATCAAAATACACAGAAACTCCACAGAATCATTCTTTTTGCGGCCGCAGTTTTGTAGTATAATATCCTTTGTACGGAATCTACGATGGGACCGTATGAAACAAACCAGGAAGTTAATGTGAAACACATAATAATAAGAAGGAGAATCTGCATGAACAGAAAGATCACAGATACTATCATTTACATCGGCGCGAACGATCACGATATCGACCTGTTCGAGGGTCAGTACATCGTACCGAACGGAATGGCTTACAACTCTTACGCTGTCATTGGCGATAAGATCGCTATCATGGATACAATCGATCAGTCAAAGACGGATGAATGGCTTCAGAACATCGAAGCAGCCATCAAATGCGATGCACCGGATTATCTGGTTGTCCAGCATATGGAACCGGATCACTCAGCATCCATTCAGGCTTTTGTTGAGAAGTTCCCGAACGCGACTGTAGTCGGAAACAAAAAGACCTTCAAGATGATCGGCCAGTTCTTCCCTGAACTGGAGATGAAGAACACTCTTGAAGTAGAGAACGGCGACAAGCTGGATCTGGGCGGACATGAGCTGAACTTTGTATTCGCACCGATGGTTCACTGGCCGGAAGTCATGATGACATACGATCCTGCAGAGAAGATCCTTTTCTCAGCAGATGGATTCGGCAAGTTCGGTGCTCTGGATGTAGAGGAAGACTGGGCTTGTGAAGCAAGACGTTACTACTTCGGAATCGTAGGAAAGTACGGACCGCAGGTTCAGACAGTGCTCAAGAAGGCAGCCGCTCTGGACATCGAGAAAATCCTGCCGCTCCACGGCCCGATGCTCGAAGAAGATCTGGGATACTACATCGGTCTGTATGACACATGGTCCAGCTACCTGGCAGAGTCAGACGGTATCTTCATCGCTTACACATCCGTTTACGGTCATACCAAGGCTGCGGCTGAACTGCTCCGTGACGAGCTGGTTGAGCTGGGAGTGCCGACTGTAGAGATTACAGATCTGGCAAGAGATGATTGGGCAGAAGCAGTAGAAGATGCCTTCAGATATGACAAACTGGTTCTGGCAACGACGACATACAATTCAGAGATATTCCCATTCATGAGACAGTTCATCGATCATCTGACCGAGAGAAACTTCCAGAAGAAGACGGTTGCGTTTATCGAGAACGGTTCATGGGCTCCGACAGCAGCAAAGGTCATGAGAGGCATGTTCGAAAAGAGCAAGGACATCACCTTTGCCAAGAATACGGTTTCCATTCTCTCCGCTATGAACGAAGAGAACAAGGAACAGATCAAGGCTCTGGCAGCAGAACTGGCAGCTGACTACATCAAGCCGGATGTTGAGGAAGAAGAGAAGAAGATCGATCCGAGCGCACTGTTCAAGATCGGCTACGGACTCTATGTCATCACTTCAAACGACGGCAAGAAGGACAACGGCTTCATCGGCAACACTGTTGCGCAGGTAAGCAACGATCCTAGCAGAATCATCGTCGGCGTCAACAAGGCCAACTACTCCTGCGAGACCATCAACAAGACAGGCGTGCTCAACGTCTGCACACTCAATGAGCAGGCTCCGTTCCAGATTTTCCAGCACTTCGGATTCCAGTCCGGAAGAGATGTGAACAAGTTCGCTGATTTCGAACACTATGATAAGTCAAGCAACGGACTTCCTTATCTGAACAAGTACGCTAACGGCTACATGTCCCTGAAGGTATTTGATACAGTAGACACCGGAAGCCACCTGATGTTCTTCTGTGACATCACAGAGAGCGCAGTGCTCAATGATGTAGATACGATGACGTACACCTTCTACCAGAAGAACGTCAAGCCTCGCCCGCAGGAAGAAGTCAAGGGCTGGGTATGCGATGTATGCGGATATGTCTTCGAAGGCGAGGATCTGCCGGAAGACTTCATTTGCCCGCTCTGCAAGCACGGCGCTTCAGACTTCTCAAAGATGGGCTAAGCTCACACAAAGGCAAAAGCAGCAAAAGCAACATTGCATAAGCATAACAACAGAGCAGATCGTGCTGCACATATGCAGGGCAGCATGGTCTGCTTTTGAACGAAAAGGGGATAAGAGAAATGGAACAATTATTATACGCAATTGCCGGGCTGGTGGCCCGCATACACAATTCTATCCTGTCGTGGAACGACACAATCGAAACGAGTTTCACAGATAAGGAACTGCACTTTCTGGTGATCGGTCTCTTCGGGCTGGCACTGATCTGTGCACTGCATCCGCTGTTCCTGTGGCTGGCCAGAACAGGCCACACCATGTTCATTACGTTCTTTTATGTGTTCACCGTTATCATTGTGATCACCTTTGCGATCGAGATCGGCCAGGGCGTATTGGGAACAGGAAACATGGAGCAGGGTGATATCACGTACGGTATCATGGGCTTCCTGTTCTTCTTCGCGATATTCGCATTGATACGGCTGATCGTGCATGGAATCATCAAGTTGAAGAACAGGCGGAAAGCAGGGCGCTACTACAGCTGATCGAGGCTTTACGAAGCAATGTGCCTGTGTTAGAATGGCAAGGAATTTATCATAAGGAGAAACCAAGTAAAATGGCAGAAGTTCTAGTAAGACAATTATTCAGAGAAACAGAAAAGTTCGCAGACAGCGAAGTGACCGTAAGAGGATGGATCAGAACAAACAGGGGATCCAACAAATTCGGATTTGTTGAACTCAATGACGGATCCTTCTTCAAGTCCGTACAGGTTGTTTATGAAGCAGATATTCTGGACAACTATACGGAGATCGCAAAGGCACCGATCGCGGCTGCGCTTCATGTTACAGGTACGTTTGTTTTGACACCGGACGCCAAGCAGCCTTTTGAAATCAAGGCAACGGCAATCGAAATCGAAGCAGGATCAGATCCGGATTATCCTCTTCAGAAGAAGAGACATTCCATGGAATTCCTGAGAGAGATCGCGCACCTGAGACCTCGTTCCAATACATTCTCAGCTGTATTCAGAGTAAGATCTGTCACAGCTTATGCACTGCACAAGTTCTTTCAGGAGAGAAACTTCGTATACGCGCACACACCGATCATCACAGCAAGTGATGCAGAGGGCGCAGGTGAGATGTTCCAGGTGACGACGCTGGATCTTGAGAATCCGCCAAGAAATGAAGACGGAAGCATCGATTACTCCAAGGACTTCTTCGGCAAGAAGGCGAACCTGACCGTAAGCGGACAGCTCAACGGCGAGACTTTCGCGCTGGCATTCAGAGATATTTACACATTCGGACCTACTTTCAGAGCAGAGAATTCATTTACTGCGCGTCACGCATCGGAATTCTGGATGATTGAGCCTGAAATGGCCTTCTGCGATCTGGAAGGCAACATGAACGTGGCGGAAGACATGATCAAGTATGTCATTAATTACGTTCTTGAAGAATGCCCGGAAGAGATGGAATTCTTCAACAAGTTCATTGACAAGGGACTCCTGGAGAGACTGGACAACATCGTCAATTCCGATTTCGAGCGCATCACCTACACAGAGGCGGTCGACATCCTGAAGAAGAGCGGCGAGAAGTTCGAGTATCCGGTAGAGTGGGGTATCGATCTGCAGACAGAGCACGAGAGATACATCACAGAGAAGGTATTCAAGAAGCCGGTATTCGTAACAGATTACCCAAGAGATATCAAAGCCTTCTACATGAGACTGAACGACGACGGCAAGACGGTTGCAGCTTGCGACCTTCTCGTACCGGGCGTTGGAGAAATCATCGGCGGATCCCAGAGAGAGGAACGCTACGATGTGCTGAAGGCCCGTATCGAAGAAATGGGCATGACAGAGGAAGATTACTGGTGGTACATGGAGCTGCGTAAATACGGCGGCGTCAAGCACTCCGGCTACGGCCTCGGATTTGAGAGAATCATCATGTACATGACTGGAATGAGCAACATCCGTGACGTGCTGCCGTTCCCGAGAACACCGAAGACAGCGGAATTCTAAGGAGGATCACATTGGGTATTTTTAAGGATCTGGGCGTCATGGTTGACGGTCTGGAAGATGACGACGCGGAAGAATTCGGCGGCGATGTGGAAGAAATCTTCAGATTCGACGTTTTGCTTACGCGTGAACAGGATATAGAAATCGGTGTCAGCATTGCAGAGCTGGAAGTGGAAGAATTTCCGGAGTTCGGCGAGGAATACAGCATGCTGGCCCACACTTTCGCAGAGCTCATCACAGAACACGTGGGTATGTACACGGAAGGACTGATGATGGAAGTTGCAGACCTTCCGGAACTGGACGTGGAACTGACTGACGCTGAGAGAGCGGCTCTCGCTAATGAGGATACGAATGAGAACGGTTCCGTTCTGCTGTATTCATTTCCTGTACTTATCATGGAGGATGAGGAAGATGGAAGCAAAAACATGGGCGCAGGATTTAACAGAAGCCCGAAGGCTGATGTGATGCTCAAGCTCTATGGTGATGATTTCATCGAAGCCGAGAACAGCTATCAGGATCTGGTGACAGACGCCGTGCTGGACCATGGCGTGCTGTTCCTGAAGGCCGTCGAAGCCATACAGAAGCTGTAGGTACAAAAGCATCAGAATAAGGTGCGGGAGTATTGACAGAAAGCACCGAAGAAGGTAGAATTATTAAGGATTCGGGAGAATCCAAAGACAAATTAATAATACAAATCTGGACATATTTCGGAAGCCGGTGAAATTCCGGCACTGTGTCTCAGCAACCGTGATATCGACGAACGGGCTGGCGGTAAACGCAGCCACTGGAGCAGAAGCTCTGGGAAGGCGCCCTAGTAGGTTATAAAGGTTAAGTCGGTAGACCTGTCAGATTGGTTGAGTTAGTCTTCTGAGGTAGGACGGCGGCGGTTTTTATGTAACAGCGAAAGCTGCAGCATGCGTTAAGTATATGCACTCAGAAGTGAGTGCATATTTTTTATACCGGCCTGGCGCCGGGCGTGAAGAAGCCTTTTCATCCGCAGGCACAGATACTTGGGGATCCACCATTAACCTGGTATCTGTTCCTGCTTTTCCTTATTTATAGGGGAAAGAACAACCAGTTGCGGAGCCTTTGCAAAATTGACGGTTCGGGCCGCTTATGGTAGATTTAATATGGGGTAACAGGGGCTTCAAGGAGTATATAACAGTGGCATTTGAATACTATCACCGCAACGGAACAAAGATGCTGAGATACGGGTACACGACAGGTACCTGCGCTTCACTTGCGGCTGCTGCGGCGACCAGAATACTGCTGACCGGATCGGAACCTGACACGGAAACACTGATGACCTCAAAGGGTATTCCGGTGAGCGTTGAAATCGAAGTCTGGGGCAGGGATGAAACAGGCGCGTGGGCGTCTGTCTGCAAGGATGCCGGAGATGACGCTGACGTGACAGACGGGCTGGAAGTGCGTGCCCATGTCTCCGCGAGCAGCGAAGGCATTTCCATCGACGGCGGCAAAGGCGTCGGCAGAGTGACGAAACCGGGTCTTGACCAGCCGGTGGGCAACGCGGCGATCAATTCCGGACCGCGCGCCATGATTGAGGCAGCGGTCAAAGCAGTCTGCAATGAACTGCATTATGACGGCGGTATCGATGTGATCATTTCAGTACCGGAGGGCGAGGCGGCTGCAGAGAAGACTTTTAATGGAAAACTCGGCATAGAGGGCGGTATATCCATCCTAGGAACGACAGGAATCGTGGAACCGATGAGTGAGCAAGCCCTCGTGGATACCATAGAAATAGAGCTGAAACAGACAGCACTTGATTCAGACAGACTCATCATTACACCGGGCAACTTCGGTGAGAATTACATCGCTTCCGAAGGACTGGATCAGCTTGGCGTGCCGGTGCAGAAGTTCTCGAACTTCCTGGGAGAGACACTGGATATCCTTTCCGGTCTGGATATCAAAGAAGTACTGCTGGTGGCCCATGTGGGCAAACTATCCAAGGTGGCGGCAGGCATTATGAACACCCATTCCAAATATGCGGATGGACGGAATGAGATATTCTGCGCCCATGCCGCTGTGAAAGGTGCAAGCACTGAAGTCTGCCGGGAACTGATGGATGCGGCGACGACGGACGCGTGTATTGAGATTCTTGATGAAGCAGGGATCCGCGGACCTGTCATTGAGAGCATCATGAGCGCTGTGCAACAGAAACTGGAACACAGAGTCAAAGATCATTACCGCATTGGGGCCATCATGTTCTCCAATGTTTACGGGCAGCTTGGGATGACGGATAACGCAAAGGCAATCCTGCGCGGTTGGAAGAGCGCGGCAGAAAGACATAAGGAGGACACAAAATGATTCATTTCGTAGGAGCAGGCCCTGGAGCAGCAGATCTTATCACAATGAGAGGCGCAAGGCTCTTGCAGGAAACAGACATCATCATCTACGCAGGAAGTCTGGTCAATCCTGCGCTGTTGGAGTATGGGAAGGTTGGATGCCAGATCTATAACAGCGCTGAGATGACATTGGAAGAGGTTATCGATGTCATGAAAGAGGCTGAGAGCAAAGGTCTCGATACAGTCAGACTGCATACGGGTGATGCAAGCCTTTATGGCGCGATTCGTGAGCAGATGGATCTGCTGGATGAACTCGGCATCGAGTATGAAGACATTCCGGGCGTATCATCCTTCAGCGGCGCAGCGGCAGCGCTGAATGCAGAATATACACTTCCGGGCGTCAGCCAGAGTGTTGTCATCACGAGAATGGCGGGAAGGACACCTGTCCCTGAGAAAGAAAGCATCCGCGAGTTTGCGAAGCACGATTGCACGATGGTCATCTTCCTGTCAACAGGACTGCTTGAGGAAGTCAGCGAAGAGCTGATGAAAGGCGGTTATGCAGCTGATGCACCGGCAGCAATCGTCTACAAGGCAACCTGGCCGGAAGAGAAGGTTGTCCACTGTACGGTAAGCACGTTGGCAGAGACCGCGAAAGAAAACAATATCACAAAGACCGCCCTGATTCTGGTAGGCGGATTCCTGGGAGACAAGTACGAGAGAAGCAAGCTCTATGATCCGGGATTCACAACTGAATTCAGACAGGCGAGCAAATAATCTGAGCTCTATGGGCAGAGATAAAGAACATGAAACTGGCATATCTGGCGTTTTCAGAAAAAGGATATGAACTGGCCTGTAAGCTGGCCGGCGGGCTCGGCGGAACAGCTTACAGAAGCGGACGGCCCCAGAACCTGGCGGAGTGGACGGAGGAACACTTCAGAATGGAAGAGGGGCTTGTTTTCGTGGGTGCAGCGGGCATTGCAGTGCGCGCTATTGCGCCTTTTGTTGCAGACAAAACGACAGATCCGGCAGTTGTCGTGATTGATGAACGGGCCCTTAATGTGATTCCGATTCTCTCGGGGCATCTGGGGGGCGCCAATGATCTGGCGAGGGAAATCGCGAAGGTGACCGGCGCAGGATGCGCCATCACAACGGCGACCGACATCAACGGTGTGTTTGCTGTGGACGAGTGGTCGAAACGGCAGGAATGCAGTCTTCTGGAGCCGAAGCGCATCGTGAATATTTCCGGAGCCCTGCTCGGCGGCGGCACCGTCACAGTCAGAAGCCGCTGGGAGATCGAGGGAGAAACTCCGCAAGGAATCCGTGTGGTTTCCAATGATGATGGACAGTCGGAATGCAATGCAGCAGAACGCAGCGCGGACGTTGCGCTGGACGTGTTCCGCGGCGCAGAGGAATCTCTGCACATCGTTCCTCCTGTTTGCGTACTCGGCATCGGCTGCCGCAAAGGCACAAAGAAAGACGCGATAGAGCTTTTGCTTGAAAAGCTCATGAAGGAGACCGGGCTGTTGGCAGAGTCCATCTGCGGCGCGGCTTCCATAGATTTAAAAAAGGAAGAGCAGGGACTTCTGGAGTTCTGCAGCGATCACGGTTGGGAGATCGAGTTCTACAGCAGTGAGGAACTGGCTGCCGTTCCGGGAAGCTTCAGTTCTTCTGAAATGGTCAAATCGGTCACAGGCGTCGACAATGTCTGTGAACGCAGCGCAGCTCTGAAGTCGGGCGGTGAAATCATCGTAAAGAAGATGGCGGAAAACGGCGTGACCATGGCTGTGGCAATCAAAGAATATAAACCAAACTGGGAGTGGAAAAATGAGTAAAGTATATGCAGTAGGAATCGGCCCTGGTGGAGAAGACTTCTTCACTCAGGAAGCAAAAGCAGCGCTGGAAAGAGCGGACGTCATAGCGGGATATACGGTATATGTGGATCTTGTGAGGGATCTGTTTCCGGGCAAGGAGTTTTTCACGACGCCGATGAAACAGGAAATAGAACGTTGCCGCTGGGCCATTGAAACTGCATGCAGCGGAAAGACTGTGGCAGTCGTCTGCAGCGGAGACGCAGGCGTATATGGCATGGCAGGACTTATGATCGAGCTCGCCGACCAGTATGATGACGTGGAAATCGAAGTAGTCGCAGGCGTAACCGCGGCAAATTCCGGCGCAGCAGTTCTGGGGGCTCCCCTTGGACACGATTTCTGTCTCATCTCCCTTTCGGATCTTCTTACGCCGTGGGAGCTGATCGAGAAGAGACTCCACTGCGCGTCAGAAGCAGACTTCGCCATCTGCCTCTACAATCCACGCTCCAAGAAGCGTGCGGATTATCTGCAGAAGGCTTGCAGCATCATGATGGAGCACAAGAGTCCTGATACGATCTGCGGATGGGTCAAGAACATCGGCAGAGAAGGGCAGGAATTCAATATCGTGAAACTTTCGGAGCTGGAGAATGAACCGGTGGATATGTTCACAACGGTGTTCATCGGCTCTGCAACCACGAAGATCATCGCGGGAAGAATGGTAACACCAAGAGGATATGAAAAGCATGAAGATAGTTATTTTCGGGGGAACATCTGAAGGACGTGAACTTTCCTGTGAACTGGCAAAGGCAGGAGCAGAGGTCGTCGTCAGCGTCGCTTCGGATTACGGTGTCGAAGAACAGGGATCTGCAGAAGGCATCACAGTTGAGTGCGGCCCAAAAGAAGAAGCAGAGATTCGCACCATGATTGCAGATGCAGACGCGGTCATTGATGCAACCCATCCATACGCCGTCATCGTGACGGACAATATCAGAAAAGCTGCAGAAGCAGAAGGCGTGGAACGTCTGCGTCTGCTCCGGGACGAGAGCCGGATCAGCATCGACGACAGCGGCAAAGAAAGTGACGAAGACAGCCTGCATGGCACAGCCGGCATTTGTTTCGCGGAAGATGCAGAAGACGCAGCGCGGATGGCAGCGCGGATGGGCGGAAGAGTACTGCTCACCACTGGTTCGAAAGACCTCGGAATATACGGAAGACTTCTGGATCCGGAGCAGCTCTATCCGCGGGTATTGCCTTTGATTTCCAGCATTGAAGCCTGCGAGGCAGCAGGAATTCCGCACAGAAACATCATCGCTGTGCAGGGCCCATTCTCTGAGGAACTGAACAAAGCGGTCATCAGGGAATACGAAATCGATGTCATGATTACAAAAGACAGCGGTGCAGCAGGAGGTTTTCCGGAGAAGATCAACGCCGCCAAGGACTGTCAGATTCCGGTCATCGTCATCGCCAGACCGGAGGAAGAAGGACTTAGCTTTGATGAAATACTTGCAGTGTGCAGGGAGAGAATGAAATGAAAGTGACGCTTGTCGGAACCGGATGTGGTGATCCGGGTACTATGACGGAAGAAGTGAAGAGAACGCTCGAAGACGCAGATGTTGTCATCGGCGCACCGAGACTTCTTGAAACAGTAGAGGGATACACGAAACCGGAAAGCATCAAAGTGCCGGAGATCAAAGCATCCATGATTCTGCGTGCCATCGAGGAGGAAGGAGAAAGAGCGGCAGATGCCAACGGTGAATGCAGCGTATGCGTTGCTTACAGCGGGGATTCCGGGTTTTATTCCGGAACGCGCAGTTTGCTGCCTTTGCTGGAAGAAGCGGGGATCGAGGCGAAAGTTATGCCGGGAATCTCGAGCATCCAGGTCATGGCAGCACGCCTGAAGAGGCCATGGCAGGATTGGAAGCTCGTATCGGCTCATGGGACGGACTGCGATCCGGTGGCAGAAGTCATGGAAGGAAAAGATGTCTTCTTCCTGACGGGCGGCGCACTTGGTCCGGCGGAACTCTGCAGCAAACTGACGGAAGCAGGACTTGGAAATCTGAAGGTCTGGATCGGCGAGAAGCTGTCCTACAAAGATGAAATCATTCTGGCCGGGAAAGCAGCCGACTATACCGGATATAAATTTGAGTCGCTGTCCGTGATGCTCGCAAAGGCAGCACCGTGCAGAGGGGACATGACCCCGGGAATCGATGACGAGGAATTCATCCGCGGCGATATTCCGATGACGAAGCAGACCATACGTGCTGCGATTATTTCAAAGATGAAAGTCGCGAAGACAGATACGGTGTGGGATGTTGGTGCAGGAACGGGAAGCGTCAGTGTGGAACTGGCCATGAAAGCATCCCACGGCAAGGTATGGGCTGTCGAAAAAGCGGAAGAAGGATGCAGGCTGATCGAGGAGAATAAGAAGCAGTTCGGCGTGTGGAATCTGCATATCATCCCAGGGAAAGCACCCGAAGCACTGGAAGACCTGCCGGCACCTGACAAAGTGTTCATCGGCGGTTCCAGCGGTAATCTGGAAGACATTATGGATCTTGTTCTGGCGAAGAATGAACAGGCATTGGTCTGTGTTTCCGCAATCGTTCTGGAAACCATGGCAGACACCGTCAAACTCATGACGGAGCGCGGAATGGATACAGATATCATACATGTGAGCGTCAACACGTCGCGCCCAATCGGAAAACGCCATATGATGATGGCCGCCAATCCGATTTACATCATCACAGGCCGTAAGAGAATAGATGCGGCCGAATAAGGAGGATCAGCGGATGCTGAAACTGATGATCACAGCAGCTGCTTCGAACAGCGGCAAGACCGCTGTCACATGCGGGCTGCTGTCATTGCTGAAAAGAAAAGGACTGGATCCGTGCGCGTTCAAGTGCGGTCCGGATTATATAGACCCTATGTTCCACCGTTCCGTTCTGGGCATCTCCAGCAACAATCTGGATGTGTTCCTGGCGGGAGAAGAAGGTATAAAGGATGTGTTCGCAAGGAACATCATCGGCCACGGGGCCGCTGTGTGCGAAGGCGTCATGGGATTTTACGACGGGGTACAGGATTACGAGGGGACGAAGACCGGTGACTATGCAAGCGCGTATCATGTTGCCAACTTGCTGGAAATCCCGGCGGTTCTTGTGGTACGTCCGAAGGGTGCTGCTCTTACGCTGGCTGCCGTGATCAAAGGCGTTGCCCAGTTCAGGGAGCAGAGCCGCATCTGCGGTGTCATCTTCAATGACTGCAGTGAAATGTATTACAGGATGTATGCTCCGGCGATCGAGGAAGCCAGCGGGATTCCTGTTTTGGGATTTCTCCCTCACATGGAGGAAGCGGATTTCGAGAGCAGACATCTGGGACTGATGACGGCAGAAGAGATCGACGATTTGGCGGAGCGGATCGACAGGATCGGACAGAAGATGGAAGAGACCATCGATCTGGACAGACTGTTTGCTGTCGTCGGGGCAGATGATGCAGATGATATAGAAGAAACTGTCTTTACAGGCGCTGCCTCATGTGACTCTGAAGCAAAGGTCCGCATCGCCGTTGCGAAGGACGAAGCATTCAATTTCATATATGCAGACACGATTACAGCGCTGGAAGATGCCGGCGCAGAGATCGTGTATTTCAGCCCGCTGCGCGACGCTGCGTTGCCGGAAGGCATCTGCGGAATGTATCTGCCTGGCGGATATCCAGAGCTCTACGGCAAGCAGCTGTCGGAGAACAGCAGTATGCGCAGTTCCATTCTGAAGGCAGTCAAAGCAGGACTTCCGACCATCGCTGAGTGCGGTGGGTTCCTTTATCTGTCCACAGTGCTGGAGGATGCTGAGGGGAACAACTGGCCGATGGTAGGCGCGTTACCGGGACATGGAAGCAATGCAGGCAAACTGGTGCGCTTCGGATACGGACACATCAGCGCAGATCAGGATAGTCTGCTCCTGCGCAAAGGTGAGCAGGTACCGGTCCATGAGTTCCACTACTGGGATACCACGGCAGACGGATCCGACATGACATTGACCAAGATGTCCACTGGCCGACAATGGAACTTTGGCTATGCGGGCGATACGCTCTACGCAGGATTTCCGCATCTGTACATCGCAGGCGGTGGACTGGCGGAGCGATTCGTCAGCGCATGCAGGAAATAGAAGATAGAAAATGTTGTTTTTGTTGTTATTTGAGTTATCGATCATATTCGGCTTCCTGCTGGACTTGCTCTTCGCAGATCCGGCGAAGCTGCCGCACCCGGTGGTCATCATCGGCAAAGGCATCACCGTCCTTGAGAAGGGACTCCGGAAAGCCTTCCCGAAGAGCCCGAGCGGTGAACGGGCGGCAGGACGGCTGATGGCAGGGATCATCGTTGTGGTGACCTACATCGTGACTATGGGGCTCTGCCTGATTGCGTGGATGGTGCATCCCGTGTTGTTCCTGCTTTTGCATACCCTGTGGTGCTGGCAGGCAATTGCAGTGAGAGGACTCGCCAAGGAAGCAAAGAACGTTTACAGTTTTTTGAGCCCGGAATGCGATATTGAGGGCGCCAGGAAAGCCGTGTCGAGAATCGTCGGCCGGGACACCCAGGAGCTGACGGCGGAAGGAGTCACCAAGGCTGCCGTAGAAACGGTGGCGGAGAGCTTTTCCGACGGAGTGGCCGTGCCGTTCTTCTACATGATGATCGGCGGGGCGCCTCTGGCACTCACATACAAAGCAATCAACACCATGGACAGCATGGTGGGATATAAAAACGAGCAATACATCAACTTCGGACGCGGACCGGCCCATCTGGACGATTTGGCAGGTCTGATCCCTTCAAGACTTGCGGCGCTTATGTGGATCGCTGCCGCGGGAATGATGGAGCATAGCGCGAGGAATGCGTGGCGCATCTGGAGACGCGATAACCGCAATCATCCAAGTCCGAATTCCGCACAGACAGAATCCGCCTGCGCAGGTGCGCTGGGTGTACAGCTTGCAGGTCCTGCCTATTATTTTGGAGAGCTCTATAACAAGCCGACCATCGGTGATAAAACCAGGGTCATCGAGCCGGAAGATATATTAAGAACAAACAGAATGATGTATGCGGCGTCGCTGATTGCACTACTTCTGACTATGGCAGTCAGTGCGACCCTCATCATTGCAGCAGTATAGGAGTCATAAGCAAATTGACCAGACCACAGAACCAGCATGGAGGCGACTGGGCCTCCTTCGAAATAGAATATGGAAGACCGCCTCTTGATTTCTCCATGAATGTCAATCCTCTTGGCATGTCAGAGAAGGTCAAGAAAGCCATTGCAGAAGCGACGGAGACGGCGGAGAGATATCCGGATCCGGCGTGCAGGCAGCTGCGCGATGCGCTCGCAGAGACAGAGGGCGTCAGCGCGGATCGCATTTTCTGCGGAGCCGGTGCGGCAGATATTATCTACCGACTTGCAAAATCGGCGAGGACCTGCGAGGATCCTTATCTGCTGATCACGGCGCCGACTTTTGCTGAGTATGAAGAAGCCTTTGCAGCAGAGGGCTGGAAAGTAGGCAGATGGCCTCTTGAAGAAAGAAACGGATTCAAAGTCGGCGAAGATCTGATAGACGCAATCAGCGATGAAGTGGACATGGTGTTCCTATGTGAACCGAATAATCCGACAGGAATCGCGACGGACAGAGAGCTTCTGGAGAGAATTCTGGATGCATGCCACAGAGCGGGCGCAATGCTCGTTATCGACGAGTGTTTCAACGGATTTCTGGATGAACCAGACCAGCACACGATGAAAGACTGTCTGGAACGATACAGCAATCTGATCATATTGAAGGCGTTTACGAAGTTATACGGGATGGCAGGAGTCCGACTGGGTTATTGCCTTTGCCCTTCAGCGAAGATGGCGGAATCTCTTGCCAAAGCAGGACCGCCGTGGAACGTTTCCAGTCTGGCGCAGGCAGCTGGCATAGCAGCGCTGGAAGACAGAAACTATGCGGAAGCAGGCCGGAAAATCGTGCAGGAGGAACGGCAGCTGCTTAAGGATGCGCTCAGACAGATCGGTATTGCTGAGGTTTATGGAGAAGCGAATTATCTGTTGTTCAAAGGGCCGGTCGGTCTTGATGAGAAGATGCGGGAGCGCGGCATTCTAATCAGAAACTGCGATAACTACTATGGTCTCGGAAGAGGCTGGTACCGCATTGCAGTGAGGACTCACGAAGACAATCTGAAACTCCTTGAGGAGATGAAGCAGACAGGAGAAATAAATAGATGAAGAAGAGATGCATCATGATACAAGGCACTATGTCGGATGCAGGCAAGAGTGTTGTCTGTGCTGCATTGTGCAGGATATTCAAACAGGATGGATATAAGGCGGCGCCGTACAAGAGCCAGAACATGGCTCTGAACAGCTACATTACCAGAGATGGTTTTGAAATGGGCAGGGCGCAGGTCATGCAGGCGGAAGCGGCAGGAATCGAGCCGGACGTCCGCATGAATCCTGTTCTCCTCAAGCCGTCGAGTGACACAGGAAGCCAGATCATCGTGCTCGGTGAAGTGCGCGGCGAAATGTCTGCCATGGAATACCACAACTATAAGAAAGAACTGCTTCCGGAAGTTCTGGACGCTTTTCAGAGTCTTGCCGAAGAGAATGACATCATCGTCATTGAAGGAGCAGGGAGCCCGGCAGAAATCAATCTGACAGACAACGACATCGTCAACATGGGACTGGCATCTTATCTCAACGCGCCGGTCATTCTGGTCGGTGATATCGACAGAGGCGGCGTCTTCGCACAGCTCTACGGCACAGCAGCCCTGATGAACAAGGATGACAGAGACCGCATTGAGGGTATGATCATCAACAAGTTCAGAGGAGATATTGAAATCCTGGAACCTGGACTGAAGATGTTGGAAGAGAAGACAGGCATCCCGATTCTCGGCGTCATTCCGATGATCCATGTGGATCTGGATGATGAAGATTCCCTTTCATCCCGTCTGACGAAGACGGGCGGTGTCAGTCCAATCGACATTGCAGTCATCCGGCTGCCTAGACTGTCCAATTTCACAGATTTCAACGCACTGGAAATGGAAGCCCTCTCAGGCGTCCGATACGTCAGAGAAGTCAGGGAACTTGGCGATCCTGACCTGATCATCATTCCGGGGACAAAGAGCACCATGGATGATCTGCTCTGGATGAGACAGAACGGACTGGAAGCATCCATTCTGAAGCATGCGGCTGCAGGCAAGCCGGTCATCGGCGTGTGCGGAGGGTACCAGATGCTGGGTGAACAGCTCTTCAATCCGGAGCATTATGAAGGAAAGACAGAATACCTGAAGGGAATGGGACTGTTGCCTGTCGATACCGTATTCACAGCAGATAAGTCCAGAACGAGAGTGCAGGGCGAAGTCAAAGCAGAACCTTTCGCCGGCGTGCAGCTCGACGGATATGAAATACATATGGGCGTCAGTACGGTAAAGGGAGATCCGTTCTGTCACTTAAGTAATGGCAAAGAAGATGGCTGCTGCAAAGGCAACGTCTTCGGAACCTATCTCCACGGGTTATTCGATACCGGAGAACTGACCGAGACACTGATCCGGTGGCTGGCTGAGCGCAAAGGCATCGATCCGGGCGAGATGACAATCATCCCGCACGAGACCTACGTCCAGCAGCAGTATGACATATTGGCGGAAGAAGTCCGCAAAGTTCTTGACATGGATAAGATCTATGAGATCATGGACCGCTATGAGATAGCGGATAGCATAGACAACAGATGATGCAAACAGGAGATAATGATATGAACAAATACGAATATGTCCGTCCGGCGGATATTGAAAAGGAAAGTATGCGCATTATTGAAGCGGAGCTGAAAGAAAAGGGAATTGAGATTCCTGAGGAAAATATGACTGTGGTCAAAAGAGTCATACATACCTCAGCGGATTTTGATTACGGTACGAACCTGAAGTTCACAGACGGCGCAGTCAGACGCGTTGTGGAAGCACTCCGTGAAGGGGAGTGTACCTTTATCACCGACACAAACATGGCTCTTTCGGGAATCAGCAAACCGTCGCTGAAGAAGCTTTCTTCCCAGGCCTTTTGCTACATGGCGGATGAAGAAATCATGAAGCAGGCCAAGGAACAGGGCACGACCAGAGCATATGCGTCCATGCGCCGCGGGGCTGCAGAGTATCCAAATGGTATCTTCGTTTCCGGCAATGCACCGACGGCACTGATTGCTTTGTCGGAGATGATCCGCGAGGGGTTGAAGCCGACGCTGGTTATCGGTGTTCCGGTAGGATTTGTCAATGTGGTAGAGAGTAAGGAAGAGCTCTTCGAAATCTGTGAGGAGCATGATATACCGGCAATTGTTGCTTTTGGAAGAAAAGGCGGCAGCAATGTTGCAGCGTCGATCTGCAACGCGCTGCTGTATTCAGCCGTTGATATGGTGGACCCGATGAAGAGAGGATGGCAGAAATAATGAAGACTAGTTTCAAAAAACTTGCGGCGCTGGTACTGTCTGTCTGCATGCTGGTGCTGATGCTAGCAGGATGCGGCGGCGGTTCCGGCAGTGAAGCAGAAGAAACCGGCGCGCCCGATATCAGCGGACTGACCTATGAGTCAGAGATGGAACTTCAGAAAGCGACCGAATTCAACGTGTATCATTATGAAGGGGGATACGATCTGATCGATATCCATGAGGGTGATCAGTTCCTCCTCGTTCCGGAAGGCGCCGAAGTACCGGAAAGTGTGCCGGAAGGGATCATCGTGCTCCAGAAGCCAATCGACAAAATCTATCTGGCGGCGACGGCTACCATGGCCATGTTCTGCTCCTGCAATGCGTTGGATCACATCAGAATGTCGTCCATCAAGGAAAACGACTGGTCCTTCGACGAGCCGCGGGAAGCGATGGCGAGCGGAGACATCATCTACGCTGGCAAGTACAGCGCGCCGGATTATGAGACGCTGTTTGATGAAGAGTGCGATCTGGCCATTGAATCCACCATGATCTACCACACGCCGGAGGTCAAGGAGATGATTGAGAAGCTGGACGTTCCGGTTCTGGTCGACCGGTCCAGTTATGAGGAAGATCCTTTGGGCAGAGCGGAGTGGATCAAACTCTACGGTGTGCTGACGGATCATCAGGAGGATGCGGATGCCTTCTTCAACGAGCAGATGGAGAAACTGAAAGATCTGGATGATTTTGAAAATACAGAGAAAACTGTCGCGTTCTTTTATCTGACAGCAGACGGCAAAGTCGTCGTTCGCAAGAGCACAGACTATGTTCCAAAGATGATCGAAATTGCAGGCGCAAGATACGCATTCGCCGATCTGGAAGACGACAGCGATAGGACCTCCGTCGATATGTCCGTAGAGACATTTTATGAAACTGCGGTAGATGCTGATTACATCATCTATAACGGAAGCATCGACGGTTCTGTCAAGACCATGGACGATTTGCTGGCAAAGGATCCGATCATGAAGGAACTGAAGGCGGTAAAAGATAATAAATGCTGGGTAACAGGCGACTCTATGTATCAGAGAACCGATATCATTGCCGACATGATCCTCGATTTCCACAAAGCATTCACAGAGGATGATCCATCAGATTTGAAATACATACAGAAACTGCAATAACAAATTGAAACAAAAGAGATAAGAATGAACGACAACAAAGGAAGAGAGACAAAAATAAATACGCAGGATCAGCCGGCAGCTATCGGCGGATACCATGCAGAGAACTTCCGGCGCCGCACTAGATGTGTGATCGTTTTTGCGGTCATGATTGCTGCTTTCGCAGTGACAATCGTGATCAATATCAACTCGGGAAATGTGCACATAGGCGTCGGTGAAATCGCCAAGGCAATCTTCATGCGGGAGGGCCCGGATAAGATTCTGGATATCATCTGGACGATCAGATTGCCGAGAATCATCGTTTCCATGCTCCTGGGCGGTGCATTGGCGCTGGCAGGTTTCCTGCTGCAGACATTCTTTGAGAATCCGATTGCAGGTCCATATGTACTCGGTATTTCATCAGGAGCTAAGATGGTGGTCGCAATCGCGATGATTGTCTTCATGCAGAACGGTCTGCATGTTTCATCCGTGACATTGATCGCGGCAGCCTTCATCGGCTCTCTGATCGCAACCATGTTCATCGTGGCCGTATCCTTCCGGATACACAATATGGCGGCTCTTCTCGTCGCTGGCATCATGGTTGGTTACATCTGTAACGCGGTCACGGAATTCATCATCACCTTCGCCGAGGACTCAGACATTGCGAATCTCCACGTGTGGTCCCAGGGAAGCTTTTCGGGCATGAGCTGGAGTAACGTAGCAGTCTGTCTGTTCGTCGTAGGCATCGGTTTTGTTCTGACCATGGTGATGAGCAAGCCAATTGGAGCGTTTCAGATGGGTGAGAACTACGCTGCAAGCATGGGCGTCAACATCAGATTGTTCAAGTTCGCACTGATTACATTATCGAGTCTGCTCACAGCTTGCGTGACCGCCTTTGCAGGACCGATTTCCTTTGTCGGCATCGCCGTTCCATTCCTGATCAAGGGAGCGCTGGGAACTGCGAAACCTTTGGTGGTGATTCCGGGATGCATGCTGGGCGGCGGCGTGTTCTGTATGGTTTGCGACGTCATCGCAAGGCTTGCGTTCGCGCCGACAGAATTGAATATCAGTACCGTTACGGCGGTGTTTGGAGCACCGGTCGTTATTTACATGATGGTCAGCAGAAGGAGGCAGCGCTCATGAGTAACAGACGTGATGCCTACATCAGCATGGACAAGCTGGCCGTCGGATACAACGGCAAGGCAATTATAAAGGATATTTGTATCGATATCGGCAAAGGAGAAATCGTCACCCTGATCGGTCCGAACGGAGCCGGTAAATCGACGATTTTGAAGAGTATCACAAGACAGCTTTCACTGATCAGCGGTAAGGTCTGGTACGGTGAGAAAAATCTTCATAAGATGACCGCGAAAGAAGTCTCAACAAAGATGGCGGTCGTTTTGACAGAGCGCCTGAAGGCGGAGCTCATGACCTGCTATGACATCGTTGCCAGCGGCAGATATCCGTACACAGGCAAGCTGGGACTTCTGACGGAAGAGGATGAGCGTATGGTCGACGAA
Source organism: Bacillota bacterium (assembly GCA_017431785.1). Lineage (GTDB taxonomy): Bacteria > Bacillota > Clostridia > Peptostreptococcales > Anaerovoracaceae > Lentihominibacter. The sequence goes on along the minus strand of JAFRKJ010000037.1, from coordinate 24,308 downwards.
GCGATGGCGGCGGTCAATGCGACAGAGTTCGGTCCGAAGGACTTCAACGCCATCAGTGACGGGCAAAAGCAGCGAGTTCTGCTCGCGAGAGCCATCTGCCAGGATCCTGAGATCATCATCCTGGACGAACCGACTTCCTTCCTGGATGTCAGGTACAAGCTGGAACTTCTGTCCATATTGCGGAACATGGCAAAGAAGAAGGGCATTACCGTCATCATGTCCCTCCATGAAATAGACCTGGCGGAGAAGATTTCTGACAAGATCATCTGTGTCAAGGGAGATCATATCTATCGCTACGGAACGCCGGAAGAGGTGTTTGAAGAAGAGATGATTCGTGATTTGTATTCCATCGACAATGGATTTTTCGATCCGCTTTTGGGAAGTATCGAGCTTCCGGCGCCGACGGGGGACACCGATGGTGAGGCAAATGCAGCAGAGCCGAAGGTGCTCGTCATTTCGGCTGGCGGCAGCGGCATCCCGGTGTATCGCAGACTGCAAAAGCAAAACATCCCATTTATAGCGGGCATTCTTTCTGAGAACGATATTGATTATCAACTGGCAAGACTTCTGGCGGCAGAAGTGATTACGACGCCGGCCTTCGAACCGATCAGTGAAGAAGCCTTTGCAAAGGCAATGGATGCAGTTGCACGATGCGACCGCGTGATCGACACAGACTTCCCGATTGGTTCGGCAAACAAGAGAATTGAGTTTCTGCTTCAGGCGGCGGATGATGCCGGGAAGCTGGAACGAGTATAAAAGTGTAAATTAAAAAGGACTGCATCCATGATGTGATGCAGTCCTTTTAAGTCCGTTTTTTATTTTTCTAACAGAGTGAGCGTCAGGTCATATTCGATTTCGTGCGGTTCGCTCATGGCAGTCGTATCTGCGATGACTTTGAACGGTTCGTTCAGAACAGAAACCGGAATTTCGAAGATGGAGCCGACGCCTGATTCATCGTCCGCATTTGCCAGTTCTTCCTGGTTGACGGGTTCATATTTTTCACCGTCTACAATCATGTAATCATAGTGCGGGCTGTCCCATTTGACCGTCAGGGTGGCTGCGCCGTCTGCAACCGTCAGAGCAGCTGGGCTTTCGATTTCAGCCTTGCCGGTGCCGCCTTCTTTAGTGACTTCCACCTGATAGTCGCCATCTTCCAGATCGATGGCTGTGCCTGCATGGACGTCATCGCCAGGAACCGGGTTTGAGACTTTGACTTTGTGGTCGTACCAGTTGTCGTGGGTGCCGATGAGGGCAACGTCGAATTCTTCGTCAATGGCCGGCACAGGGATGTCGAATCCATAAACCTCTTCCACGTAGCCATCGCTGTATGTGACCTCATCCGTAGTCGGCTCAATCAGTTCCGCGCCGTTCTTCTGGGCATCTTCTGCCAAGCCATAATAGAGGTTTACTATTTTCTTCGACTGCAGGCTGACGTGAATCGTCATCTGGCCGTCCTTGACGGTCAGGATGCCTTTGTCGTTGTTTGCTTCGCTTACATGGAACATCGGGCTGTCCGTTGTGAACGTGGCAACGTAAGTTCCGTCTGGGATTCCCGGATCCGCAGCTTCTTCGGAAGCGCCTGAACCGCATCCCGCAAGTGTGAAGGCTGTCATGATGAAAACAGCCAGTATTGCTAATAGAGATTTCTTCATTGTATTATCCTTGTGTTTTTAGGATCATGATCCTGAATACTGCAGGAGCGAGAACGAAAGATTCTTCGCGCCCGCCCCTGAATAGTTTATTTATGAGTGCCTCTTAAGAGGTGATTCATTATTTGATGACTGCACCAGTGTGCTCTACGTACATCTGCTGGATGTCAGCAATTCTACCAAGACCTTCGATCTGGCTGGTTACATTATCTGCACCGAATCCTTCGCCGATGTCAACTGGTTCGTCAGCGCCTTCTACTTCGAATTCACCGCCGTTTGCCAAAGCATCGCCCCAGTCGCCTGCCATGTCGTTGTTAGCGTGGTCGCCTGCAACTACCATCATCGGACGGAGAATGATCTTTGTGTAGCCCTTTTCTTCAACAGCCTTCTTTACTTCCGGAAGAGCTGTGTCAGGAGGGTTTCCTTCAACGGTTCCTACGAATACGTTGTCGTATCCGAGTTCGCCCATTTGAGTCTGCATCTGGTCATAGGTAACGTTTGCTTCGTGTGAAGTTCCGTGTCCCATGAATACGAGTGCAGTGCCGTCTTCCTTCATGGCGTCGAGTGAGTCATAATCGGATACGGAAACTGCTTCTGCTACCATTGCTTCTGCAGCTCTCGTCTTGTCTTCGTTGATGACGGAAGCGTCTGCTCCGACTTCACCGAGGAGCGGCTCAGCGATTTCTACAGATTCGAACTGATCTTCGTATTCTTTTACAGCGTCACACAGTTCGTCATACTCAGCACCATGCATCAGGTGCGTCGGCTGTACGACCAGATTCTTGACTCCGTTGGCAACTGCTCTGTCGAGAGCCTGCTGCATGTTGTCGATCTTCTCGCCGTCACGGGCCTGTACGTGGTTGATGATGATCTGAGCAGTGAATGCTCTTCTGACTGACCAGTCAGGGTAAGCTTCCTGCAGAGCCTTTTCGATTCCACCGATATCGGTTGCTCTGCTGTCGTTGAATGACGTACCGAAGCTGACTACGAGCAGCTCGTTCTCGCCGATTTCATCGCCGTTGAGCGGATCGTCAGCGGAAGCGTCGCCTGTGTCGCGTCCGAAGTAATCGAATACATCCTCGTTCTCTTCCTTCTGCTCATCGGTCAGAGCGTCATATGCAGCCTTTGCAGCTTCGCACTGCGCATCTGTCTCATCCGTTCTCTCCTGAACCTGGATGGCTTCGATCAGCGCCGCACATTCTGCTACCGGATCACCGGATGCTGCAGGTTCTTCTGAATCTCCTGATTCGCCGCAGCCTGTGACCATCAGCATCATTCCCAGCGCCATAACCAGTGACAGCGCCAAAGCAATGAATTTTCTAAGATTTTTCATAACAAAAACCTCCTTAGATAATAAAAATAACTTGATCCGAATACAAAGGCCTTCGCTAAACGGAGCAAAGACCTTCTGACAATTCGTGTTCAAGTTATGTCCAACTAGGTTGTTATGTTCCGCCAGTTACTCGTGGCCCGAAGCGTCAACAAGCGCTTCGATGTAAAGACAGGCAGGTTTCCTGACTTACGGATCATTGCCTTGCCGCCGCCTTCCCAGGATTCCCCAGTGGCACAGTGGCGAAAAGCCATCCGATTACAGTGACGAGTTCGCGCAGGAGTTACACCTGTTTCCCTATTATCTGAAGCCGAAACTTCAGCACCTGTCCAATATTGTATTCGGCGGTATTATAACATGAAAACAGGGGCATAGCAACCCGGGAAAGGGCCGCACCCCCCCTAGGGGTCAGGTTGACAGAACCTGCACCGCACTATATGATAGAACGCACAAAGCTATGTTGGCATATCGGAAGCCGGTGAGAACCCGGCACTGTGTCTCAGCAACCGTGACATCTACGAGGCGGACAGGTAACAAAGCATTACAGCCACTGGGTCTAACCGGGAAGGCGTCCGCTGAGGTTTTAAGGATCAAGTCGGGAAACTGCCGGTAGCAATAGTCGTCTTCTGAGGTGGGACGATGCTTTTTATTGTGCATTCAACAATTTAAAATCGAGAGAGGAATTACTATGGCAAAAGGAAAAGCATACGGCGTCGGTGTGGGTCCCGGAGATCCGAAGCTGATGACCCTGAGAGCAGTAGAGCTCATCAAAGAAAATGATGTATTCTGTTTCCCAGGCAGGGAACCGAAGGAAACAGTAGCATATAAAATCGCCTGTGCAGCAGTGCCAGAACTGGCGGATAAGGAACTGGTTTCCATCTATATGCCGATGAAGATGGATAAGGAGGAAATCCGCAGACAGCATAAGGCCGGTGCGGAGATCATGGAGAAGTATCTGGACCAGGGCAAGAATGTTGTATATCTGACACTGGGTGATTCCACAGTGTATTGCACCTTCACCTATCTGCAGGCGATCATGGAGGAAGACGGATATGAGACGGAGCTGGTACCAGGCATCACATCTTTCTGCGCGGCGGCAGCCAGAGTAGGCATTCCGCTCTGTGAGTGGAACGAGCCTTTGCATGTCATGCCGGCGCTCCACAAACTCGGTGACGATCTGAGCCTGCCGGGCAACTACGTGCTGATGAAGTCCGGCAGCCATATGGCGGAGGTCAAGGAAATTCTGAGAAAGAGCGGGCGGTATGTGAATGTAGTCGAGAACTGCGGCATGCCGAATGAGAAGGTCTACAGAGGCGTAGACGAAATCCCGGATGAAGCAGGATATTTCTCACTGATTATCGCGAAGGAAGACGCAAGAGATCTCTAGGACACGAAGGCGGCAGAGGCAATCATCAACAGCAACAGTGATAAAACGAAACAATGATCGAGTTAAAAGATATCACAAAAAAATTCGGTGACTTCACGGCGGTGGATCACCTGAACATGACGATTGAGACAGGAGAGTTTTTTGGTCTGCTTGGGCCGAATGGTGCCGGTAAGACGACGACCATCAGTATGCTCTCCACTGTTTTGCTGCCGACGGAAGGGCAGATTTTTATCGACGGCAAAAAGCTGGACAGAAAAGCATCCGCGGAGAAGAGCAAACTGAGTGTCATCACCCAGGAGTTCTCTATGCGTCAGGATATGACCATCGACGAGGTCATGGAGTATCAGGGCAGACTCTACTACCTGCCGAAGAAAGTCATTCGTCAGAAGAGTGATGAACTGCTGGAGTTCGCGGGGCTGCTGGATTACAGGCACAGAGTTGTGCGTCACCTTTCCGGAGGAATGAAACGCAAGCTCATGATCTGCAGAGCCCTGATGACGGAGCCGCAGATTTTGCTGCTCGATGAACCGACGGCGGGAATGGACGCCATCTCAAGACGCCAGATGTGGAATCTGCTGAGACAGCTCCACGGCGAAGGTATCACGATTCTCCTGACGACACATTATATTGAAGAAGCACAGTCCCTTTGTGAGCGCGTGGCGCTGATCAACAGAGGACAGCTGAACACCATAGATACACCGGACAATCTGATCAATGAGCTTGGGCGGTATGCAGTGGATGAGACAGCGGATGAGACGCTCCACTCCTCATACTACCCGACCAGAGAAGAAGCCATTGAATACCTCAGGAGCTCTGATAAGGAAGCATCCCTGAGAAATACAACATTGGAAGATGTCTTCGTCTACAGAATCGGCAGAGGACTGGAACAGAAATAAGAAAGCGTAAAGGCAGCATCACCGATGGGAATCATTGCAGTTTTATGGGAAAAGTGGAGAGAGTTCCGAAGGGACTTCTATAAGATCACATTAGCGGCCACGATCACACCGCTGATGTATCTTATCGTGTTCGGACTCGGCATCCAGACCACCTCCCATGGTGAGCCGTACCTGAACTTTCTGGTTCCGGGCATCGTCGCCATGTCCACCATGACGGGCAGTTTCAGCGCCGTTGCCCAGAACATGAGCGTGCAGAGACTCTATGAGAAAGCTCTCGACCAGGTCATGGTGTCACCGACCCCACTGTGGCAGTTCATCTTGGGACAGGTCATCGGCGGAAGCCTCAGAGGAATGTACGCGGCCGGCATCATCATGCTGATCACACTGCCGATCGCAGCAGACCTGACCTTCAACGGATGGTCTTTCCTCGTGATGTTCCTGAACGGTTTGGTCTTCTCAACAATCGCACTCGTACTGTCATTCCTGGCAAAGAGCTATACAGACGCGCCGCGTTTCACATCATACATCATCATGCCGATGTCGTTTTTGTGCAATACGTTTTTCTCGACCGATCAGATGCCGATGGGTATCCGTCAGGTGGTGGAACTGCTGCCGCTGTCACAGGCGTGCGAGATGATCAGAAGCGTATCGGCCGGAGGGTCTACAGGCGTATTCGGCTGGATCGTGCTGCTTGTTTATCTGGCAGTATTCTCAGCGATTTCTGTTGCTTTTGTATATAAGAAAAAGAATTTGTAGATATGACAGAGAAAGCACTGCTCGTAGTGAGCTTCGGAACTTCATATGCCGAGACGCGGGAACGCACCATCGGCGCCATTGAACAGAAACTGGCGGAGCGTTTTCCGGATCGGATCGTGCGTCGGGCATGGACCAGTAATTTTATCATCAAGAAAGTGGCGAAGACGGAAGGCCTGACTGTGGATACGCCGGAGGAAGCATTTGAAAAGCTGGCAGAGGAAGGCGTCAGGGATGTCATCGTCCAGCCGACCCATCTGTCTGATGGCTATGAGAACCAGCGCATGATGAAAATCGTCCGCGAATACATGAACAGATTCGAACGGATTGCTGTCGGAAGACCGCTGCTCTTTACGGCTGAAGACAGGGACGCCGTTGCGCATCTGATGCCGCAGATGTGCATGGGAGACAGCGAGGAAGATCGAGCGCTGCTGCTCATGGGACACGGATCGGAGAAACATCCCGTACCTGTGTATGAAGAACTGCAGGAGAGCTTCGCAAAAGCAGGAGTCAGCAATGTCTTCGTCGGTACCGTAGAAGGAACGCCATCCTTTGAAGATGCGAAAGCGCTGCTGGAGAGATCCGGATACAGGAAGGTGGTCCTGGCACCGCTCATGATCGTAGCGGGAGATCACGCCATCAATGATCTGGCAGGTGAGGAGGATTCCTGGAGGAGCATACTTAACGGGGAAGGCTATCAGACAGAAGTGATTCTTAAGGGGCTTGGAGAATATGCGCAGATTCAGGATCTGTTTGCAGAACACGCTGCGCAGGCAGAAACAATATAGATCAGGCTGAATCAATTCAGACGGAATCAATATAGATTATAGAAGAGAAAACAATGGCAGAAAACAGAGGGCACAATTCCATAGGGAAGATGATCGCAGTCGTATTATTCGCTGCGCTTCTTGCCGTGTCAGTTACGGTATTCTGCCCTGACGATATACATGCGGCCGAAGGGTACGACCAGGTTGCCGGCAGCTCTGAGATGGCAGAGATGAAGGATGTCGGCAAGTACGGTATGACGCCGATCTACGGGGCAAGTATCAAAAACGGCGAGTACGAAGTGAAAGCCGAAAGCAGCTCCAGCTTTTTCAGCATTTATTCCTGTGACCTTACCGTCAAAGGAAACAAGATGAAGGCCGTGCTGACCATTGACAGCATCAGCTATGAGTGCGTCTATATGGGCAAGGCGAAAGACGCTGCAAAGGCGCCAAAGGACGACTACATCTTCGCCGATGAGAAGGACTACAGAGGCAGCTTCACCATACCGATTGAAGCATTGAACGCGCCGATTGCCTGTGCCGCCTTCAGCAAAAAGGAAGAGCAGTGGTACGACAGAAACATCCTGATCGACGCATCCAGTCTGCCGGAGGGCGCGCTGAAAATCGAGCTGCCTGATTACAATTTAATCGACAAGGCAGTTGAGCAGTATGATGAAAATAAAGACGGCGGAAGTGCAGCCAAACAGGACGCAGCCGAGAGTACTCAGCAGAACAGTTTTAACGCGCTGATTCCTGCGGCAGTCAAAATGGAGGACGACACCTATTCCATCGAAGTGAATATGATCGGCGGTTCCGGAAGGGCATCCGTCAGCTCGCCAACATGGTTCATCGTCAAGGACGGCAAAGCCTATGCAAGACTGCTGTGGAGCAGTTCCCACTATGACTACATGAAAATCAGCGGGATCAAATATGAGAATGAGTCGACGGATGGAGGCAACTCCACGTTCACTATTCCGGTCGCCGTATTCGACCAACCGATCCGTGTGATCGCAGATACGACGGCGATGGGCGATCCCGTTGAGATAGAGTATGAGCTGACTTTTTATGAAGACACGATCAATTCAGTAACGAAGGTTCCGCAGGAAGCGGCGAAGAGGGTCATCTACATCGCCCTGATCATCATCATCGTGGGCGGCGTACTGAATCTGGTTCTGAAGAGGAGGAAGAAACAGTGACAGACAAACAAGAAGGCAAAAAATATTTTCCACTTTTTTTGGATCTGAATGATAAAGACATTCTCTTTGTTGGAGGAGGAGCCATCGCATCCAGAAGAATCCATGCACTGGAGCCTTTTGCGGACAGGATTACAGTGGTAGCACCAGAAGCGGATGGCAGCATCCTCGAACTGACGGAAGCAGGAGAGGTCAGCTGGATCATGCGAGAATTTGAAGAAGAGGATCTCGAAGGACGCGATATTGTCTTTGCGGCTACGAATGATAAGGAGCTGAATGCGGATATCGCTGTGGCCTGCAGGGAAAGGGGTATCACTGTCAACGTGTCCAGCGACAAGAATCTCTGCGATTTTTATTTCCCGGGAATCGTCATGCAGGGTGAGACGATTATCGGTGTCAGCGCATCTGGGAAAGATCATAAAAAAGCACGCAGAGTGCGTGAACGCATACAGGAAGTTCTGACGGAGGAAGGCATATGAAACCGGTAAGAATCGGAACAAGAGAAAGCATACTCGCAGTGATCCAGAGCGAGATGGTCGGACAGTATCTCATGGAGAAAGGAATCGAATACGAACTCGTCACCATGAAGACGACAGGCGACAAGATCCTCAACAAGACATTGGATAAGATCGGCGGCAAGGGACTCTTTGTTAAGGAACTGGACCACGCGCTGATCGATGGACGCAGCGATATTTCCGTTCACTCCCTGAAGGATCTGCCGATGGAAGTGCCGGAGGAACTCCCGGTCATTGCTTTTTCGAAGCGGGAAGACCCAAGAGATGTACTGGTGCTGCCGGAAGGTGCTGAGGAAATCGATTTCAGCAAACCGATTGGAAGCTCCAGCTTCCGCAGGCGGATCCAGATCGAAAAGCTCTATCCGCAGGCAAGGGTGGAGAGCGTCAGAGGAAACGTGCAGACACGCCTCAGAAAACTGGATGAAGGACAGTACGGTGCCCTGGTGCTGGCTGCGGCGGGACTGATTCGTCTCGGTCTGGAGGATAGGATTTACAAATACTTCGAACCAGAAGAGATTCTGCCGGCGGCAGGACAGGGCGTCCTGGCGGTGCAGGGAAGAGAAGGAGAAGACTACAGCTGGGTTGCAGGATACAACGATATCAAAACCGAGCGTGAAGTACTGGCGGAGAGAGCCTTCGTCAGATGGCTCGATGGAGGATGCTCATCGCCGATTGCTGCCTTTGCAGTATGCGGTGAGGATGAGCTGACGATCGAAGGGCTCTACTACGATGACGTCACAGGCAGATGGCACAGAGAGTCCGCCAGCGGTGCTCCGGACAAAGCAGAAGAGCTGGGCATTGCGCTGGCAAAGACAATGAAAGGGCGGTACGAATGAAGACAGGAAAGGTATGGCTGGTAGGTGCAGGCCCTGGAGACATCGGACTGCTCACAGTCAAGGCAACAGAAATCATAAAGGAAGCAGACGTGATCGTCTATGACGCACTGATTGGGGATTCGCTGTTTTCGCTGTTTCCGAAGGATGTGGAATGTATCAGCGTCGGCAAGCGCTCCGGAAATCACACCATGCCGCAGGAGCAGATCGACAAGGTGTTGCTTGAGGAGGCGCTCAAAGGCAAGAAAGTGGTTCGCTTGAAGGGCGGCGATCCGTTCCTGTTCGGAAGAGGCGGAGAAGAGCTGGAACTTCTGGCGGAGAACGATGTTCCTTATGAAGTAGTACCGGGCATCACATCACCGATCGCGGTGCCGGCTTACAACGGCATCCCGGTCACCCACAGAGACTTCACCTCATCGCTGCACATCATCACCGGACACAAGAGAAAAGGTTCTGTTGAAGACATTGATTACGAAGCGCTGGTCCGCACGGAAGGAACATTGGTGTTCCTCATGGGAATCGCCAGACTGCCGTTCATCTGCGGCGGACTTCTGGAAGCGGGTATGGATCCGGATATGCCGGCTGCGGTGCTCCAGCAGGGAACAACGGCCGGGCAGAAGCGTGTCGTTGCGACCGTCGGCACACTGGAAGAAGAGGTGAAACGACAAGGCGTAGAGACGCCGGCTATCATCATCGTGGGCAAAGTCTGCAGCCTGGCTGATGCCTTTGCATGGTATGAGAAACTGCCGCTGGCGGGAAGCCGCGTGATCGTGACACGTCCGCGGGGCATGATATCAGGCATGGCGGCGCGGCTCAGAAATCTCGGTGCGGAAGTGCTGGAACTGCCGTCCATTGAGACCGTGGCAAGAGAAGATCAGAGCGGTCTTGAATCGGCTTTGGGTGAGATGGCATCCTACAGCTGGATCGTTTTCACCAGCCCGACGGGCGTCAGAGTATTCTTCGATGTGCTGAAGAAAGCCGGCAGGGACATACGGTCTCTGGCAGGTGCCAAAATCGCGGCCATTGGAACAGGAACGAAAAAAGAGCTGTCGGACAGAAGTATTATTGTTGATTTTGTGCCTTCTGTGTACGATGGTGAAACGCTGGGGAGAGAACTTTCGGAATTGGTTGGAAGCGATGACCGCATTCTGATACCAAGAGCTGCACTAGGGAATCATGAACTGGTTGCATCACTCAAAGCGGCAGGCGCAGAGGTTACAGATGTTCCGACCTACGATACGATCGACGCGAAACAGGATCTCGTCGATGAAAAAAAGCTCTTTGAGGATCATAAAATCGACTGCGCTGTATTCACCAGTGCATCAACGGTGAGAGGGTTCGTCAGCAGAAATCCGGGATTGGATTTCAGTCTCGTACGGGCAGCCTGCATCGGCAAACAGACAAAACACGCAGCAGAAGCCTGCGGTATGAACGCATATATGTCAGAGGAGGCGACGATGGACAGTCTCGCTCAGCTGGTTATCTCAATGAAAGGAAGATAGAAAGATGGAAATGAAAGTAAGACCAAGAAGATTACGTACAACAGAAGCAATGAGAAAGATGGTAAGAGAAACCAGACTGGACAAGTCGACTCTGATTTATCCGATCTTCGCCATTGACGGAACGGGTATTAAAGAAGAGATTCCATCCATGCCGGGGCAGTACCGCTACAGTGTGGACCAGCTGCCGTATGCGCTTGAAGAAGCGGCAAATCTGGGCGTCAACAACATTCTCATGTTCGGCATTCCAGAGCACAAGGATGAATGCGGCAGCCAGGCTTACGCCCATGACGGCATCGTGCAGAGAGCACTGAGAGAGGGCAAGAAGGAATTTCCTGACATGCTGTTCATCGCCGATGTCTGCATGTGCGAATACACTTCACACGGACACTGCGGCATCCTTGATGGTGAGTATGTCGATAATGACAAGACGCTGAAGATGCTGGCGCAGATCGCAAGCTCCCAGGCAGAAGCAGGAGCTGATATCGTAGCACCGTCCGATATGATGGACGGACACGTTGCTGCGATCCGTGAGAAGCTGGATGAAGACGGGTTCATCAATACGCCGATCATGTCCTATGCAGTTAAGTTCGCTTCAGCTTTCTACGGTCCATTCCGTGATGCGGCGGATTCCGCACCGCACTTCGGTGACAGAAAAAGCTATCAGATGGACTACCACAATGGCAGGGAAGCTATGAAGGAAGCTCTCCTCGATGTAGAAGAAGGAACGGATTTCCTGATCGTGAAGCCGGCAATGGCCTTCTATGATCTGCTGGAGAGAGTTGTAAGCGCAACGAATATTCCAATCGCAACTTACAGCGTCAGCGGCGAGTACTCCATGGTCAAGGCGGCTGCACAGAACGGTTGGATCGATGAAGAGAGAATCATCGGCGAGATGGCTGTTGGCGCATACCGCGCAGGCGCCGGCATGTACATCACATACTTCGCGAAAGAACTGGCGAAGATGATTGATGAAGGAAAAATTGGCTAGAAAGTATTCGGATAAAGATAGATGTTCAACTGGAGATAATTTATGAACCATTCACTGATTAGTGCAGACAACACATGGGCATTGTTCGCCATACTGGCGGGAATTGCCGCGCTGGCAGTATATCTGGAACAGAAAACCCGCATCGGATCCAAAGTAACAGGGTGCGTTATGGCGCTCATCTTTGCCATGGTCTTGTCCAACACGGGAATCATTCCGCTCGACGCAGCGGCCTATGACTTCGTATGGAGCTACATCATTCCGCTGGCGATTCCGATGCTGCTCTTCAATGCAGATGTCAAGCGAATCGGCAGGGAGAGCGGAAGGTTGCTGATCATATACCTCATCAGCGGCATCGGGACAGTAGCCGGTGGTATCGTTGCTTACAATCTGCTGAAAGGGGCAATTGCAGACCTCGGTCTTGTGCTGCCGATGATGATCGGCACGTATACTGGCGGAAGCGTGAATCTGGTTGCCATGTCAGATGCGTACAATGTTGGCGGAGAACTTGTTTCATCATCCGTCGTGGCGGACAACCTGCTGATGGCGCTGTACTTCTTCGCTCTCATCGCAGCTGCGGGATCAAAGTTCTTCCTGAAGCATTACAGACATCCGCTTATTGATGATCTCAACAAGAACAGCGATGGCGGTGCGGAAGGTGCCGCAACATTCTGGACACCGAAGGAAGTCTCTCTCAAAGACATCGCAATGTGTATTGCCTTATCACTGATCATCGTGGCGGTGTCCGTCAAGGTCTCCAGTATCTTCGCAGCACTGATTCCGACGTCCAACTTTGTTCTTTCGCTGATCAATGGATTGTTGGGGAACCAGTATCTGATCATCACGACACTGACCATGCTGGTGGCGACGTTGTTCCCGCGTCAGGTTGGGAATATTGCAGGCGCTCAGGAGATTGGAACCTATCTGATTCACATCTTCTTCGCAGTTATCGGCGTACCGGCATCCATATACATGATCGTGACGAAAGCGCCGCTGCTGCTTTTGTTCTGCGCGATCATCGTATTTGTGAACATGCTGTTTTCCTTTGTCTTCGGCAAGCTGCTGAAGTTCAGCCTGGAAGAAATCATCATTTCATCCAACGCCAACATTGGCGGACCAACAACGGCGGCTGCCATGGCCATCGCGAAAGGCTGGAATGCGCTGATCGTACCTGCGATCCTTGTTGGAACGCTGGGATATGTCCTCGGCAACTACTACGGCATCTTCGCAGGGACGATGATTGGGCTGTAGGATAAAGGCTCTGTGACAGTGAACTATGCCGAAATGTAACTTAAAATGGAAAAAGGTATAGTTTTTAATGTAGCAACTATACCGAAACAGTTGTTATAGAAGAAAATGGCATAGTTTTTATCATAATGACTATGCCGAACCAATCGTTTTAGAGAATAACGGCATAGTTTTCAGAGAGAAAACTATGCCTAAATGGCCGTTTTCAGAAAAACGGCATTGTAACACCTTATAAAACTATACCGTTTAGGTAAAAAAGATAGAAAACAGCATAGGCGCTAACTTGGCAGGAAAAGAATCGATGCGGTGAATGGGTCCATGAGGACGATTCACCGCTATTTATATGGCTGCAGGATGTGGCGGCGTGGCCAACTGTGGCGGTGGGGACCTGTGGCTAAACGAAATTTAAGAGTGTTGTTGTTGCGGTGTGCTCTGCGTGTATGCGACAATATACATGTATAAGACTAGATATATGAGGCTTCATTGAATACCGATAGAATCGGGGTGAGAAGTATATGGCAAAGAAAAAAAGACTTGGAATATTGACGGTCGCTTTGGCAGTTGCAGTTGTGATCGCAGGCGCAGTTATGGTCAACGGCGCTCTCAAGGATGCGGCGAAACAGCAGGCGGAACAGGAAAAGATTGAGTCGGCGCAGAAGACCGAAGAAGTTGTTGAAGAAGAACCTTCTGAGCTTGAAGCAACGCTGTTTTTTGCATCGGATTACCAGGAAGGTGAGCAGGGTGCTCCAAGTGACAACCTGAAGGGAATCCTGAATGCAGTAAAAGCTGAAAAGCCGAGTCTCGACGGCATGATTTTCTGCGGCGATTATTCGAATGTCAGCGGCAAGAGCAACTATGAGATTACACCGGAGCCGGCAATCAGTGAAATCAAAGGCATCATGGGAGAGACCTATCCGGATCTGACAGAGGAAAATATGATTTTCACGCAGGGAAATCACGATCCGCTTACCATTTCCATCAATTCGCCTGGTCTGCATGAGTTTGATAAATATCTGGTCTATGTCAATAATACAGAAATCGACTTCCCTTGGAAGCAGGGCGAGGTATCAGGCAGCCTCTATAAAGTGACGCACACTGCGGAAGTCATGAAGATACGACTGAACAAGCTGATAGAGCAGGGGGAAAAGAGACCTGTTATCATCGCTCAGCATGTGCCACTCCACTACACCGCCCGCACAGCGAGCGGACACGGAACAGGGGACAACCTCTATTCATCTCTTGTTTTTGATGTCGTCAATGAAGCGGCTAATGAGCTGAACATCATCTATATAACCGGCCATAACCACTCAGGCGGTTGGGATAATTACATGGGCGGCAGCTGCTACTTCAAGAAGCCGGGTGATACGATCCTCATTCCTGAGTTCGACAAGAATCAGACCACAACAGAAACATACAAGAAGGAAACACTGAATTTCACATATCTGAACGCAGGTTATACGGGCTACAGCAAAGCCAGCCCAGACAACACGCTGACGGGAACAGTATGTGAGATTTACGATAACAAGTTCGTCTTCACCAAGTACTCTTCAGAAGGCGTGCATCCGCTCAGCGCTGCAGGCGCTGCCAACACAGATCCGGATGACTCTACACTGATTCCTGCCGAGAACTACAGCAAGGCATTGGAGAGTCCTCAGAAAGTAGAACGAAAATAATCAAGAGCAAAAACATACAATGAAGAAAATACACGAAATCATAGTTGTCGAAGGCCGTGATGATACTGCTGCGATTCGCAAGAGCGTCGAGGCGGTGACGATTGAGACCCACGGTTACGGAATCCGGCTGTCCACTTGGGATGTGATCGATAAGGCATACGAAAGCAAAGGCATCATCATCTTCACGGATCCCGACACGGCAGGGGAACAGATCAGGAAACGCCTTGCCAAGCGATATCCGGAAGCGAAGCATGCGTTCCTTGACAGAAACCTTGCGGAGAAAGATGGAGACATCGGCATTGAGAATGCGTCTTCGGAGAGCATCATAGAAGCGCTGGAAAAAGCCCATTGCCTGACTGCAAGTACAGAAGCCCAGTTCACACGAGCGGATTTATTCGCCTGGGGACTGGATGGAACTCCGGGGGCTGCAAAGCGCAGACGGGAACTCGGAAACAAACTGGGAATCGGCATGGCCGTGAGCAAAACCTTCCTGCGCAGGCTGAACAGCTTCGGAATCAGCCGAGAAGAAGTAGAAAAAGCACTGAAAGAATGAGACTGTAACGGATGACAAGCTACGTTATCCGACAGTCTCTTTTTATGTGCAAAACCTTCCTTGACCTTGAATGTAAATAAATGGTATATTTACTATATAAAACCATTTAATGCAGATAAGGGGCAGATTGGAGAATGATATGAACAGTGAACAAGTGAAGAGTGAGTACGAATTGTTTTTCAGGAATGGAGGCTACAGACTGATGAAGCTTCTTGTACTAAAAGCCGAGGCACAGCCGGATGGAGATAGAGACAGTTTTGATGTTGTCTCGCTTATGAGACTGCAGCGTTGCTGTGATGATTCAGACTGGTATAGCCGCGCAAGAACACAGAGAAATGCCGGGGCAATATGGGATATATACGAACTGGATCTGGCGCTGACACAATTACTGGATTGTCTGCCATGGGGATGGGGCGAAGTGATTGATTTGTATTTTGGCAGAGGAATAAAGACAAAAACAAACGGTGTAAAAATCAGGAAAAAAGGTGCGGAGAATGCTCTGATGGGAGCCTGCAGAGCAATTGAGAACAACGGTCTTAACTTCCGATATGGCAATTTATATAGTTTTACAGGGGATGGTATTCATGTAATCAGGAAAATCATGTCTTATCTGGAGCAGGCTTCTGCTGTTGGCACGGATGCTTCAGAGTCCTGGCTGATGAGGGCTGTCACCAGCATGAAACTGTTCAGGGACAGTCGGCAGGGCATTATTTATATAGATGCGCTAGAGGAATTTTGCGAGCGGGTAGGGGTCGGAGACCGGAGAAACACCTCGATAGACGGAAGGGAAATGTATTGGGAGGATACAATAGGAACAGAGGAACTGGCAGATGAGATACTGATCAGAGGGGAGTCCTGGGACGGACAACAGATGACAAGGTTAGAGAGTAAAGTTTATGGCGGCCGCAGCAGTGAGCTGATTGACAGGATGTATGATGTATATGCAATCATGTATGCAATCAGTCAATATCTGCCGGACAAATATGAACAGATGATGTCTTTTCACTGGACAAGAAAGAATGAAAAACTCATCAGTTTGTTCCTGGAAATGGCGGCTATGCTGGTGGCCTCAGATCAGTGCGTGCATAATGGCACCACAGAGGATTAGTAAAAAAATACTGAATTACCAAAAAAAGGTCTTGATTCAAAAAAATCCCTATGGTAGAATCGGTACAACAAAAAGTCTGAAAAGGATCCAAATGGGTCCTTTTTTGTATTTTAGAAAGGGGTATCACATAGAACAGTGAAAAGAAAAGGAAAGGAAAGATGAGAGAAATGAGAAGAATCAGGAAGAAACTATTGGCCGTATTTCTCATGATGGCTGTCACAGTTATCACGATTCCGGCCGGATTGGTGTTTTACACAGATGATGTAGTAGCTGCGACAGAGTATTCATACACCATGAGCCGACCTTCGGCAAAAATAAAAGGGCATACAGTTCATATCACAACGTTCACAGTCAGCGCTCTTGGATTAAAGGGTTCATGCGCTCAGGCCGGCACCGATGCGAAAACAGGCAAGGCGACGGTTACGAAACTGAGCAATACAGATATTAGAACAAAACTGATGTATTACTATGGTTATCAGAAGGGATATCTGGGCAAAACCAACATGAATGGGTTTTTGCTGGGAAGAGCACTTTCATGGGAGAGTGGTACGACAAAGCTATGGCCAGCAACACCTGCAGAAGTGAAGAAATTTATCAATGCTATGCCTTCTTCCGTATCGGTGCCGAACAGATTTGAATGCTACTTCTGCAATCCGACAAACGGAGCACAGAATTTTATTGCATATAAGATGAACCCACCAGTGTATATCACCCTAAAAAAGACATCTACAAATGCTTTTTCAACGGCAGCAGGAAGCGGTTATAGCTTCGCAGGGATTGAATACTCTGTGTATAACAGCAGTGGTTCACTGGCTGGTAAACTCACTTGCAAAGCCAATGGGACAACCAATAAACTGACGCTTGATACAGGTACTTATACCGTGAAGGAAACGAAGACCAACAAATGGTATAAACTGAACACTCAGACATACACCAAGAAGCTTACGAGCGGACAGACCTGGACCATCTCCGCGAAAGACAGTCCGCAAATGGGAAAGGTGCATATCAGGAAACAAGTAACCGGGGACTATTCCGGGGATTTGGCGTTTTCTTTCAAATTAACAAATACAGCGAATCAGAGTATTGTGTATAAAGCAGTTACAGACAAAAACACTGGAGAAGCAGACATCAATGTGATTGAGGGAACCTACAGGTGCGAGGAGATTCTGCCGGACAGTACAGATCTGATCGATGTGACTGGTATGCAGAGAGCAACAGTAAAAATCGGTGGAACATACACCTTTGAAAGAGAAAATAAAGTGCCTTCATCAGGTACGCTGCTCATCAGCAAATCCACAAACGACGGTGGTGCTGCAGCAGGTTTCAAATTCAAGGTCACCGGGCAGCTCTATAATCAGGGTGTGATGACGTCGGCAAAAGTATTAGAGGAAGCAGATGTTGTCCTGTCGGATTATGATGAGGAACTCTATCAGATTGGAAGGTGGAGTGTTTCAGAAAAAGATATCAACGAGCTGAATGAAGCGGCCGCCCGTATGGAGACAGGGAGCAAAACGGTGACTCTCAGCAATACGTTGGAGTATAAAGGGGAAACGGGTATAAGTATTTTGGCTTTTCTGAAGAGCATAGACGACATCAATGACCCAAAGATCAAAAAAGGAACCATCATAACAGACCAAAGCAAAACCTATAGGGCAAAAGTTGATGTTCCTTTTGATGTGGCATTCGTGGAGAATGAAGAAAGTGAGGATATTGTTAGAACAGAAAAAACAGAAGGTAAAGAAGATACACAAGACAAAGAAGACACACAGGCATCCGATGCTGATGAAGAACAGACGATAGATGCTGAAAAAACCGAAGCAAGTATCAGAGCGTTGCTTTCCGGAGAGTCCTTTGAAGAAATCAATGCTGCAGATATTAATGTCAGTGCGAAGGTGAGAGTCAATCTTCTTCCGGTCAAATACTCCGGAGGAAGTGAAACGGGTGACGAGGCAGGATATGTAACAGATCTCAACAGGCAGATCAGCAACAAGGAACAGAAGAGCAGCACAGAAAACGGATATCACCTGACATACAATTGCTTTGATTGGTTTGGAGCAGCTACGGCATATCAGGAGATAAAAAACGGTGAGCCCACCGGGAACACAGAGGTGATTGTTGAGACTGGTCAGGATGGGACAACAGAAGAACTGAAAGAAGGAATCACATATGGTAAATTTATGGTTTCTGAGGTGATGACGGACGCGCAAAGAGCTAAGTACAGACAGCCTCAGACACAGGTCAAAGAGATAAAGCAGCAAGATGGATTTGCTGCTTTTGTTTTTTCCTTTGAAAACATAGCCAGGTGGACTGGTTTGCACCTTGTGAAGAACAGTGATGACGGAATCGTTTCGGGAATAACATTCCGGCTTGAAGGGCAGAATATAAGCGGGGAAAAAATCGATTGCAGTGCAGTGACAGATGAGGAGGGACGTATCGATTTCGGAAAACTGTATGCAGGGGAATATGTGATTTCAGAGACGGATTTCGATTCTGATCAATACGAATATAACAACAAGCTGGACGGCTATCACGTACCAGCGCAGAAACTGATGATAACCGGTGACGAAACGGAAGACATAGAAGTCAGCTTCAATAATGTTCCGCTGAAAAGCCTGTACCTGACCAAGGTGGATAAAAAGTCCCGGATTTTTCTGAATAATGCTGTCTTTGCACTGTATGAGGATAAGAAAGAACTGGCTTTGTTCAGACTGGTTCTTGATGATTTTGGTCAGGCGGAAATCGAAATGCTGCGGTGTGACGAAAACAGCGGACTGAAGACAGGTACAAATGCAACCGAAGGTGATGAAGTCAAAAGGGAGGAAGAGGAAACGGATTATAACTATGCCGTGATCCGCGGACTCAAGGAAGGCAGAAGCTACACTATAAAAGAGGTGACAGCACCGGCAGGATACGCGGCATCCGTTGACCATACATTTGTCTTTGAGGACGGTCAGAAACTGGTAATGGAAAATGCAGCACCTGAGATTTCCACATCAGCAGTCGACAGGGCGACAAAGAATCAAATGTCTAATGCGGATGGGATGGTTACCATTGTTGATACTGTTTCATACAGCAATCTTTGTCCCGGGCATAAATATCTTATCAGCGGCGTTCTCGCACTGAAACATGATAAGAACAGAACCGTGGAAGAGATCGAACGTGATGCAGAGGAAATTCAAATCGTAAAGGATGCAAAAGAAAATGAAGTGACTGCGCAGAAAGAGTTTATTCCAAAAACAGAGAATGGAACAGTCAACATGGAATTCTGTTTTGATGCATCGCTTTTGGATGGGAAACAAGTTGTTGCAATGGAACAGCTGGTGGATCCTGCGCTCACAGGAGTCAATGGAGTCATCACCGTCGTAGCCTCACATGAAGATATTGAAGATGAAGCGCAGACTATCTATTTTCCGCAGGTGGAAACAGAGGCAGCGGCCGATGATACAGGGAAACCAATCACAGAAGCTGATAGTTATATCACGATTACAGATACAGTTGATTATTCAAATGTCATCGCCGGAAAGATATACGAAATCAAAGGGACATTGATGGATAAGAAAACAGGGAAACCTCTGCTGTCAGGCGGCAGTAAAATCACATCGACAGTCAGATTCAAAGCAGGACTGGAAGGTCCTGTCTTTGCAGCGGAAGGAGAAGAACTAAAAGAGGAAACACAGAGCGAAGTGGAATTGGTCTCAGGGACGGTCGAACTGAAATTCACCTTTGATGGATCTGAGCTGGGAGGAAAAGGGGCCGTTGCATTCGAGCAACTCTTTACGGGAAAGAGTCTGGTCGGTGAACATTCCGACATCAATGATGAGAAGCAGACAGTTTATCTGCCGGTAATCGAAACAACGGCAGCGACGAATGGTACAGATATGGTATCAGATAAAGTGGAATACCGGAATCTGCTGCCGGGAGAAAAGTACATTATGCGGGGACAGCTCATGGACAAAGCAACTGGAAAAGAACTGATTGTCGATGGAAGAGATTTCACCTCCCAGATGGAGTTTGTTCCTGACAGAAAGAACGGATCTGTCATGATGGAGTTTCCGGTGGATGCCAAGGCGCTGAAAGGAAAGACCGCGGTTGCCTTCGAAGTCTGCTCCATTGTGAACGAATCGGAGGATGGGGTATCTGAGACAGTTGTAATAAGTCATAGAGATATCAACAACAAGGCACAGACAGTATCCTTCGATGTTCCACAGACGGGACAGAGCGGACCGTGGATGCTTTTGCTTCCAGTGGGCGCTCTTCCACTTGCTGCTATATATCTGGTACTTAGATTCCTCAGAAGGGCGGGAAGGATATGATCAAAAATACACTGATGGTTTTGCTGGCACTGTTCATTGCAGTGCCGGCTTTCTGTTCCTTTGCTCAGGCAGCCACTTTTTGTACAGTGAACTACTACTATACTTCGTCTGATAATCCGGAGGGAGTACCGAAACCGACCACAGGGACACTTGTTGGCGGAAGATGGAAGATCAAGCCTGCGTCTGTATCGACAACTGTTTACATCAGAAAAGCAGGTAATAAAACGACAACCTATACCTTCAAAGGATGGTATACGAATATCAACTGTTTGGGGAAAATCTATAAGCCGGGCATGGAGACAACAGAGCTGAAACCAGCTCTTATCAATGGAAAGTACAGCATCAATCTTTATGGCAAGTGGCTGTGTGAAAGCGCAAATAGCAATACGCAGAGTACGCGGAGCACACAGAATACGCGGAGCACTTCTGCTTCGGTTGTCCCTTCTTCACATCCAGCGTCTGCTTCAACAGTGCAGAACAAAGTAAGAGAAAAGAAACGGTCCAGCCAGATCATATATTCGATTTCAGCGTTTACGTTTCCGGAAACAGGAGGTACGAGATCACTGGATGCAAAAGCATCATCAGGGCTTACGCTGCGGTATTCCTCCGGCAACCCGGCGGTGATTTCTGTTGACCAGCAAGGAGTGATGAAAGCAAACGGACCAGGAACAGCAACGATTACCATAACACAAAGCGGTAATAAAGAGGTCAGTCCTGTTTCAAAAACAATCAAAGTAAGCGTTCCCTCTTTCAGAGGGAGAGCTGCGGCGCTTGCGCCCTGGAAACATATACTAATCGACACTTTTTTTCAAATTAACGGGAGACGATACAGTTTATCCAGACCGGGGAAATATTGGGCAGATAGCAAAGGTGACTGGAGCGGCAGGACAGGAAGGAGCGGAAACACACAAAGCTGTATTACACTCCCGACAGTATCGCTGAAAAGAACAGGAGTGCTGTCTCACGGAAGCGGAAACATCTGGCTCAGTTCCAATATGTCATCCAAACCGAATAGTACGGTACGAAGACTGAAAAAGAATTCAAGCAAGCTGAAAATCACCTACCCACATAAAAGTCTCAGGAGCCTTGTCAGGAGTGGCAGGATAAGATATGGAGACATTGTATGCCGTTCAGGACATACGTTCATTTATATGGGAAGAAACGCAGATGGTGATCCTCTTGCTTTTGACGGAGGAACGCAGCGAAATATCGGGAATGGAACACGTGTAATATGGGGCTCTCATAAAAGACTTACCAGCAAAGTAAAAAAACAGATCAAGGCCTCCGATGCGCAGGGTGAGAAATGGAAAAAGGGGATTCTGTCAGATGAAGATTTCAACGGTCATATAGTGTCAGGCAAGAACCTTCGCAATTCGATTCACATAGTATGCAGCATCAATACATTCACCATAAAAACAAGCTGTGTCAATGGGACGATAAGCCTCGGCAACACATATATGGCGGGGCAGAACGTGAGAGTAAACTATACTCCGGCAGAGGGAAGAACGCTTAAGTATGTTCAGGTTGATGGGAGAAGAGTGAGCACCGCGAAGAACAGATCGTCATATACATTCCGGAGCATTGGGGCAAATCATTCGATTGTTGTTGTGTATAGATAAATTGCAGGAAAGGATAATGAGAAAACGCAAAAGGAATATAGCTGGGTTGTTGGTTGTTCTGATCATCCTTTTTATAACTGATTCGCTGATTCTGTGTTTATCCGGTATGCCGCGGCTGGAGAATGCAATGGAGCAGAGATATTGGGAAGGAATGGATCTGTTGGATAAGTATCGGGAGAATCAGGACATGGTAGGCTGGCTTCAAATCGAAGGAACCAGCATAAACTATCCTGTGATGAGAGGTGAGAAATATCTGCACAGAAACTTCAAAAAGGAACGTAATGCATCCGGCAGTCTCTTTGTGGAGGAAGACTGGAGTAGTGAGTGTATATGTACGCTGATATACGGACATAACATGTGGATGTACGGCACAATGCTGAATCCGCTTCATAAGTTCAAAGAACAGGATTGTTTCCACCGTAACAGAAAGATACACTTTTATGTCATACAAGATAGTGGTCAGTCAGCCGAAAAACGCACATATAACATTATTTGCTGCAGCAAAACCAGCATAGATGAGTGGAACTACGCCAGCTGTCAGTACATAAGTTCAGCAGAGGAGCTGCGTGATTTTTTGGATCAGTGCAAACGCAGAGCAGTACAGGCAATGGATATAGAATATGAGTCCGAAGGCGCAATTGTTCTTTCCACATGTTCCTATCATGTCAAAGGAGGGAAAGGACGGTTGCTGGTCGCCGGGATCATGACTGGAAGAACTGACCAGACTAAGATTGATGTGCAGCAAACGAGGGCAGAAGAGTCGCAAAAAACTGATTGATATAGACTCCCCTGAATGTTATACTAATTGCGTATGCGCGGGCATACACGAAATAGTCAATATAATTTTTAGGGAGGTCTCATTAATGAAGGGCTATAAAAGCGAAAACATTAGAAACGTCGCGCTGGTAGGACACGGCGGCTGTGGAAAAACTACTTTCCTGGAAGCTGCACTTCTGGCAACAGGCGTTATCTCAAGACTGGGTAAAGTTGAAGACGGCCAGACAGTTTCCGACTATGACAAAATGGAAATTGAAAAAGGCTACTCCATCAATTGCTCAGTAGTACCTGTTGAATACAACAAGGTAAAGATCAACTTCGTTGACACTCCGGGATCATTCGATTTCGTAGGCGAAGTAAATTCAGCACTCAGAGCAGTGGAAGCTGCAGCAATCCTCGTTGACGCTGCATCAGGAATCCAGGTAGGAACAGAAAAGGCATGGGATTCATGCAAGGAGTTCTCAGTACCTAGATTTTTCCTGATCAACAAAATCGACAAGGATAACGTAAATCTTGATGAACTGGTTGGACAGCTCAAGGCGAAGTTCGGTTCATCCGTAGTTACACTGGACGACAGAGAATCTCTGGAAGAAGAGATCGCAGGAACTGACGAAGAGCTCATGGAATACTACTTCGAAAACATGGAGCTGACTGACGAGCAGTTTGCAAAGGGTCTGTCAAAGGGTATCGGAACCGGCGACATCGTTCCTGTATTCACATGTTCATCCCTCACAGGCGATGGAATCCAGGAAGTACTGCAGCAGTTTATAGATTTTGTACCAAAGCCTGCAGATCACGAACCATACCCTGCAGTTGACGGCAAGGATGAAGAAATCGAAGTACCGGTTGACGCTGCTGGTAAGCCAGCCGTACTGGTATTCAAGACTCTGGCAGATTCCTTCCTCGGCAAGATTTCACTGGCTAAGGTCATCAGCGGAACAATCAAGGCAGGACAGGTGATCTACAATGCTAATTCAGAAAAGGATGAAAAACTTGGATCTCTGTTCTTCGTAAGAGGAAAGAACCAGGAAGATGCACCGGAAGTTGTTGCTGGCGATATCGTTGCAATCGGTAAGCTCCAGAACACTAAGACAGGTGATACACTCTGTGAGAAGGCAAACATTATCAAATTCCCTAAAATTCACTTCCCTTCACCGACTCTGTATCAGTGTGTTGAACCTGCTAAGAGCGGAGATGACGAGAAGATGGG